>NZ_LDUL01000007.1:0-241275 GCF_001043615.1 Burkholderia sp. LK4
TGGGAATCCGGCGGTGCCGTGCGGGCCAGCGTCCGGGGTGGGTGTGGGGGGAAGGATCGGCCGAACCGCGTTCGCGCGTCAATCCCCCCCGCGACGAGTGGGGCCGTACCGGCACCGCGTCGATAGCATGGGTTCCGATTCACGACGAACGCAACGAGGAGAGGGCCATGAACATCGTATCGACAGGCACGCGGCGCAACGCGTCGCTCGCCGGATAAACGGAGCGGCACGATGTACCGCCATCTGCTCGTGACGGTCGACGGCGCGCCCGGCGGCATCGACGCGATCGGCCATGCGCTCGAACTGGCGCGCGCGGTCGGCGCCCGGGTCACGTTCCTGCTGACCGGCGCCGCGCCGGCCTCGCGTTTATCCGGAGCGCGGCTGCCGGAACACGGTGCGAAAGTGGAAGCCGCCGCGCGGGCGCAGGGCTTGTCCCATGTGATCGCGGGGGCCGGCCATCCGGGGGCCGGCCTTCCGGGGGGCGGCGACGCGGCACCTGCCGCGCTGGCGGCCGAACTCGGCTGCGACCTGATCGGCGTTGCGGCGCTGCCGCACGATGCCGATGCGGCGGCCTGCGCGCAACGGCGGCACCTGCTCGCGACGAGCGGTGTCCCGGTGCTCGTGTGCACGTCACGGCGCACGCCGGCCGAGGCGCGCGTGATGGCGCGTTGCCTGGATGCGCATCGCGCGGTCGGCGAGTTGCTGCATGCGCTGATGGCGTTCGGCGTGGACGCGGATGTGGACGTGGATGCACAGCAGCAGCGACAAGCGAGCGACGCGCAGCGTGCGCTGGCATCGCTCGCCGCGTTGCAGCGCGCCCGTGTCGGCACGGCCGCCGAAGCGCAGCTCTTCGCGGCATTGCGCGTGCGCGCGGAGTGCGTCGCGGCCGAACTGGACGAACTCGACCGCCAGCGGCAGCGCGATACGCAAGCGCTCGATGCGCTCGAGCGGATCGCCGCGGACGGGCTGCCGTCGGCCGCGTTCGACGCGGCGCTCGCCCGTTATGCGCACGGCGCGTTCGAGCAGATGGGGCGGATGGAAGGCGTGATTTTCCCGGCCGCGCGACGCTACCTGGGCGACGCGGACTGGGCCGGACTGGACGACCCGCTGGCGAACGGCGCAGCCGCGACGCCGCCGGGCATGAACGAACCCGACGATGCGCGGCGCGCATCCGACTGACAACATACGGAGAACACGATGGCACATGCAGTGCGATTCCACGAAACCGGCGGCCCCGACGTGCTGCGCTGGGAAGCGGTCGACGTCGGCGAGCCGGGCGCCGGCCAGGTGCGCCTGCGGCACGAGGCCGTCGGACTGAATTTCGCCGACACGTATTTCCGCAGCGGCCTGTATCCGGTGCCGTTGCCGGCCGGGATCGGCGTCGAGGCGGCCGGCGTGGTCGATGCGGTCGGCCCCGGCGTGACGAACGTCGCCGTCGGCGACCGCGTGACCTACACGGGCTTCCTGAACACGCTCGGCGCGTACAGCACCGAGCGGCTGATCCCCGCCGCGCCGCTCGTGCGGCTGCCGGCCGGCATTTCGTGCGAAACGGCCGCGGCGATGACGATGCGCGGCCTGACGTCGGCCTACCTGCTGCGCCGTATCCACGCGTTCGCGCCGGGCGACACGATCCTGCTGCACGCGGCCGCCGGCGGCGTCGGGCTGATCGTGTCGCAATGGGCGAAGCTGCTCGGGCTCACGGTAATCGGCACGGTTTCCAGCGAGCACAAGGCCGCGATCGCCCGCGCGCACGGCTGCGACCATACGATCGACTACAGCCGCGAGGACGTCGCGAAACGCGTGCGCGAGCTGACGGACGGCGCGGGCGTCGACGTCGTGTTCGACAGCGTCGGCAAGGACACCTTCGAAGGCTCGCTCGATTCGCTGAAGCGGCGCGGGCTGATGGTGTGCGTCGGCACCGCGTCGGGCCCGATCCCGCCGTTCGATCCGCAGCGCCTCGCGATGAAGGGCTCGCTGTACCTGACGCGCCCGGCGCTGGCCGACTACATCGCCGATCCGGCCGAGAAGAACGACCTGGCCGGCGAACTGTTCGCGCACGTCGCGGCCGGCCGCATCAGGATTGAAATCAACCAGCGCTACGCGCTGCAGGATGCCGCGCAGGCGCACCGCGATCTCGAATCGCGCAAGACGACCGGTTCGTCGGTGTTCATCGTCTGAGGAGACGCGCATGCGAGTCGAACCCCTGACCTGCGCGCTGGGCGCGGAACTGCTGGACGTGAGCCTCGCCGACGCCGTGCACGACGACGGCCTGTTCGCCGAGATCCGCGCGCAGCTGCTGCGGCATCGCGTGCTGTTCCTGCGCGACCAGGACATCACGCGCGCCGAGCACGTCGCGTTCGCGCGGCGCTTCGGCGAGCTCGAGGATCATCCGGTCGCCGGCAGCGACCCGGAACACCCGGGGCTCGTGCGGATCTACAAGTCGCCCGACCAGCCGAACGACCGCTACGAGAATGCGTGGCACAGCGATGCGAGCTGGCGCGTGGCGCCGCCGTTCGGCTGCGTGCTGCGCTGCATCGACGGTCCGCCGGTTGGCGGCGACACGATGTGGGCGAACATGGTGCTCGCCTACGAGCGCCTGCCGGACCACGTGAAGCAGCAGATCGACGACTTGCGCGCGCGCCACAGCATCGAGGCGAGCTTCGGTGCGGCGATGCCGATCGACAAGCGCCTCGCGCTGAAGGCGCAGTACCCGGACGCCGAGCATCCGGTCGTGCGCACGCACCCCGAAACCGGCGAGAAGGTGCTGTACGTGAACGCGTTCACCACGCATTTCACGAACTACCACACGCCCGCGCGCGTGCGGGTCGGGCAGGATGCGAATCCCGGCGCCGGCCAGCTGCTGCAATACCTGATCAGCCAGGCATACATCCCCGAATACCAGGTGCGCTGGCGCTGGACGAAGAACAGCGTCGCGATCTGGGACAACCGCAGCACGCAGCATTACGCGGTCATGGACTACCCGCCGTGCGTGCGCCGGATGGAGCGCGCGGGCATCGTCGGCGACGTGCCGTTCTGAGCGCGCTCGCACCCTAACCGATTCGCCACGCCGAACAACGCGCCGGGCCCGCCGCCCGGCGCGGCGGGATACGCACGCCCGTACGCCTGCACAAAAACGATTTCCACTGGAGGACGACATGCAATTTCTCGACGATTCGCTGCACCCGGAAAACCAGGACAAGGTAGTCATCACGGTCGCGCCGTATGGCCCCGAATGGATGCCCGCCGATTTTCCGGAAGACATTCCGGTGACGATGGACGAGCACGTGCAGAAGGCCGTCGACTGCTACAACGCGGGCGCGACGGTGCTGCACCTGCATGTACGCGAACTCGACGGCAAGGGCAGCAAGCGGCTGTCGAAGTTCAACGAGCTGCTCGGCCGGCTGCGCGAGGCGGTGCCCGACATGATCCTGCAGGTGGGCGGCTCGATCTCGTTCGCGCCGGAAGGCGACGGCGCGGAAGCGAAATGGCTGTCCGACGACACGCGCCACATGCTCGCCGAGCTGACGCCGAAGCCCGACCAGGTGACGGTCGCGATCAACACCGTGCAGATGAACATCACCGAGCTGATGAACCGCAAGGACATCGCCGGTACGTCGCTGAACGAAGCCGCGCTGTGGGACGCGTACCGCGAGATGACCGTGCCGGCCGGCCCCGGCTGGGTCGACGAGCACCTGCGCCGCCTGCAGGCGGCCGGCATCCAGCCGCATTTCCAGCTCACCGGCATGCATGCGCTGGAAACGCTCGAGCGGATCATCCGCCGCGGCGTCTATCGCGGCCCGCTGAACGTCACGTGGGTCGGCATCGGCGGCGGCTTCGACGGCCCGAATCCGTACAACTTCATGGAATTCGTGCGGCGCTGCCCGGACGGCGCGTGCATCACGCTCGAATCCCTGATGAAGAACGTGCTGCCGATCAACACGGTCGCGATGGCGCTGGGCCTGCATCCGCGCTGCGGGATCGAGGACACGATCATCGACCAGAAGGGCAACCGGATGACGTCGGTGCAGCAGATCGAGCAGTGCGTGCGGATCGCGCGCGAACTCGGCCGCGACATCGCGACCGGCAAGGAAGCGAAGGCGATCTACCGGATCGGCGTGCAGTACGACGGCATCGACGAGACCCTCGCGCAGCTCGGGATGGCGCCGAACCGCCGGCCTGGCCAGCCGAACGTGCCGCTGCGGGCCGCCTGACGCGCCGCGCATCCGCGCATCCGGGCCCGCGGCCATGACGGCCGCGGCCCGCCGATCGTTGTGGCGTGGCACCCATCCCCGCGCGTGATGCGGGGGCGGACTCCGGTCAACGGAGCGGGGCCACGCAAGCCGCGCCGGAGCACGACCGCTCCGGTGCCGGAGGAGACACGCATGCTGATCCATCATGTCGAGCCGTCGATCCAGGACGCCGCCGCCGCCGGCCGGCGCGCGCCTGCCTATGCGTGGCTCGTGTTCGGGCTGACCGTCGGCCTGCTGCTGTCGGACTACATGTCGCGGCAGGTGCTCAACGCCGTGTTCCCGCTGCTCAAGCAAGCATGGGCGCTGTCGGACACGCAGCTCGGTTCGCTCTCCGGCGTCGTCGCGCTGCTGGTCGGGCTGCTGACGTTTCCGCTGTCGGTGCTCGCCGACCGCTTCGGGCGTGTGCGCAGCATCGTGCTGATGGCCGCGCTGTGGAGCGTCGCGACGCTCGGCTGCGCGCTGTCGACTCATTACACGGAGATGCTCGTCGCGCGCGGCCTCGTCGGGCTCGGTGAAGCCGCGTACGGCAGCGTCGGCGTCGCGCTGATCCTCAGCATCTTCCCGGCGCGGCTGCGCGCGACGCTGACCGGCGCGTTCATGGCCGGCGGCGCATTCGGCTCCGTGTTCGGCATGGCGCTCGGCGGGCTCGTCGGCGCGCATCTCGGCTGGCGCTGGTCGTTCGGCGTGATGGCCGCGCTCGGCATCGTGCTGCTCGTCGCGTATCGCTGCGTCGTGACCGAACGGCGGCTCGCCGCATATCGCTCTGAATTCGGCACCGAATGCGGCGCCGAACCCTGCCGGCGCGACACCGACACGCCGCGCGACCTGCGCGGCAGCGTGCGCGTGCTGATGTCGGGGCTGTTCGCGTCGCGTTCGGTGATCTGCGCGTATCTCGGCAGCGGGCTGCACCTGTTCGTGCCGGGCGCGCTGTTCGCATGGCTGCCGAGCTACCTGAACCGCTACTACGCGATGGCGCCCGACCGCGCGGCCGTGCTCGCCGCCGGCTTCGTGCTGCTCGCGGGTATCGGGATGGTCGGCTGCGGGATCGTCACCGACCGCGTCGGCAAAACCGACGGCAAGCGCAAGTGGCTGACCGCGATCGCGTATTGCGTGCTGACCGGCGTCTGCCTCGCGGTCGCGTTCCGGCTGCCGCCCGGGCCGCTGCAACTCGCGCTGATCTGCGCGGGCATGCTGGTCGGCGCGGGCGCGTCCGGTGCGTCGGGCGCGATGGTCGCGAACCTGACGCCGGCCGCGATCCACGCATCGGCGTTCGCGACGCTCACGCTCGCCAACAACCTGCTCGGCATGGCGCCGGGCCCGCTGCTGACGGGGTGGGCCGCCGATCGCGCCGGCCTCGTCGGCGCACTCCAATGGATTCCCGTCGTGCCGCTCATGGCCGCCGTGCTGTTCGCGATCGGACGCGCGAGCTATGTGGCCGACCTCGCGCGCGTCGAACGCGAACGGCGCGCGTCCAGACTTTCCTGAACGCTTCGGAGGCTGCATGACCCTGACGACCGCACCCACCATCCTGATCGTGCCCGGCTTGCGCGATCACGTCGAAGACCACTGGCAGACGCACCTCGAACGACGCCTGCCGAACGCACGCGCCGTCGCGCCGCTCGAAGCCGACAAGCTGAGCCGCGCCGCACGCGTCGCGGCGCTCGATGCGGCGCTGGCCGCGATCGACGGCCCCGTGATCCTCGTCGCGCACAGCGCGGGGGTGATGATTGCCGTGCACTGGGCGCGGCAGGCCACGCGCAAGATCCACGGCGCGCTGCTCGCGGCGCCGGCCGATCTCGATACGCCGATGCCCGCCGGTTATCCGGCGCCCGACGCGATCGACGCGAACGGCTGGACGCCGGTACCGACCGGGCGGCTGCCGTTTCCGAGCATCGTCGCCGCGAGCCGCAACGATCCGCTCGCGCGCTTCGAGCGCGTCGAAACGCTGGCGGCAGGGTGGGGCAGCAGGCTCGTCGATCTCGGCGAAGTGGGGCACCTGAATCCGGCGTCGGGGTATGGCGAGTGGCGTGATGCGGAACGGTTGATCGGCGAGGTGAGGGCGTTGGGTGAACGTCATTCCGGCTTGACGGATTGACACTCCGACCTCTTTGCCGGCTTCAGAACCTCTTCGGCAATCCGTCGAGTGCTATGATTATCGGCAACGTGGCCGCGTCGTGAGATATATGCGATAAGCGGCTGATTGTTATTGTTTTTTTGAGCGGAAAACTGCCATGGCTCCCAAAAGAAAAGTGCTGTACGGGGTCGAGTTGAAACCCCGCACGATCATTCGTCCCACGACGGAGGTCAAGGCTTCGACGGAAACCGAGAAATGCGACGTACTTCGGGCAGCACGAAAAGTCATTTCCGAGCATCGGGACGTACTGATCGCGTTGAAGGATCGCTGACTTGCTGGATCTCGACTACGTCATCACGATCCACGACGAGATCATCCGGGATCTCGGCGGTCTCAGCGGATTCGCGCATGCTGGTCGGGGCGGTGTCGAATCCGCCCTGCACCGAGTCGAAAATCATGCCCATTACGCGGGCCTCGATGACGTGTTCGGCATTGCAGCGACTTATGCCACTGCGATCGCGCGCGGGCATGTGTTCAATGATGCAAACAAGCGCACCGGCCTGACTTGCGCGTTGACGTATATGGAACGGCAGGGTATCTCGATTCCTCGTCTCGCCGATCTCGAAGACCTCATGGTCGACGTTGCGGACGGCAGCGTAACGAGTGAAGAACTGGCCGAATATTTCAGTGCGATCTGGGAATTGTCGCTGTCCCGTTGAAAGCCTGATCCGCCGGATCATTCCCTTGCACCCTTGGTAAGCGGCGGTCACTCGGCCGACGCATCGGGCCTCGCCCGGCCCTGCATTCATCCTGCGAAATACGCGGGTCGAACCTGCTCGGCACACCGACCCCATTGTGCACCCCTCGACATACGATGTCTTAGTACACGTCACTTCTCGCGCTGCGACAATCCCCGAATTCCATTTCGCTTTTTGAATTACGCCGCCACGTGAAGGTGTTTGTCAGGGAAAATCCCGCCCCGGCCACCTCGGTTTTTTGTTGACCGACATCGTATAACGCCGTCATGATTTCCTGAAAAGAAAGGTCCCATCCACCGACCGAAGTGAGGAGACATGAACGCCACCACGATCGCTCGCCGTGTCCGCCGGATCGCACTTGCCGTGGGCTTCACGCTGTCGGCCTCGGCAGCCGTTGCCGCCCCCGTATCGCTGAACATCGTCGATGTCGCGGGCAACCTGCAGCTCACGCAGAAGGCCATCGAAGCCTTCAGGGACAAGAACCCGACCCTCGTGTCGAGCGTCACGTTCACGAACGCGCCGGCGCCGCAGCTGCCGGGCAAGATCAAGGCGATGCAGGCGGCGGGGCGCGCCGACATCGACCTCGTGCTGACGGGCACCGACGCGCTGGCCGCCGGCATCGAGCAGAACCTGTGGCTGAAGGTGCTGCCCGACAACGCGGGCGCATTCCCCGGCGTGCTCGACCGGTACGCACCCGGCCCGCGCAAGATGCAGGACCTCGCACAGGGCTTCGGCCTCGAAGTCACCTACATGCCGGCCGGCCCGCTGCTCGAATACAACCCGGCGAAGGTCAGCGACCCGCCGAAGACGCCCGACCAGTTGCTCGCGTGGTGCAAGGCGCACCCGAACAAGCTGATCTACGCGCGCCCGGCGAACTCGGGCCCCGGCCGCACGTTCCTGATGGGGCTGCCGTACGTGCTCGGCGACAAGAACCCGCAGGACCCGATCAACGGCTGGGACAAGACCTGGGCGTTCCTGAAGCAGCTCAACGACTGCGTCCCGTACTACCCGGGCGGCACGTCGGCGGTGATGAAGGAGCTCGGCGAAGGCACGCGGGACATGACCGTGACCGTCACCGGCTGGGACCTCAACCCGCGTGCGCTCGGCATCGTGCCGGCCGAGTTCCGGGTCCAGGCGTTCGACAACATGACGTGGGTCAACGATGCGCACTACATGGTGATCCCGAAGGGCGTGCCGAAGGACAAGCTCGACGTGCTGTTCAAGCTGATGAACTTCCTGCTCGAACCGGCGCAGCAGGCGATGACCTACGACGACGGTTACTTCTATCCGGGCCCGGCGGTGAAGGGCGTGACGCTCGAGATGGCGCCCGCGCACAGCCAGGAAGTAATCCGCAAGTTCGGCCGCCCGGAATACGCGAAGCTGCTGGCGGATCGCCCGCACGTGCAGCCGCTCAGCGCGCAGGCGATGGTCGCCGCGTTCCAGAAGTGGGACCGCGAGATCGGTTCGCAGAAGTCGAAGTGACGCATGGGCCGGCGGGCGCCACGGCGCCCGCGTCGATGGAGTTCGCGCAATGAAGCAGAGTTTCGAACGGCTGCGACTCGATGGCGTCAGCCGCAGCTTCACCAATGCGGAAGGTGCGCAGGTCGCCGCGCTGAACGGGCTCGACCTCGAGATCCGGCGCGGCGAGTTCATCGCGCTGCTCGGCCCGTCGGGCTGCGGCAAGTCGACCGCGCTGAACTGCATCGCGGGGCTGCAGCCGCTCACGAGCGGCGGCATCTGGCTCGACGACACGCGCATCGACGTGCTGCCCCCCGAGCGCCGCGGCTTCGGGATGGTGTTCCAGAACTACGCGCTGTTTCCGCACCTGTCGGTGCTCGACAACGTCGGTTTCGGTCTCAAGATGCGCGGCGTGCCGAAGCAGGAAACGCGGCGGCGCGCGCAGCAGGCGCTCGAACTCGTGCAGCTCGTCGGCCACGAGGGCAAGCTGCCCGGGCAGCTGTCGGGCGGGCAGCAGCAGCGCGTCGCGATCGCACGCGCGATCGTCATCGAGCCGCCGCTCGTGCTGATGGACGAACCGCTGTCGAACCTCGACACGAAGCTGCGCATCGAGATGCGCGCCGAGATCCGCCGCATCCACACGCAGCTCGAACGCGCGACGATCTACGTGACGCACGACCAGGACGAGGCGCTGTCGATGGCCGACCGCATCGTCGTGATGAAGGAGGGCGTCGTACAGCAGGTCGCGACGCCGAAGGACGTCTACACGCGCCCGCACAACCTGCACGTCGCGCGTTTCATGGGTTATCGCAACGTGCTGCCGTTCACACTCGACGGGATGGCCGGCGGCCACGTAAACGTCAGCGCCGCAGGCGTGCGGCTCAAGGGCGTGCCGATGGCCGGCTTCGACGCGAAGGACGTCGCGGTCGCGCTGCGTCCCGACGACATCGAGCGCGCGGCAGACGGCGCCGACAACGCGTTCGACGCGACCGTCGAAACGGTCGAATACGGCGGCCGCGATTCGCTGATCCGTGCGGCCACGCCGTTCGGCCCGATCTGGGCGCGCGTGGCCGGCGAATTCGCGGAAGGCGAGCATTTGCGGTTATGTGTTGCGCCGTCGCGCACGCTCGTCTATGCGGGAGACGCGTGATGAACGGCCGCCGCATCGCGCGCACCGCAACGCGCCACCGGGAGGCCGCGTGAGCACGCTCCCGGCCGGCGGCACACCGCGCGACGCGAAAGCCTGGCTCGTCGCGCCCGCACTCGCGTTCATCGTCGCGCTGTTCGTCTATCCGTTCGCCTACGGTCTCGCGCTGTCGTTCCAGCCGATGAACGGCGGCGGCGCGCTCGCGAACTACGTGCAGTTCTTTACCGACACCGCGATGTGGCCCACGGTGCTCGTCACGCTGAAGCTGGCGGTGCCGGCGACGCTGCTCAACGTCGGCGTCGCCGTACCCGTCGCGTTCGCGCTGCGCCGCAATTCGCCTTACCAGAAGTTCGTCACGACGCTGCTCGTGATTCCCGTCACGCTCGGCACGGTGCTCGTCGCCGACGGGATGCTCACGTATTTCGGGCCGAACGGCTGGTTCCCGCAGGCGTTGCAGGGGCTGCACCTGTACACCGACGAAGTGCGCCTCACGCACAACTACTGGGGCGTGCTGCTGTCGCTGATCGTGTCGGGTTTTCCGTTCGCATTCCTGCTGATGCTCTCGTACATCAGCGGCATCGACCCGACACTCGCGCGCGCGGCGGCGACGCTCGGCGCGAACCCGTGGCAGCAGTTCCGGCGAATCTACCTGCCGCTGCTCGTGCCGGGGCTCACGATGGCCGCGTGCCTGTCGTTCGTACAGGCGTTCTCGGTGTTCCCGTCGGCCGTGCTGCTCGGCGCGCCGGCCGGGCCCACGCGCGTGATCTCGATCGCGGCGGCGGAAGCGGCGTTCGAGAGCTACGACTATTCGCTCGCGTCGGCGATCGCGATCGTGATGGGTTTCGTGCAGCTGCTGGTGGTCGCGTCGATGCTCGGCGCGCGCCGCTTCTTCTATACCGGCGCGGTGACGGGGGGCAAGGGCTGATGGCGACCGACAATCATGCCGCCCGCGCGTGGCCGCCGAAGCACGATGCGCCCGATCCGCCCGACGTGCGGCCCGCCGACGCGAGGAAACCGCGGAAGATGGCAGGCCATCTCGCCGGCCGCGCGTGGCACGCGCTCGTCTGGGCGCTGATGGCGTTCTTCCTGCTGAACGTGATGCTGCTGATCGCGACCGTCGCGGTGAACTCGATCGCGACACGCTGGTTCGGCACGCCGCTGCCGCAGGGTTTCACGCTGCACTGGTACGCGAAGGCGTGGGCGGACTTCCAGCTCGCGAGCGTGCTGTGGGTGACCGTCGAGGTCGTCGGCGCGGTCGTGCTGCTGTCGATCGCGCTCGGCGTGCCGGCCGCCTATGCGCTCGCGCGCGTGCAGTTTCGCGGCAAGCGCTTCGCGCTGCTGGTGTTCCTGCTGCCGCTGATGGTGCCGCCCGTCACGTACGGGATCCCGATGGCCACCGTGATGTACAAGGTCGGGCTCGCGGGCACGCTGCCCGGCGTGATCCTCGCGAACCTCGTGCCGGCGCTGCCGTTCGTGATCCTCGTGATGACGCCGTTCATCGAGCGGATCGATCCGAATCTCGAAGCCGCCGCGCGCATCTTCGGTGCAAACACGTGGCGTTATTTCCGCCATGTGCTGCTGCCGCTGCTCGTGCCCGGCATGCTCGCGGCGGGGCTGCTCGTGCTGGTGCGCACGATCGGGATGTTCGAGCTGACCTTCTTCACCGCGGGGCCGAGCACGCAGACACTCGTCGTCGCGCTGTATTACGCGGTGTTCTCGACCGGCGTGCGCGCGCCACAGTCGATCGACGCGATGGCGATGATCTACATGGCCATCACGCTCGTGTGGGTGGTCATCGCGCTGCAGTTCGTGAGCCCGACGCAACTCGTGAGCCGCGTGAAGCAGGAGCGGCAGTAGGGGCTGGCGAAGCGGAGGGGCGATCGCGCCCGTGCAATTGGTTACAAATGGATACCGCGCACGATACGCGGACGTTGCAGACTACGCGGCGTTCACCCGATAACGGATATCCATGAAGTTCCAGACGCTGCTGACACTCGCCGGTGCATCGACCCTCCTGGCCGCCTGCAACCTGCTCCACGACGGCCCCGGATCGGGCGACGTCGATGCCGCCGTGCGCCGCGCGCTCGAGGCGGAAAACCACGGCGGGCTGAACGCGCTGTTCGGCCAGCCGCTGCCCGTCTCGGCCGATGTCGTGTCGGCGAAGCCCGACGGCGACTGCAAGAAGGTCGGCGATCGCACCTACTCGTGCGACGTCGTGGTCACGTGGCGCAATACCGACTACAAGCCGTCGCGCGCGAACCTGACCTTCGTGAAGGCCGCCGACGGCTCGTGGCAGACGTCCGGCGTCGACGCGGCGATCGTGACGGGCACCGCTAAATCGCTGGTCGACCAGATCGGCAAGGCATGGCCCGGCAACGCGGCAAGCGGCGCGTCGGCACCGCAGTGACGCGGTGACCTGCGAGGGCGACGGGCGGGGCGTTTCCCTCCGGTAATACGCGGCCTGTCGCGACCGAACGCCGCGCCACGCCTTCCGCCCACTTCACGCCACCGACCGATTGCCCGCAAGCGCATCGCCGGATGCACCGGGGCTGGCGCACCGCGACCGGGCTGGTGGCTGGACACGGTTGCCGGCAGCGCCAATGCGGCACGAACCCCGCAACCGGTCGACCCATCCTGTTCGATCGACACTCAGGCGCGGACTGGCATGGAAAAAGGGCGCGAGCATCGTGTCCGCGCGCGACCGAATGCATCCTCGGTATGCGGGCCGACTTATAGGGAAAACCCTAATTTCGAGATATAATCACGGCCTAAGTGATAGGTCGAACCATGCCTGAACGTTTCCAAACCCTTGAAAAATTTGTGTTTTCCCTCGTCGTGATGTCCGCAGTCGTGTGCTCGGCATTCCTCGCGTACGAGCGTCATCCCGAGATCAAGATCGCGCTGCACGAAGGCGAAGCGCTGATGCGCGAGAGCGCCAAGTATTCGGTCATCTGCTCGCCGTCCAAGGTCGATCCTTGCGTCGAGATGTCCGCTTACTGAAACGCGCGCATTCGGGTCGGGATCAGCGCGCCGGGTGGTGCGCCGCAGCCAAAGCCGGCGAGATCCAGTGCGCGGCCCGACCAGCGTCAGGCCGGCCCTGCAGCATCGGCGGCCCGAGTTCCCTGACGTAGCGCTCATCAGGCATTCAGAAGCCCGCTGCAAGACAGGGCGGATGCATGAACCCGATGCACAAACCCGCTACGTGCCGGGTCACTGGCGTAAGCAACTCCCGATCCAAAGCCCCGCTTCGAGCAATCGAGCGGGGCTTTTCTCGTAGAGCCGTCGAAACGATCCCCGCGGCTGCGCATCACACGACATGCGTCGGAGCGCCCTCGACGAACGCGGCGACATTGTCGACGAGCTGATCGGCAAGCGCCTGCATTGCCTCGTCGCTCGCCCACGCGACGTGCGGCGTCAGGATGAACGCCGGATGCGACAGGATCGCGTGGAACGGATGCGCGGCCGGCAGCGGCTCCTGCGTGACCACGTCGAACCCGGCGCCCACGATCTGCCCCGACTGCAACGCGTCGACGAGCGCGTTTTCATCCACGAGCCCGCCGCGCGCGGTATTGATCAGCAACGGCCGGCGTGCCATCCGCGCGAACGCGGCCGCGTCGATCAGGTGTCGCGTTGCGGGCGTGAGCGGACAGTGCAGCGTGATCACGTCGCTGTCCCGAAGCAGCGTGTCGAGCGGCGCGTAGTCGTCCCCCGACGCATCGCCGTGCGCGGCGAACCGTACCCGCATGTCGAGCGCGCGCGCGATGCCGGCCACCGCGCGCCCGAGCACGCCGTCGCCGACGATCCCGAGCGTCGAGCCGGCCAGGTCGCAAATCGGATGATCGAAGAAGCAGAACTGCCCGCTGTCGAGCCAGCGCCCCGCGCGCACCGCGTCGCGGTACGCGACGAGGCTGCGGCGCAGCGCGAAGATCAGCGCGAACGTGTGCTCGGGCACCGTGCGGACCGCATACCCGCGAATGTTGCTCACGACGATGCCGTGCGCGGCACACGCGTCGAGATCGACGATGTCGGTGCCCGTCGCGGCGATCGCGATCATCCGCAGGCGCCGCGCGTCGGCAAGCGCCGCCGCGTCGAGCCGCACCTTGTTGGTCACGACGATGTCCGCGTCGCCGATGCGTGCAGCGACTTCGTGCGCGGCCGTCCGCTCGAACGTGCGCAACACGTGCGGAAACGGGAACGGCTTCAGCACGGTTTGCGGTGACAGCGTCGCGCGGTCGAGGAACACGATCGTCGCGGGAGAGGAAACGGAAAACATGGCGGGCCTCGCTGGCAGGCGCCCGGGGCGGGCGCGGAACGGGTTCGATTCTGCCGGCGGCGCGCGGGCCGTCGTTTGACCGTTGTGCGAGTGCGCTTTCCCGGATGGAAAGGCTGGCGCACCGCATATGTGAACGGACGCGGCGCACGCCTTTCCGTTTCGGAAAGGCTGGTTGAGCATCGATCGATTTTCGCCGGGCGGGAACGCCGTCATGATCGCCGTCATCGACAACACGCTTTCATCGGAGACAACCATGACACGGCCCCTCGACGGCATCCGCGTGCTGGAACTCGGACAACTGATCGCCGGCCCGTTCGCGGGCCGGATGCTCGCCGAATTCGGTGCGGACGTGCTCAAGGTCGAGCCGCCCGCGCTCGGCGACCCGCTGCGCAAATGGCGGCTGCTGCACGACGGCACGTCGGTCTGGTGGGCCGCGCAGTCGCGCAACAAGCGCTCGCTGACGCTCGACTTGCGCACGCCCGAAGGGCAGGACGTGGTACGCCGCCTCGTCGAGGAAACCGACGTGCTGATCGAGAACTTCCGGCCCGGCACGCTCGAGGGCTGGGGGCTCGGCTGGGACGCGCTGTCCGCGATCAACCCCGGGCTCGTGATGCTGCGCGTGTCGGGCTTCGGCCAGACGGGCCCGTACCGCGACCGTCCCGGCTTCGGCGTGATCGCCGAGGCGATGGGCGGCCTGCGGCACCTGACCGGCGAGCCGGGCCGCACGCCGGTGCGCGTCGGCATCTCGCTCGGCGATTCGCTGTCGGCGCTGCACGGCGTGATCGGCGTGCTGCTCGCGCTGCGGCATCGCGAGCAGCAGGGCGGCAAGGGGCAGGTCGTCGATGTCGCGCTGTACGAGTCGGTATTCAACATGATGGAAAGCCTGCTGCCCGAATACTCGGCGTTCGGTGCCGTGCGCGAGGCAGCCGGCAGCAGCCTGCCCGGCATCGCGCCGACCAACGCGTATCGCTGCCGCGACGGCCGGTATGCACTGATCGCCGGGAACGGCGACAGCATCTTCCGGCGCCTGATGGAGCTGATCGGCCGGCCCGATCTCGGCAACGATCCCGCGCTCGCGCACAACGACGGGCGCGTCGCGCAGGTCGAACGCATCGACGCGGCGATCGGCGCGTGGAGCGCGCGGCACGATCTCGACGCGGTGCTGGCCGCATTGAACGACGCGCGCATCCCGTCCGGGCGCATCTACGACGTGGCCGACATCGCCGCCGATCCGCATTACCGCGCGCGCGACATGCTCGTCGATGCCGCGCTGCCCGACGGCACGCCCGTGCTCGTGCCCGGCATCGTGCCGAAGCTCGGTGCGACGCCCGGGCGCATCGAGCGCCCGGCGCCCGCGCTGGGCGCGGATACCGACGCGGTACTCGAAACGCTCGGCATCGATGCGGCGACGCGCGGCGACTGGCGCACGCGCGGCGTGATCTGAACCCGAACCAGGAGACGACATGAGCGGGCAACGCACACGGCTCTACATCCACGAAGTCGCGACGCGCGACGGTTTCCAGAACGAAGCGGCATTCGTCGACACCGACGACAAGATCGCGCTCGTCGACGCGCTGAGCGCCTGCGGCTACGCGAAGATCGAGGTCACGTCGTTCACGTCGCCGAGGGCGATCCCCGCGTTGCGCGACGCCGAGGCCGTGATGCACGGCATCGCGCGCGCACCGGGTGTCGTCTACACGGTGCTCGTGCCGAACGTGCGCGGTGCCGAGCGCGCGCTGTCGTGCGGCGTCGACGAAGTGAACCTCGTGATGTCGACGAGCGAAAGCCACAACCGCGCGAACCTGCGGATGACGCGCGAGCAATCGTTCGCGCAACTGCGCGACGTGATCGACGCGGTACGCGGCACGGGTGTCGCCATCAACGTCTCGCTGTCGACCGCGATGGGCTGCCCGATGGAAGGGGACGTCGCGGCCGAGGGCGTGCTCGCGTGGATGCAGCGCTTCGCGGATCTCGGCGTGCATGGCGTCACGCTGTGCGATACGACGGGCATGGCGTTTCCGTCGCAAGTGCGGGAACTGTCGGCACGTGCGCGCGAGCGCTTCGGCGCGCTGCAGCTCACGCTGCACTTCCACAACACACGCGGGATGGCGCTTGCGAACACGCTCGCGGCACTCGACGCCGGGATCGACCGCTTCGACGCATCGCTCGGCGGCCTCGGCGGCTGCCCGTACGCGCCGGGCGCGACCGGCAACGCGTGCACCGAGGAACTCGTGCACATGCTCGAACTCGACGGCTACGATACGGGCGTCGATCTCGCGGCCGTGCTGGCCGCGTCGGCGCGGCTGCCGGCGCTGATCGGCCATGACGTGCCGAGCCAGATCCTGAAGGCCGGGCGCCGCTCGGACCTTCATCCGCCGCCGCGCGCGGACGCCGGCGACATGCCCGCGCAACGCGCTTTCTCGTGAACGACCAACCGGAGCGAACCTCATGGCACTGATTGACCACCTCGACCATCTCGTGCTGACCTGCGTCGATCCCGACCGGACGACGCATTTCTACACCGAGGTGCTGCAGATGCAGCTCGAAACCTTCGGGGCCGGCCGGATCGCGTTCCGCTTCGGCAACCAGAAGATCAACCTGCACGTGCGCGGCGCGGAGTTCGAACCGAAAGCGCATGTGCCGGTGCCCGGCGCGCTCGACCTGTGCTTCATCGCGTCGGTGCCGCTCGACGACGTGATCGCGCACCTGAAACGCGTCGAATGGCCGATCGTCGAAGGGCCCGTCGAACGCACGGGCGCGACGCGGAAAATCCGCTCGGTCTACGTGCGCGATCCCGACCTGAACCTGATCGAGATCTCCGAGCTGATCTGACTCGATCCGACCGCCGGCGCACCGTCGGGCATCTCGTGCCATCGCGCATGCGGCCCGGATCGTACCGGTGCGGCCTCCTGCCGCGTCGATCTGCCGCCGAAAACGGACAGCCGGTTTCCGCGCTCGCCGATTCCGGATAGCCGGCCCGTGCCGCGCTGCGGATAATGCGTGCTTCGGCGACTGAGAAGCCGCCTTCGCACCGGACGCAACGCCTGCGTCCGCGCTTCCGCAACCCGACCCGAACGATTCCGATGACGATCCTCTATCGCGGCATGGACCGCGCGGCCCTCGACGCCGCCTATCTGAACACGAAGGTGGTACCCGATTTCCCGGCGCTGCTGGCATCGATGCAGGCGCGCAGCGCGGCGCTCTACGACACGACGCGCGGCCGGCGCGACCTGCGTTACGGTGCGCAGCCCGCGCAGCGATTCGACTGGCTGTCGTGCGGTCGGCCCGATGCGCCGCTGTTCGTGTTCATTCACGGCGGCTACTGGCAGCACTGCGCGAAAGAGGATTTCGCGTACGCGGCGAGCGGGCCGCTCGCGCGCGGTTTCGACGTGATACTCGCCGAATACACGCTGGCGCCGGTCGCAACGATGACCGGCATCGTCGGCGAGATCGGTGCGCTGCTCGACTACCTGGCGAACGACCCCGACGCAATCGGTACCGCCGGGCGGCCGATCCACCTGGGCGGCCATTCGGCGGGCGGCCACCTGACGGCCGTGTACCGCGCGCATCCGGCCGTCGTGTCGGCACTCGCGATCAGCCCGCTCGTCGATCTCGAACCGATCTCGCTGTGCGTCCTGAACGACAAGCTGCAGCTCAGCGCGCGCGAAGTGGGCGCGTACAGCCCGTTGCGCCATGTCGGGCCCGGCGCACCGACGGTCGTTGCGGTCGGCGATGCCGAGCTGCCCGAACTCGTCCGGCAGGCACGCGACTATGCGACGGCATGCGAAGCGGCGGGCGAACGGATCGTCCACGTCGGGCTCCCCGGCATGCGGCACTTCGACGTGCTCGACGATCTCGCGAAGCCGGACGGTGCGATGCTCGCCGCGTTGCAGTCGATCGCGCCGCGCTAGGCGCCGTTTTGCGTCGTCGTGCACCGTGTCGCGAGGGGGCGGCCGGGCGTATGATCGGCGTCAGGCCGCCGCGCTGACGGCAAGCACCGGCCTGGCCTCCCCAGGACCCACGACATGGTGAACCCGCTTCATTTCGATCTGCAATCGCTGCGCGTGTTCGCGCTCGTCGCCGAGCACGGCAGCCTGACGAAAGCGGCCGAGCATGGCCAGCTCACGCTGTCCGCAGTCAGCAAGCGCATCGCCGAGCTCGAAAGCGTGACGGGCAGTGCGCTGTTCGTCCGGCATGCGCGCGGTGTCGAGCTGACGCCCGCGGGACGCGCGCTGCTCGACCATGCGGCGAAGGTGATCGAGCAGGTCAACCGGATGGCGCACGAGATGAGCGACTACGTCGCCGGCGTGCGTGGCCACATTCATGTGTGGACCAACACGTCCGCGATCGTCCAGTTCCTGCCCGCCGATCTCGCGGCGTTCCTCACCGACAATCCGGGTATCAAGGTCAGCCTCGAGGAGCGTTTGAGCCACGAGATCGTCGACGCGCTCGCGTCCGGCAAGGCCGATCTCGGCGTGTTCGCCGACAACGTGCCGGCTCCCGGTATCGAACGGCGGCTGTACCGCCGCGACGAACTCGTGCTGCTCGTGCCGCGCACGCACCGGTTCGCCGCGCGCGACAGCATCCGCTTCGCGGACACGCTCGACGAGGACTACGTCGGGCTCAGCGACGGCAGTTCGCTGCTCGCGCGGATGACCGACGCCGCGTTCGCGGTCGAGCGTTCGCTGAAGCTGCGGATCCAGGTATCGAATTTCGATGGCGTGAGCCGGATGATCGAGGCGGGGCTCGGGATCGGCATCCTGCCGCGCGACGCGGTGACCGGCGAGCGCGCGGCGCGGCTCGGGGTCGTGAAGCTCGACGATGCGTGGGCGACGCGCACGCTGTGGGTCGGCGTGAAGGCCGGAACCGTGCTGACGACCGATATCGCGAAGCTGTTCGATTTCATGTCGGCGCGTTGAGGCCTGCCTGCAAGCTGGCGGGAATGGTCGCGGTGCGGCTTCGGGGAAGGGTGATCGTCGGTGCGCATTCGGCTCGCCGCTGCGGGAAGCCGGTGCCGTTGCGGGAAGCCATTCGTAGCAGCCGCACCGGACCGACCGGCGGACGACCGCGAACAGCCGGCGCGTAGTACGGCCCGGATGCAGCCGACAGTCGCGAGCACGGCACGCGCGCAACGCCCGTGCCTGCCGCAAACGCCGGTGCCCGCACACGTCGCCGCCGCGAAGCGCATGCTTCGCCTGGTCGTCGCGGGTTCGTTCCTTGCACTATCGTTACGCCGTTCCCGCTCGTGTCGGCGATGACCGTCGGGCCGGACCAATTGCTGCCCGCCGGACGGGCGGTGTAACCGATCTCTCCGTTGAAGCCGCCCCGTTGAGCAGTCATTTTTCGCACTCGCCACAATATTCCCGCGCCTGAAACGTCTTCAGGAGCATGGAATCGCCACCCACTTCACGCACATGACCGACCCAGACCGCGACATCACCGCGATAGTGATGCGTGAACGAACGAGGCTGGTGAGCTTCATCCGGCGTCGGATTCGCGACCCGGACGATGCCGAGGACATCCTTCAGGACGTGTTTCACGAATTCGTCCAGGCTTACCGGCTTCCGGCGCCGATCGAACAGGTGAGCGCGTGGCTGTTCCGCGCGGCGCGCAACCGTATCGTCGACCGCTTTCGCAAGAAGAAGGAGCAGCCGCTGACCGATCTGTCCGAGGCCGACGACGACGCGGACAGCGAGTACCGGCTGGATCTCGTGCTGCCGGCGCACGATGCCGGCCCCGAAGCAGTCTACGCGCGCACGCTCCTGCTCGAAGCCTTGCAGGATGCGCTCGACGAGCTGCCGGCGAATCAGCGCGAGGTGTTTATCGCGCACGAACTGGAGGGCCGTTCCTTCAAGGAGATGGCCACGCAAAGCGGCGTTGCGCTCAATACGCTGCTCGCGCGCAAACGCTATGCGGTCTTGCATCTGCGTGCACGGCTGCAGCTCATTCATGACGAACTGGACAGTATCTAGAGGAGTCGACAAATGAATTTTCGAATCAGATGCGCGGGCAAGGCGGTGCTCGTCTTGATCGCCATAGGCGTGCTCGGATGGGTCGTCATGATGTTGTGGAACTGGGTGATGCCGGCGCTGTTCGTCGGTGCCCGTACGATCGATTTCGCCCGGGCGCTGGGCCTGCTCGTGTTGAGCCGCATCCTGTTCGGCGGCTTCCGCGGACACCACGGCTGGCGCGGCCGGCGCCACTGGCGCAAGTGGGAATCGATGACGCCCGAGGAACGCGAGCATTTCCGCAATGCGTGGCGCTCCGGCGGCGACCGGCCCACGGGAGCGTGAACGTGCGCGAAAAATCCACGGGCGACTGCAAGCAGCAACCGGGCGTGATCGCGCCGGTCGTCGATCTGAAGCGTTGCGAAGGCAAAGCGGATTGCGTCGCGGTTTGCCCTGAAAACGTGTTCGAGGTCGGACGCATCGACCCGGCCGATTACGTCGGCCTCGGCCTGATGCATCGCCTGAAGCTGCGCGTGCACGGCATGAAAGTCGCCTACACGCCGAACGCGCATGCGTGCCGGTCATGCGGACTATGTGTGACCGCGTGCCCCGAGCGCGCCATCACGCTCGCCCGAATCGCATGACAACCTCCGCGTGTCGCCGATATCGAGCGGCCGCGCCGAAACCCTGGCGCAAGAGGCGCGGCCGGATACATCGTCGACGTGATCAATCTCGTCAAGGGACAAACATGGCTTCATCCACCGCCGTTCTTCTGCGACGGCTCCACGAAGAGAGCCGGACCGAAATCATCGCCCGCGCCCGCGCGCAGTTCCCGGGATCGAACGAGGAGCTTCTGTCGTTGGCAGAGGAATACGAAGCGATCGCCCCCCGTCTGCGGGGGCGGTTTCTCGAAACGTTCGGGCTGTTCACCGACGACTTCGACTCCCCGGAAGGCAGCCGGCTATCGTTGGCCGTGTCGCCGGAAACGGGCGGGTTCTTGCGCAACATGGTGCTCTCGCAACGGCCGGCCCGCATCCTCGAACTCGGCAGCTCATGCGGCGTGTCCACGCTGTATTTCGCCGACGCACTGCGCACGTTGGGCCGTGGCGTGGTCGTCGCGACCGAACGCGACCCGCTCAAGTGCGCCCGATTGCGCGATCACGTCGGCACGGCGGGCCTGGATGCCCATGTCGACATCCGGGAGGGCGACGTATTCGAGACCGTTGCCGAACTGGACGGCCACTTCGACATGGTATTCATCGACGTCTGGGCCGACGCCTACCTGAAGTTGTTCACGCAGATCGAGCGCCTGCTGCGCCCGGGGTCGATCGTCCTGGCCGACAACATGTACACGGCCGAGGACGCCGTTCGACCGTACAAGCACTATCTCGATGACGATCCGCGCTTCTCGACCATGACGCTGGATTTTGAATCCGGGATCGAATTCACGGTCGTCGTTTCCCGAGCGGACCTGGCATCGCAGGGCGCTTGCCGAGACGGCGCGCAGTGAAGGGCAGAACCATCGATCGCCGGGCATCTCGCTTCGGATTTCGCGTGCCAGCGGTCGACGCATACGAGCGTTACGTGACCGTAACCGTAGGCGGAAGACACGCCCGTCTGCCGTGGGCCGCCGGGCGACCGATACCCCGGCCATCGGCGAAGCATCAGGAACGACGCGTGAACGCGTTCCCGTGCCCCGCATCGACACACGCTCAAACCGGATTGATCTCGTCCTGGCTGCGCCGCGTCGTCAGCGGCCCGAGCACGCGCAGCGTGACGGCGACAATGCCGAGCGCAACCGAGATCACGCCAAACATGGCGCCCGCGCCGTAACCGCCGAGCACCGGCAGCAACACGAACGGCAGCGCACCGCTGACGATGCGCGACAGCGCATAGGTACTGCCGATCGCCGTCGAACGCACGCGCGCCGGAAAGATCTCCGCCTGGTACACGTGGTACGCGTTGCTGAACACGTTCGACGCGCAGGTCGTCAGGAACCCGAAGCCGACGATCAGCACGGTTTGGCCCGAGTACGCGAAACACAGCCCGAACGCCGCGATCGACAGGATCGACGCAATCACGAGCGTGCGGCGCTCGATCCAGTTGAGCAGCGGAATCGACAGCAGCGAGCCGACCGGATAGCCGATGAACGACAGCGCGATGAACAACGTACTGTCAGTCACGTCGAAGCCGCGGCTCTTCACGACCGTGCCGGCCAGCGTGCCGAAGCCGTAATAACCGAAGCCCTGGAACAGATGAAAGATCGCGAGCATCAGGTAGCGCGCGCCGTACGGTTCGCGCCGCAGCAGCGCGATACGCTCGCCGAGCCCGAGCGGCCGTTGCGGCTCGACCGGTTCCGCGAATTGCTCGGGCACGCGCACGCCGGCGCCGTCCGCGAAGCGCCGCAATGCCGCGTACGCATCGGCGGTGCGGCCCTGTGCGAGCAGCCAGCGCGGGCTTTCCGGCAGCCGGTGCTGGACGAACAGCACGTATACCGCGCCGAGGCTGCCGATCGCGAGGATGATGCGCCAGCCGGCCACGCCGCCCACGTGCAGCGGATTCAGCCACAGCGCGAGGAAACCGACGAGCGGCACCGCGACATAGGAAGTCGTATAGGCCCACGCGGCGAGCCGCCCGCGCTTTTCCTTCGGCAGGATCTCGGACAGGAAGCTGTCGGCAACCGGATAGATCGCGCCGACGCCGATGCCGGTCAGGAACCGGCACGCGACGAGCATGTCGGCGTTCACGGAAAACGCGCCGACCAGCGAGAACGCGCTGTACCACGTGAGCGTCAGCAGGAAGGCCTTGCGCCGGCCGATGCGGTCGGCGAGGCTGCCGAGGCACATCGCGCCGACGAACATGCCGATGAACGCCGATGCCAGCAGCAGCTTGAAATCGGTGCTCTGCCGGCTCAGCCCGTATTCGTTCTGCAACGCGGAACCGATCGTGCTGACGAGGAAGATCTCGTACATGTCGAAAAACAGCCCGATGCCGATCACCCAGACGACGAACCGGTGCAACGCGCCGACCGGCAGGTCGTCCATGAAATCGCCGAGCGTGACGCGGCGGGCGGGGAGGGCCGACCCGGCGGCGCCAGCGCCGGCGGCTGCCGCAGGTCGTGCGGGCGCGGGTTCGCCCGCGTTGCCGCCGAGATCGAGGGAATGGCTGTTCATCGTGTCTCCTGATTATCGGTACGCCGTGGCGCGGGGCCCGGCCGTTCGCGACCGGCGCGATGCATCCGGTCGCACGACGTGGCGGCAGGCACCGCAAGCCCGTTGAAAGGGCCGGACAGGCGGGCTGTACCGATCGTCCGGCACATGGTGGGCAAATCCGCGGCACGTGATAATTGCGGATGTTTCAAGCGTCCTTTCCCGCGCAGAAAGGGTGCGGAACACGCGGCAGCCGGCATCCGTGCGAGAGGCCCGTGCAGCCTGCGTGGCGTGCGGTCGTGCACCGGAATCGCCGGCGCGCTCACGCAACCGGCTGGCCGGGAAAACCATGAGGCCCGTTGCGCGACTGCCGGCGAAACAACCGCCGGCAGTCGGGCCGTCATGGTCAGTCGGCCGGCACGAACGCCGCCCCGTGAAACACGCGCACGGGGTTGCCGCGCTCGAGCGCAAAGTGCTGCATCCGCCGCTGCCGGCGCGCGTCGGACGCGTGACGGTCGGCTTCCTGCTGCAGTCGAACCTGCAGCAACTGCAGCGCGAGGCGCTTGTTCGCGTGCTGGCTGCGCTCGCTTTCCACGCGGACCGACAGGCCGGTCGCGACATGGGTCGCGCGAATCGCCGAGCTCGTCTTGTTCACGTGCTGGCCGCCCGGCCCGCGTGCACGCATCGCTTCGAACCGCACGTCGCCGTCCGGCAGCGGCTGCGCGTCGGCGCAGCGCGTGACACCGATGAACCAGTTCTTGCGCGGATGGCGCAACCGGTACGGGCTCGCGCAGATCCATTGCAGCGTGCCCGTCCAGCGGTCCGCCAGCGCCTGCGCGCCGGCACCGTCGAGATCGAGCAGCGCCGAGCGCAGCGTGCCGGGCCGTTCACCCGGCTGCACGTCCAGCACCGTGACGACGACGCGCTGCGCATCGGCTTCCGCCTGCAGGCGCCGCAACGCATTGGCCGCGGCGAGCTGGCACTCCAGCGGCCCGTGCGCGGAAGAAATCTGCATCAGCATCGGCCTGCCTCCCCGGACGTCTTGTAGGTCAGCACCGGCGCGAGCCGCGCGAGCTTGCGCAGCAGGCCGGCCGCCTCGAGCGCGTCGACGACGCTGTCGATCGGCTTGTAGGCCTGCGGCGCTTCCTCGTACAGCAGTTCGCGGTCTTCGCAGACGACGTGGCTGCCGAGCGGCGTACGCGTGAGCTGCGACGGCGTGAAGCGCCGTTCGAGACGCCCCTTGCAATCGCCGCGCGCCCACTTGCGGCCCGCGCCGTGTGCAAGCGACGCGAGGCTGGCCGCATCGTCGGGCCGCACGGGGGCGACGAGATAGCTGTAGTCGCCGCGCTACCCGGGAATCACGACCGGCCCCGCATCGGCCGGCGTCGCGCCTTTGCGATGGAGCCAGCCGGGCTCGCCGTCGACGCGCGCGCGGCTCACCAGGTTGTGGTTCACGTCGAGCACGCACCGGCCGTCGCTGCGCCAGCGCGCCAGCATGCGCCGCGCGATCAGGTCGCGATTCGCGATCGCGTAGCGCAACGCCGCGTCGTGGCGCGCAAGGTATGCCGTGCATGCGGCATCCGTGTCGTCGAGCCCGTTGTAGCCGTGCTCGCGCATGTGCTGTTCGAGGATCGACTGGCCGAAACCGCGCGACCCGCTGTGCACGAGCAGCAGCAGGCGCTCGTGATCGAGGCCGAGTGCGTGGACGGCATCGGCGTCGTACACCGCGTCGATCCGCTGCGCTTCCGCGAAATGATTGCCGCTGCCGATCGTGCCGAGCGATGCCGCGAACGCGTGATCCGCGAACCCGGCGGCCGCGATGAGCGGCTGCCAGCTTGCATCGGGCGTGGCGTCGATCGAGCCGAGCCGGCTCGCGAGCTTCGACGCGCTGACGCGCCGCGCATCGAGCGCGGTTTGCCACAGCGCCATTCCGCAGCCGATATCGCCGCCGATCAGCGCCGGGTACAGCCGGCCCGTCGAAAAGAACGCGGCGCCGACCGGGTAGCCGCGTCCGGGGTGAAGATCGGGCATGCCGGCGACACGCCGCATGCCGGGGAGGGTGGCAGCGTGTTCGAGCTGCCGGATGGCCTCACCTTCGATCCAGGTGGTGGCGCAAGCGCACAAGGTGACGCGCTCGCCCAGGTATTGCATGGAATTGCCCATGGAGGTTTCCGTTCGATGAAAAGGTAGAACGGCGGGCCATGGCGCAGGCAGCGCTCGAATGCGCTGCCCGACATCGGAAGTCGGGAAGAGGGCGGCACGACCGGATCGGAACGACCCGGCTCATCGCCGTGACGGCGATACGGTGTGCTGCTGCGTGGCGTGAACGATGAAACGGACGGACGCGAAAAACCCGGACTACGACCCGCGACGGGAGGAGCGTTGGCGTGACGTCATGATGTTCTTCTCCTTGCGAGTGAGGGGTTGATCGGAATGGCGGCGACTCTAGCATGCACGCAGCGGGCGCAGCAAGCGGGCAGCACGGCGCTGCCCATCGAATCGTCGCCCGATGTGGCGAAAAACACACATATAGATATCCTGACAATGTGCGTGCCGACGGCGCGTGCGGCACGCCACAGCAGGTTTTCAACGCATGCAGGCGGCCGCATCAGCGGGTTCCGACAGCGCTTGACAGTGCAAAAGCCGTTTCGTAGCATCCGCCTGCTTCATCCCTGAACCCTCATCGAACCGGTGATCCAAGTGCCCGCAAACATTCGTCCCTTCGCCTGATACGCCGACGACTGCCGTCCCGGCCGCGTGTCGTCCTGCCCGTTTCCGCCTGCCTCGCGGCGCCGGAACGTCGACTGCAGGAACGCGCCCGGACAAGCACTGACACCGCAACGCACACCAGACCGTTCGTTCACGTCGTCGGCTTTTTCCCCTGTTTCCGGAGAAAGACCATGACGCTGGATTTTCGCGCATACGCGCAATCGCTCGACCTCGCTCGTTACCCGCGCACGCCGCATCTCGAAGGCTCGCGCCTGCAGGACGGCGACGAAGGTCGCGAACACGTTCCCTATCGCACCCTCGCGGGCGCACACATCGTCGTCGAGGAAAAACTCGACGGCGCGAACACGGGCATCAGCTTCGGCCCGGCGGGCGAACTGCTGCTGCAGTCGCGCGGCCACTATCTGGCCGGCGGCGGCCGCGAGCGGCAGTTCGGTTTCGTGAAGACGTGGGCCGCCGCCCATGCAGGCTGGCTGCTCGACCGCCTCGGCGATCGCTACGTGATGTACGGCGAGACGATGAGCAAGAAGCACGCGGTGTTCTACGACGCGCTGCCGCATCACTTCTTCGAATTCGACGTGTTCGACCGCACGACGGGCCGTTTCCTGTCGACGGGCGCGCGTCGTGCGCTGCTTGCCGACGGGCCCGTGCTGTCGGTGCCCGTGCTGTACGAAGGCATCGCGCCGGCGCGGCTCGCCGACCTGAAAGCCCTGCTCGGCCCGTCGCTCGCGAAGACGCCGGACTGGCGTCGCGCGTTCGAGGAAACGGTGCGGCGGCAGGGGCTCGACCTCGCGCGCGCATGGCAGCAGTGCGACAAGTCGGCCAGCGCGGAAGGGCTCTACGTGAAGGTCGAGACGGACGACACGACGACCGCGCGCCTGAAGTGGGTCCGCCACGATTTCGTGCAGGCGATTCTCGAATCGGCGCGCCATCACTCGGAGCAGCCGTTCATCCCGAACCTGCTCGCGCCGGATGTCGACCTGTATGCGCCGCGCCCGACGGTCACGTGGCGATCGATCGCCACGACGCGCGCGCACCCATGAATGCGGAACGGCCGTGCGCCGTTTCGAGAGGAGTCTTGATCATGAAGTACGAACAACTGCAGGCACTCGTGCCGGCGTCCGGCCGGCAGCCGGACTACCGCGCGTGCCTCGCGGCGTTTCCCGCGCTCGAACAGGCGAAGACGACACCGCAGGAGCCGGCGCATCACGGCGAAGGCGACGTGTGGACGCATACGACGATGGTGATCGATGCGCTGCTCGCGTTGCCCGGTTATCAGGCCGCATCGCGCGCCGACCAGGAAATCGTGTTCCTGGCCGCGCTGCTGCACGACATCGCGAAGTACCGCACGACGGTCGTCGATCCCGTTACCGGCGCGATCGGCCATCCCGGCCACTCGCGCAAGGGGGCGATCGATGCGCGTATCGCGCTGTGGGATGCCGGCGTGCCGTTCGCGGTGCGCGAGGCGATCTGCCGGATGATCGCTGTGCACCAGGTGCCGTTTTTCGCGATGAGCGGGTCGCGCCGCGGCACGCCCGAGTTCATCGCGCGCGAACTGTCGTGGCAGGTGAGCCTGCCGCTGCTGTGCCTGCTCGCCGAAGCCGATATGCGCGGGCGCATCTGCAGCGATACGCAGCGCGTGCTCGACAACATCGAACTGTTGCGCGAACTGGCGCGGGAAGAGGGGTGTTATGGCCAGCCGCGCGCGTTCGCCGACGCGCACACCGCGCTCAGCTATTTTCGCGGCGCGGACGTGCATCCCGACTATCCGCTGTTCCGCACGCCGGGCTCGCGGGTCGTCGTGATGTCGGGCCTGCCCGCGTCGGGCAAGAACACGTGGGTCGCGCAGCATCATCCGGAGCTGCCCGTCGTGTCGTTCGACGATGCACGCGACGCGTTGGGGCTGCGCCATGGCCAGAACGAGGGCGCCGTCGCGCACCGTGCGGTCGACGCCGCGAAGGCACTGTTGCGGGAGAAGCGGCCGTTCGTGTGGAACGCGACGAACCTGTCGCCGCTGATGCGCAAGAAGACGCTCGACCTGCTGTTCGCGTACGGCGCCGACGTGACGCTCGTCTATCTCGAGCAGCCGCGCGCGGAGCTGTTGCGCCGCAACGCGCGGCGCGACACGTCGCTGACGAACCGCGCGCTCGAGGCGATGCTGCCGCGCTGGGATCCGCCGCTGCCCACCGAAGCGCATGCGGTGCGGTACGAAGCCTGATGCGGCAACGTCGCGACAAATGTCACCGCACGAACCGGTACACCGCCCGTCATGGCGGCATACCGGCTCGCATCATTTCAGCGCGGGATTCTGCTGCGTCGCACACGCGCGCAACGCTGTGACGAGATCGGGCTGGCCGAGCTTCTCGAACAGGTCGGCCATTTCCATCTGCGCGACCGGATCGCCTTCGCGCGCCGCGCGCCAGCGCAGCGACGCGATCATCCCGCTCATGCCTTCGCCGGGCGTTTCGCCGTCGTAGCCCGACATCGCCTGCAAGACGTCCGCGAGCTTGTTGTAGCCGGCCGGCACGTGATGAACGAGCAGCCACGCAATCTCCGGCTGCGCGCCTTCCCAATCCTCGTCGTCGAGCGAACTGCTCGCAAGGCGCGCGGCCGCGCGCCACGAACCGAGCGATGCGGCCTTCGCGTAGGCCTTGTCGGCGTCGCGGCCGCGCGACGACGGCGCCGCGTCGAACGCGGCCTGCGCTTCGGCCGACGGCGGCGGCAGCGCGAGCTTCGTGCACCTGAATGAGCCGGCATCCGGTGCGTTGCCGGGCTGGCCGGCCCAGCGCGCCTGGTCCTTCAGCGCGCGATCGAGCGTGGGCCGCACGTCGCCTTCCTTCATCGACGCGAACACCCAGTCGGTACGGACATGGCGCGCGGCGTCCCAGTCGCTTTCGGCGGCGGCATGTTGCGCGAACGCGAGGCACGCCGCCACGCAGCCGATGCGGAACAGGTTTCGGACAGGAGATTTCATCGCCGATCGCACCTCAACTCGCCACGATGATGAAGGTGGTGAGCGCGATCGGAAACAGCGCGAGGCCGAGCAGGCCCAACGCGCCATCGGCCGCCATTGCGATCGGCGACAAGGCCAGCTTCGCGCCGCGGCCGACAGCCGTCAGCTTGTCCGTCACCGTGACCTCGTACGGACGATTGAACGCCTGCGGAACCGACGAAGACGTGACATCGTTCGGCAGATAGCGCTTGCCGCTGATCCTGCCTTCCGACTCCAGGTAGGCGCCGTCCTTCTTGAAACCGTCCGCGAGCGCACGCTCGCGCACGTCGGAGCCGGTCGGCGCATCCGCGTAGTCCAGCCGCATCGTGTATTGACCGGTGATCGCGTCGCCGTGCGCCTCGAAATCGCTGAACGCCGTGTGAATCTTGGGGCGATAGGGGGCGTTGAGCACCGTCGCAAGGCTCGGCGGCATCTCGAAGATGTAGTGATACTTCTTGCCGAGCACGACGAGCTGTTTGCCGTCCGCGGTAATCAGGAACGTCGACAAGGTTTCGTCGTATTTCGAATCGCTCATCCACGCCTTGGTGACGGGACCGAAATTGGAGCAGCCGGCAAGCATGCCGGACGCCGCCACGGCGGGCAGCGCGAGAAATGTTCTTCTTTTCATGAGTGCTGGTGGGTTGTGGTTCGTTATTCAGCGGTACCGCTTGAATGTCGGACGCCGTGTTCGATGAACGTGGCACCCTGACGGCCGTTCGTGCGGTTTCTGCGCCTGCGCATTGTAGGGCCAAAGCGGCAAGTGCAGTGTCCCCGGAGCCGGGCATCGCGTCGGTGTGCGGTAGACTGCTCGCTCGCTTGCCCGCCGCCCATTACACGGCCGTTCGCACCCGGCCCGCTCAAACCATGGATCGAATCGACGCGATGAAGGTGTTCGTCGCCACGCTGGACGAAGGCAGCCTCGCGGGCGCGGGCCGCAAGCTCGGCCGGTCGCCGGCGGCGGTCAGCCGCGCGATCGCGTTTCTCGAAGCGCACACGGGCACCGCGCTGCTGTACCGCACGACCCGGACGATCCGGCTCAGCGACGCCGGCGAACGCTACGCCGCCGCGTGCCGCCGCATCCTGTCCGACCTCGAGGAAGCCGACATGCTGGTCGCCGACGAACGCTCGGCGCCGCGCGGCATGCTGACCGTCACCGCGCCGGTCGCCGCGGGCGAGGACGTGCTGCGCGCGCTGCTCGACGAATTCATCGAACGCCATCCCGCCGTGTCGATCCGCCTGCAGTTGCTCGACCGTCCCGTCAGCCTGATCGACGAAGGCATGGACGTCGCGCTGCGAATCGCGCACCTGAGCGATTCGACGCTGGTCGCGATTCCGGTCGGCGCGGTGCGGCGGGTCGTCGTGGCGTCGCCCGATTACCTGGCCACACATCCGGCCATCGAGACGCCGGCCGATCTCGCCCGGCACCGGATCATCTCGATGACGCATTTCGGCCTCGATTCGTGGAGCTTCCCGCCGTCCGCGCCGGCGGCGCTGCCGCAGGTCGTCCAGTTCGCGCCGCGCTTCATCATCAACACGGTCCGCGGCGCGGTCGCGTCGGCCGTCGCCGGCCACGGCGTCACGCGGCTCTTTTCCTATCACGTCGCCGAACCGGTGCGGGACGGCACGCTGCGGATCGTGCTGCGCGACAGCGAACACGCGCCGTTGCCGATCCATCTCGTCACACCTTACGGTCGCCTTTCCGTACCGAAGGTGCGTGCGTTCGTCGATTTCGCGGCGCCGCGCCTGCGCGAGCACTTCGCGCGGCTGGCGGCCATCACCGACGGCGATTGAACCGGGATGCGGAAGAATGGCTTTCGAGTGACGGCGATTCACTCGGCAATCGGCTCAATCTAGACTTCCTTCAACCCACGGACGCGCAGGGCGCCCGTTCAGCGAATGGAGGTCAACATGGATCGAGCGCTTTCCAGCCGGCGCCGCGCCGGTGCGTTCGGCGCGCGCCGCGCCGGGTCCGGCATCGGCATGGCGCGTTTCGCCTTCGTGCCGTTGCCGGCGAATATCGTCGCGCAAGGGTTTGCCGCACCGGTGACCGCGACGGCGAGGGCGCAATGAGCACGATCTCGCAAGCCCCCGCGGCGGCACGGGCCGAACGGCCCGCCGCCGGCTACGCCGAACGCAACGCGCGCTACTGGCGGCGCAATCTCGCCGTCTGCGTGTTCGGGTCGTTCACGACGCTCGTCAGCCTGAGCATGCTGCTGCCGTTCCTGCCGCTGTACGTGCGGCAACTCGGCGTCGACGCGCAGTCGGCCGTGATCCAGTGGTCGGGCGTCGCATTCGGCGCGACGTTTCTCGGCACGGCGGTCACCGCGCCGCTGTGGGGCCGGCTCGCGGACCGCTTCGGCCGCAAGCCGATGCTCGTGCGCGCGGCGATCGGCATGGCGATCGTGATGTCGCTGATCGGCGTCGCGCACAACGTGGTCGAACTCGTCGTGCTGCGGCTGCTCGCGGGGCTCGTCGGCGGTTACGCGTCGGCATCGACCGTGATGGTCGGCACGCAGGCACCGCGCGAACGCGCGGGCTGGGCGCTCGGCATCCTGTCGACCGGCGCGCTCGCGGGCAACCTGGTCGGGCCGCTCGTCGGCGGGCTGCTGCCGGGCTGGCTCGGCATTCGCGGCACGTTCTTCGCCGGTGGCGCGATGATCGCCGTCGCCGCGCTGCTGACGATCTTCGTCGTGAAGGAGGATTTCCACGCGGGCACCGACGCGAAACCGCGCACCGCGAGCGCGACGGCCGGCACGTCGCGCGGCACGGATCGTGCGGCGGTGGCCGCGCTGCTGGTAACGGCGATGATGGTGCTGCTCGCGAACATGTCGATCGAGCCGATCATCACCGTCTATATCGGCGGCCTCGGCGTCGGCAGCGATCATCTCGCGCGTGTCGCCGGCGTCGTGATGGCGTGCTCGGCGCTCGGCAGCATGCTGACCGCCGCCCGGCTCGGCGCGCTGGCCGACCGGATCGGCAGCTGGAACGTGATCATCGGCTGCCTGTTGCTGACCGCGCTCGCGATGGTGCCGCAGGCGTTCGTCACGCACTGGTGGCAGCTCGCCGCGCTGCGCGCGCTGATGGGCATGACCCTCGCGGGGTTGCTGCCGTCGATCGGCAAGCTCGTGCGGCAATCGGTCGACGAGCGCGCGACCGGGCAGATGCTCGGTTACCTGCAGTCCGCCCAGTTCAGCGGGCAGGTGATCGGCCCGGTGATCGGCGGGCAGATCGGCGTCGCGCTCGGGCTGCATTCGGTGTTCTTCGTGACGGGTGCGCTGCTGGCGGCTTGCGCGGGGCTCGCGCATTGGGCGCGCGGCCGATAGCCGTTGGCCGCTGGCCCGCGGGTCACGGGCGGGCGTAGCATGAGCGCAGCAGCAGGTGCCGCGCCGCGCAGCGCGCGATGCCGTACACCGGCGCCGCGACGGCAAACACCGCATCGCACGGCTGCGCGCCTTTTTCGACAGAACTTTCATGCGACCGGCTGCGCGCAAGGCACGACCCACGCACACCGGTTCGAACCCGACCCACGCTTCGGCCCGCATCCGGCCGAAGCATTTCGATTGCGGATCTTGCAGGAGGCCAGCGACATGAATCAATCGACCGACAACCGGACGCTGTTGCGCACACTCGGCGTGCGCACACCGATCGTCCAGGCGCCGATGGCCGGCGTCAGCACGCCGGCGCTGGCGGCCGCCGTGTCGAATGCGGGCGGGCTCGGCTCGCTCGGCGTGGGCGCGACGAACGCCGACGGCGCCCGCAAGATGATCCGCGACACGCGCGCGCTCACCGACCGGCCGTTCAACATCAACGTGTTCTGCCACCAGCCGGCACGCGCCGACGCGGCCGTCGAACGCGCGTGGCTCGACTGGCTCGCGCCGGCGTTCCGCGAATTCGGCGCGACGCCGCCCGCCTCGCTGTCGGAGATCTATACGAGCTTCGTCGCGGACGACGCGATGCAGGCGCTGCTCGTCGAAGAGAAGCCGGCCGTCGTCAGCTTCCATTTCGGGCTGCCGTCCGCGGACGTGATCGATGCGCTGAAGCGCGCGGGCGTCACGCTGTTCGCGGCCGCGACGAATCTCGACGAGGCGCACCGGATCGCCGCCGCCGGCATCGACGCGATCGTCGCGCAGGGCGTCGAAGCGGGCGGCCACCGTGGCGTGTTCGATTCGACCGCCCATGACGACCGCCTCGGCACGTTCGCGCTCACGCGCCTGATCGTGCGCGAATGCGCGCTGCCGGTGATCGCCGCCGGCGGCATCATGGACGGCGAGGGCATCGCCGCCGCGCTCGCCCTCGGCGCGCAGGCCGCGCAGCTCGGCACGGCGTTCGTCGCGTGCCCGGAGACGTCGATCGACGACGGTTATCGCCGCGCGCTGCTGAGCGACGCCGCACGGCGCACGACGTTCACGGCCGCGATCTCCGGCCGGATCGCGCGCGGCATCGCGAACCGGCTGACCACGCTCGGTGACGACCCGCAGGCGCCGGCCACGCCCGCGTACCCGATCGCCTACGACGCCGGCAAGGCGCTGCATGCAGCCGCGAAGGCAAAGGGCGAATTCGGCTACGGCGCGCAGTGGGCCGGGCAGGCGGCGCCGCTCGTGCGGCAGTTGCCGGCGGCCGAGCTGTTCGCCGCGCTCGAACGCGAGACGCGGGCGGCGATCGAGCGGATGCAGCACGTGCTGGATTGATCGCACGATCCGCGCTCCACGCGCGGCGGGCCGCATGCGCATGCCGGCAATCGGAACACGCAACGCGATTGCCCGCCGCCGATTTGAAACGTCCTGTATCTGCGCGAACGGCGGATACATCGCGATACATCGCGGGTTCGGGCGTCCGCTATAAAGCAGGCATGACCTCTTCTGGAGTGCACCATGTCTGCCACCTGGCTCAAAGGGTCCTGCCATTGCGGGGCCGTCAGATTCGAAGTCCGGGCCGCCGTGACGCCGGCGGTTCGCTGCAACTGCAGCCTGTGCCGCCGGCGCGGCGCGCTGATGAGCCCGATGTTCGCCGCGAGCGAACTGAAGATCGTCGAAGGCGAGGGCGCGCTGACGTGCTACCGCTTCAACACACACACGGCGCGCCACTATTTCTGCAGCCATTGCGGCGTCTATCCGTTCCATCAGACCCGCAAGGACCCGGCCTGCTGGCGCGTCAATCTCGGCTGCCTCGACGGTATCGACCCGTATGCGCTCGACGCGACGGTCGCCGACGGCGCGAGCCTTTCGGTCGTGGAGGACGCATGAAACGCTGGCTGATGATCCTGCTGTTTGCGGCAGGCGGGGTCGCGACCGAAATCGCGCATCCGGTGCAATGCACGCTGTTGTCGGCCAGCCGCGTGCAGACCGGCAAGCGCCGCACGCCGGATTGACGGCGCGCGGCGCCCGTTGGTTCATCGAGACCGATTTACCATGCTTCCGATAAGATCGCACGCGATATATAATGCGTCCATCTGCGGCCGTTCGCGTCGCTGGAGGACGTTCATGAAACCGACCGAAGCACCATCCACCGCCGCGCCGAAGCTGTCCGAGTTCCTGTGCTTCGCGATCTACTCGACGAACCTCGCGTTCGGCAAGGCCTACAAGCCGATCCTCGAGGAGCTGGGGCTCACGTACACGCAATACATCACGATCATTGCGCTGTGGGAGCAGGACCACCAGACGGTCGGCCAGCTCGGCGAGAAGCTGTTCCTCGAATCCAATACGCTGACGCCGATCCTGAAGAAGCTCGAGGCAATGGGCTACCTGGAGCGGCATCGCGATCCGTCGGACGAGCGCCAGGTGCTCGTCAGCCTGACGAAGAGCGGGCGCCGCGTGCGCGAGAAGGGCCTCGACATGAACCTGGTCGAGGCCACCGGGCTGAAGCCGGACGAATTCGCGAAGATGCAGAAGGCGATCGTCACGCTGCGCGGCAACCTGATCCAGTCGATCGACGAATAAGCCCACGGGCTACCGGCGGCCGGCACGTGCATCGTGCCGGCCGCGTCGTCATGCGTGCCCGTCGCCCAGCACCAGCAGGTGCATCTCGCGGCGCACGACAAAACCCAGTGCGAGATAGCGCTCGATCGCGACCTGGTTGGACGTGAGGACGTGCAGGAAAGGCGTTTCCGCGCGCGCATCGATGGCCGCGATCAACGACCGGATCAGACGTGCCGCCAGCCCTTGCCGTCGGAACGCGGCATCCACGCACACGGCGCTGATCTCGGTATACCCGTCGATCTGCATCCGCTCGCCGGCCATCGCGGCCAGCCTGCCTTCGTTGCGGATGCCGATGTAGCGGCCGAGCTCGAACGTGCGCGGGCCGAACGGGCCGGGCTGCGCGGCCGTGGTCAGCGCGAGCATGTCCGGCACGTCGGCTTCCGCGAGCGTGACGTGGCCCGCTTCAGGTGCCGGGGCGGGCGTCCCTTGCCAGACCATTTGCAACAGGGTCGCGCGCCGGATCGCCGACAAGCCCGCCGGCAATTCGATCTCGTCGGGCATGACGAGTGCCGCCGGCCCGTGTGCGGCGACCAGTGCGCGCAACGCGTCGAACGATGCCCCGCCGGTATCCTCGATCGCGGCAAACGGCGCGATGGCGACCGGAAACCGCCATGCACGGCCGTCGCCGAGCGCAAAGCGGCGCTGCCTGCCGGTCAGCGCGTTCCACACCACATGGTCGAGCGGGTGCGTACTGTCTGTTGCGCCTGTTGCGCCTGTCGCGTTTCCGGTCGTTGCATCGGACATCGGCTGCTCCTCGATTGAAGGTGTCGGTTGCACAGCATAGACCGGGACAGGACGGGCAGGGCGCGATGCAACATTGATCGTGTCATCGGCGCGGTGCGGGATGCGCGGCATGTGTTGCCGAAGCCCGGGCCAGCGTTGCCGGCTCCGCCCTGACCGGAAACGACAGGATCACCGCCAGCCCGCGCCCTCCGGTACCGGCAGTCACCTCGACGGGGTTCCGCTCGTCGCGATGCCGGCCGAACAGGCCGTCGCGATCGTTCACTGCGCGTTCGTGCGCCACCTCGCCGAGGATGGCGCGTTCGACCAGTTCACCTGCGTGCCGCGCTGCCGGATCCCGGCGCGCTACCTGGAGGCGATGCGCATTCGCGCCGTTCGGATCGGCATTGCGTGGATGAGCTTTCCGCCCGCCGTCGTGTACCGCTTCGAACGCCGGGTCAACGCAATCGGCCATCAATGGCCCGATGCTCCGCCGCAGCGGAATGCGGTTGCGGAAGCAACGATCCTGCACGGCGTCGATATTGTCCGGTTGCGCCATGCGCCATCACTCGATTCGAGCGGCGCCGGGCCATCGGCAGACGCGCGTTCATCATCGTGAACGCGCTCGGGAATGGGGTGTTGTGCGGCATGCCACGGCTGCTGTCTTTTCCTGCATGCCCGCTGATTGCGAGAACCGGCGGCCGCGTCGGTGCGGCGGGCGATCGAAGCCCGGGCCGACGCAAATAACGGATGTACGTCAGCCTGCATCGCCGCTTTCCGCCGAAGGCCGACGAGCGGCGCGCCGTGCTCGCGCGCCCCCGTTCCCCGCACGTCGTACCGAGCCGCCCGGACAGGCGTCACGATTCCGGCGACGCATGCTCAATGGCCGAAGTAGATCGACCGCTCCGCCATGCGAATCGCGCTGCGGTTTCCCGACTGCGTCGCCCCGACGGCGTCGCCGCCGTAACCGGACGCTTGCGATCCGACCGCGACCGCATCGTTGTCGTGAACCCGGCGCAGCGCAGCCTGCAGATTGTCCGGATAGTTCGGGTCGTTGGGGCGGTTCGGCAGGTAGCCGGCCGTTTGCAGCGCGGCCAGTTCCGCACGCACCTGCGCACGCGTCACGGTGCTTTCGCCGGCGTACGTCGGCGCGGCAACGGCGGCCGACACGGCAACAAGAAGGGCGGCGATCAGTGGGGTCTTCATCATTCACCTCGACAAATAATTGGATTCAGCGGTTGCGCATCGTGCGCCGGCAGCCGGCGCCGTACGCGGATTCGTTCAATGACCGAAGTAGATCGAGCGTTCGGCGACGCGTGTCGCGGGCCGGCGGCCCGACTGCGTCGCGGCGACGGCATCGCTGCCGTAACCGGATGTCGCCGCATCGGCCACCACGGTGTCGTTCGCGTGAATGCGCGTCAACGCGGCCTGCAGGTCGACCGGATAGTGCGGATCGTTCGCGCGGCCCGGCCGATAACCGGCCTGTTCCAGCTGGACGAGCTCGGCACGCACCTGCGCGCGGGACACGACGGCTTCATCGGCGAACGCCGGTACGGCGGCGGAGGCGGACACGGCGACGAGAAGGGCGGCGATCAATTGGGTTTTCATCATTTACCTCGACAGAACAGGAATGGAAGGAATTCAGGGTTCGCGTTTCGACGGACGGCGCAGCACGCTCAATGTCCGAAATACACCGAGCGGTCGGCCACGCTGACTGCATGGCGGCGGCCCGATTGCGTGGCCGCATCGCCGTTGCCGCCGTAGCCGGACGCCCGGTCGTTGCCGGCAACCGCATCGGCCGCCTGGATCCGCGTGAGTGCGGCCTGGAGATCGTCCGGATAGGTTGCGTCGGTCGCGCGATTCAGCGGGTAGCCGGCGTGTTGCAGCTGGGCGAGTTCGGCGCGCACCTGCGCACGCGTCACGGTGGCTTCGCTGGAGAACGCCGGTGCGGCGGCGGTGGCCGAAACAGCGACGAGAAGGGCGGCGATCAATCGGGTATTCATCATTCACCTCGAAAAAAAAGAAAAAGAACCGGGCATTCGGTCAGGCGGCGCCGGGCCGCCCGACGCACGTTCAGGCGATACGGATGTCGACGTCGATGTTGCCGCGCGTCGCCTTCGAATACGGGCAGGTCTGGTGTGCGGCATCGACGATGCGCTGCGCGACGTCGCGATCGAGCCCCGGCACGCTCACGTTCAGCCGGGCCTGCAGGAAGTACGCGTTGCCGGCGGTGCCGAGATCCACTTCGGCGTCGACGGCGAGATCGGCCGGCAACGTCACCTTCGCGGCACGCGCCGCGAGCTGCATCGCGCCGATGAAGCAGGCCGACCAGCCCGCCGCGAACAGTTGCTCGGGATTGGTGCCGGTGCCGGCGCTGCCCGGCGACGACAACTGGATGTCGAGGCGGCCGTCGGAACTGCGTGCGGCGCCGTCGCGGCCGCCGGAAGTCGTATGCGTCTTGCCCGTGTACAGCACGTGTTCGATCTTGCTCATCATTTGCTCCGTCAGTTGGGGTTTGTCTCAGATGCGATTCGATCGCATGCGACGCAGTTTGGTCTTGCCGCCCACTCACGTCAAGCGTATTCGATTAAATCGCATGCGATATTTTGTATTTCAATGTATCCGGAACGCGGAGCGCCTTTCAGGGCAAGCCTTTCCGGCGATCGATCCCTGATAACCGGGGAACACGGAACGACGCCGAAACAGACACGGAAGCGGGGCGTTGCCACCCCGATTTTCCATAAAGCGAACAGGTTCCTTGTCATTATTTCGCTTTCTACAATGCATCGTCTCTTCTAACCTTGCCGCACCCGATCGCAAGCGGCCCGCCCACGGCCGGCACTTGCACGGATCACGAGCACAATCGAAACGGAGACATTACGTGTCGCGCGTCAGCCCTCTTGCAACGGCCACGGATTCCCGGCCGACCGGAACCCTCGCGAACCTTCGATCCATCTTCAGCGGATCGGTAGGCAACCTCATCGAGTATTACGACTGGTACGTGTATTCCGCGTTTTCGCTGTATTTCGCGAAGGCGTTCTTTCCGAACGGCAACCTGACCGTCCAGTTGCTGAACACGGCGGCCATCTTCGCCGTCGGTTTCGTCATGCGCCCGATCGGCGGCTGGCTCGTCGGCCTGTACGCGGATCGCAACGGCCGCAAGGCCGCGCTGCTCGTCTCGGTGCTGGCGATGTGCGTCGGCTCGCTGATCATCGGCCTGACCCCCGGTTACGACACGATCGGCCTTGCCGCGCCGGTGCTCCTGGTCTTCGCGCGACTGCTGCAAGGGCTGAGCCTCGGCGGCGAATACGCGAGTTCGGCAACGTACCTGAGCGAGATGGCCGACAAGTCCCGGCGCGGCTTCTATTCGAGCTTCCTGTTCGCGACCCTGTCGCTCGGCCAGTTGCTCGCGATGGGTGTGCTGGTCGTGCTGCAGCAGTTTTTCCTGACCACCGCGCAACTCGAAAGCTGGGGATGGCGCATCCCGTTCCTGCTCGGGTCGCTGCTGGCTTGCAGCGCGATCTTCCTGCGCAGCAACATGCAGGAAACGGCATCGTTCGAGCAGCACCGCCGCAGCAAGCGCCGCCACGCGTCGATCGCCGACCTGTTCCATCACAAACGCGAGTGCCTGATCGTGGCCGGCCTGACGCTCGGCGGCACGGTCGCGTTTTATGCCTATACGACGTACATGCAGAAATTCCTCGTCAACAGCGCGGGGATGAGCAAGGCCGACGCATCGATGGTCTCCGTGATCAGCCTGCTGGCATTCGTCGCGATGCAGCCGATCTTCGGCAGCCTGTCCGATCGCGTCGGGCGTCGCCCGCTGCTGATCGCGTTCGGCGTACTCGGCACGCTCTGCACCGTGCCGATCTTCCAGGCGCTCCGCGGCGTTCAGACAACCGGCGCCGCGCTGGCGCTGATCGTCGCCGCGCTGCTGATCGTCAGCCTGTATTCGTCGGTCAGCGCCGTGGCCAAGGCCGAACTGTTTCCGGTCGGCGTGCGCGCACTGGGCGTCGGGTTGCCGTACGCGATCACGGTGTCGCTGTTCGGCGGAACGGCCGAATACGTCGCGCTGTGGATGAAGAGCATCGGACACGAAGCGTGGTTCTTCTACTACGTGTCGGCGTGCGTGCTCGTGTCGCTGCTGTGCTACCTGTGGATGCCCGATCCCAAGCAGGTCTCGCGCATCGACGAAGCGTGACGACGGCACGCATCATCGAAATCGCCCGGCCCGACGCCGGGCGGCAAATCACGGTTCAGCAGAAGTCCGCGTACTGACGCACCAGCGACAGCATCGACGGAATCAGGCCGCGCACGTCGCCGCGGCGCCACTGGAACGCATATTGAAGCGGCGCCAGCGGCGGCTCGCTCGTCAGCTGCACGAGCGAGCCGCCCGGCCGCGCGCGTGCCCAGTCGACCGGCAGGAAGCCGATGCCGACGCCTTCGCCCAGCATGCCGGCCACCGCACTCCAGTTGTTGCACTCGATCCTGCGCGCGTGATTGATGCCGCACGCGAGCAGCCAGTCGTCGAGAATACGCGTCACGCCCGAACCGGACGGCAGCAGCACCAGCGCATGACTGGCGAGCAGCGCCGGCGTCAGGACGCGCTCGCGGCCGACCAGCGCCTCGGCCGCCATCCACGCGAACCGCGCTTCCGCCACCGGCTGCGACAGCACACTGGTGCGCGACGACCGGCCGGCGATCACCGCGAAATCCAGTTCACCGGCATCGACTTTCTCCTCCAGTGCCGCGCCCACGTCGACATACGGCTCCAGCGCCAGCTTCGGGTGCTGCTTCTGGACCGCCGCCACGAAGCGGGGCAGCCACGTCAGCGCCGACAGTTCGCCGACGCCGAAGCGCAGTCGGCCGCTCAACCCTTCGTCCCTGGCAACCGATTCCTGCAGCGCGGCGACGGACTCGAGCACCCGCACCACGGCCGGCAGCAGCGCCTCGCCGTCGTCGGTCAGCACGGCCCGGTGGCCGCTCCGGTCGAACAGCGTGCGTTCGACGACCTGTTCCAGTTCGTTGATGCGCTTGGACAGCGACGACACCGACAGGTGCAGCCGTTGCGCAGCGGTCGAGAAGTTCGCGCAGGTCGCCGCCCAGTAGAACGCGTCGAGCTGCTTGAGAGTCGGGGTCGCCATTGTCTTTCGCTTTTATCGAACAAATTCATTGGAAGATTATCGCTTTTTAAGCACGCCGCGCGTACCTAAAATTCCGCCATCGACTCGAAAACAGGCTTCAGACATGACTCCTTCCGCCTCATCCGTTTCCGGAACAAGCCGCCACCTGGCCGATACGCGCACGCCGCACATGCCGCGCGTGCTGCGAAAGATGCTGTGCCTCCATGATTTCGAAGCCGCGGCACGCCGCGCGCTGCCGCGCCCGATCTTCGGCTACGTCAGCGGCGCCGCCGAAGACAACCGCACGCGCGACGACAATCGTGCCGTGTTCGACGAATACGGGTTTGCGACGCGCGTGCTGCGCAACGTGTCGCGGCGGGAGCAGGGCGTCGAGCTGTTCGGACGACGCTATGCGTCGCCGTTCGGCATCGCGCCGATGGGGATCCATGCGCTGTCGGCCTATCGCGGCGATATCGTGCTGGCGCGTGCCGCACAGCGCGCGGGCATCGCGTCGATCATGAGCGGCTCGTCGCTCATTCCACTGGAGGAGGTCGCCGCCGCCGCGCCGGAAACCTGGTTCCAGGCATACCTGCCCGGGGACGCAGGCCGCATCGCCGCGCTGCTCGAACGCGTGGCGCGTGCCGGCTACCGGACACTCGTGATCACGGTCGACATCCCTGTATCCGCCAATCGCGAAAACAACGTGCGGACCGGCTTCACCACGCCGCTGCGCCCCGGGCCGCGCCTGTTCTGGGACGGCATCGTGCGCCCGCGCTGGCTCGCCGGCACCTTCGCCCGGACGTTGCTCGCGCACGGCATGCCGCATTTCGAGAACTCCTTTGCCACCCGCGGCGCGCCGATCCTGTCGTCCACGGTGCAGCGGGATTTCTCGGCCCGCGACCATCTCGACTGGGGCCACCTGGAACGGATCCGGCAGGAATGGAAGGGCGAACTGGTGATCAAGGGCATCCTCAGCGTGGACGATGCCGTCATCGCCCGCGACGCCGGCGCCGACGGCATCATCCTGTCGAACCACGGCGGCCGCCAGCTTGACGGCGCGGTCTCGCCGATGCGGATCCTGCCCGACGTGGTTCGGGCGCTGGGCGCGGACTATCCGGTGATGATCGACAGCGGCTTTCGGCGCGGGTCGGACGTGCTGAAAGCGGTCGCGATGGGCGCGCGCATGGTGTTCGTCGGGCGGCCGTTCAATTACGCGGCGGCCGTGGCCGGTGAAGCCGGCGTCATGCACGCGATCGGGCTGCTGCGCGACGAAGTGGACCGGAACATGGCGATGCTGGGCGTCGAACGGTGCAGCGGCCTGACGCCCGATGTGCTGATCCGGAAAGGCGGCGTGCCGGCGTCGCCGGTGGCCGTCTAGCGCGGGGAAGGCCGGTTGCCGCCCTCCGGGACGATACCCGCGTTACGCCGGGTCGATCGCGGCGATCACGACGAGGGCCACGGCCGCGTCGGCCGGCAACTGGCGCAGGGAGAACACCGAGCGCGCGTGTCCCGCCTTGTCGCCCAGCACGGCAGCGAACAGGTCGGACGCGCCGTCGATCACGGCCGGCTGCCCGAAAAAACCGTCGGCCGAACTCACGTGCCCCTCGACGCGCGCGATCTTGCGCAGGCGCTCGAAGCCGCCCAGGTGCCGGCGGATCTGCGCGAGCACGTTCAGCGCCGCGAGCCGGGCGGCATGCTTGCCGTCGTCGACGCTCAACTGCTCGCCGACGCGGCCGGTATAGGCGACCTTGCCGTCGACGAGCGGCAGTTGTCCCGACACGAACAGCAGGTTGCCCGCTTCGCTGACGGCCGTATAGCTGCCGAGCGGGTTCGGCGGTTCGGGTAACGCGAGGCCGAGCTCGGCCAGCTTCTGTTCGACGGTCATGTCATGCTCCTTGCAGGAAAAGGGTTGGGGCAATCGGTGCTGCCTGCGAGTCACTGTAGTCATGCGACCGAAACCGGTAAATGTCAGCCGAGCAATTGATTCACGACGCGGTGTAACAAATCGCGCGACGCATGCCCGCTGGTTTGCCGCGCGAGATTCATGCACACTCGTGGCTCCATCGCGCGCCCTACGCCGGAGACGGCAGCAACCATGCAACGACAATTCGACGACCTGCTGCTGGGCAGCATCGAGCTGTTCTGTCTTGCCGCCGAACTCGGCAGCTTCACGCTCGCGGCAAACGCGGCGGGCGTCACGCCGGCCGCGGTCAGCCGGTCGGTGGCGCGGCTCGAGGAGCGTCTCGGCGTGCGGCTGTTCGTGCGCACGACACGCCAGATCCGCCTGACCGATTCCGGCCGCCGCTACTTCGAGCAATGCCGCGACGCGCTGTCGCAACTCGTCGACGCGGAGCGCGAAGCGACCGGCCAGCAGGCCACGCCCGCCGGCCTGCTGCGGATCAGCATGCCGACGCCGTACGGGCACTATCGCGTGCTGCCGCTGCTGCCGGCGTTCCGCGAGCGGTACCCCGAGGTTCGCGTCGAAACCCACCTGAGCAACCGCAACATCGATTTCGCGGAGGAAGGCTACGATCTCGCGATTCGCGGCCGCGCACCGGCCGATTCGAACCTGGTCGCACGCAAGCTGGAGGACGCCGAACTCGTGGTCGTCGCGACGCCCGGCTACCTGAAGCGCGCGGGCATGCCGGCCGCCATCGACGACCTGCATGCGCATGAATGCATCCAGTTCGAACTGCCGAGCAGCGGGCGGCCGGTTCCGTGGCTGTTCAACGACGGGACGGAGGAAGTCGATGTCGCGACGACCGGCAGCTACGGAACGTCGGGAGACTACCTTGGCGGTGTGACGCTCGCGCGCAGCGGCGCGGGCCTGTTCCAGACCTACCGCTTCATCGTCGAGCAGGATCTGCGTGCCGGCACGCTCGTGGAAGTGCTGCCCGGCCTCGGCGGCCGGTCGCGGCCCTTCGTGCTGCTGTATCCGCATGCGCGTTTTTTGTCGTCGCGCGTGCGCGTATTCGTCGACTTTCTGGTCGAGCAACTCGAGCGTGCCCCGACCAGGCAGCCGGTCGGGCCACGCGCCAAACGGGCCGGCGCATCGCGTTAGGTGTGCCGGCTCGCGGTTTCGACGCCGCGGCTCAATGCCCGGCGCTCTGGCCGCCGTCGACGTGCAGGATCTCGCCCGTGACGAACGGTGCCGAGTCCAGGTACAGGATCGCGTCGACGATGTCGCTCATCTCGCCCATGCGGCCGACCGGATGGAGCGACGCGAGCGTCGCATGGGTTTCGGGCGCATGCATCGGCGACTTGATGATGCCGGGCGACACCGCATTCACGCGAATGCCGGCCTTCGCATACTCGATCGCGAGCGACTTCGTCGCCGCATTCAATCCGCCCTTCGTCAGCGAGGCGAGCACCGACGGCACGTTGCTGTTCGCATGATCGACCAGGCTCGTCGTGATGCTGACCACGTGTCCGCCGCCGTGCTTCTGCATCGCGGCGATCGCATGCTGCGTGACGTGGAAGAAGCCGCTCAGGTTGACGCTCGTGATCTGCGCATAGTCGTCCGCGGTGTACTGCGTGAACGGCTTCGCGATGAACACGCCGGCGTTGTTGACGAGCGTGTCGACGCGGCCGAAGTGCTCGATGGCCGCGTCGACCACGCGCCGGGCGACGGCCGGGTCGCCGATGTCGCCCGCGACGGTGACGAGATCCGGATCGTTCGACGGGCCGATCGAACGTGACGTCGCGACGACGCGATGACCGCGTGCGCGGAATGCGTTGACCGTTTCCGCGCCGATGCCTTGCGATGCGCCGGTGACGATGATGACCTTGGATGCGCTCATGATTTGCCTCGATAGGTGAAGGGTTCCCGGCTTCAGTGCCGAACGGATCGATGAATCCGATGGGCTCACTGTAGGCGTGCCGGTCACGATCTCGAACACCCACCATGGCGCAACAGTCTTGCGTCGCAGGAACAAATGCGGCGGAGGGCGATTGGCGCCCGTTGGCGCGACGCGCGGTCGTCGACGCACTCCGCGCGTGCTGCGGGATCCGCGAACCTCGCCGGAAACGATGCGCCGGTTCGTGAAGGCAGGCCGCCGCGATTCATCCCCGAGCCGCTCCTGGAAGCGGACGACGCAGCGCGTTTCGACGGCATGGTGACGGTCACCCGGCCGTGCCGCGCCAATTCGAAGCTCGGGCGAGCAAAACCGGCATGAAACAGCGCACGTTCCAGCAGCGCCTTTTCAGCGTCTTTGCTCTCCTGCTCGCATCATCAAGATAACTTTTCTTATCACAACAACACGATTACAAATCCAAACTCGCCGTTTCGAAAACGCGTCGGGTACTCGAAGTTCGCGCCGCGCCCATGCGTCCCGCCATCGCTTCGGGGGCAGGGGAGCGAACGTCCGTCGCACGCGCCGTCAATCCGTCGCATCGAGCCGCGCCAGCAGCACCGTCAACACGTCGGCCGTCGCGCGCGCGACGTCCTGCGCCGTCGTGTCGACGAACGCATGTGCGCATTCGCGATACAGCGGGTCGCGCATCCGGTACAGCGCGGCGAGGGTTTGCCGCGGGTCGGCCACCTGCAGCAGCGGCCGCCGCGTGTCATCGCGCGTGCGGCGCCACAGCGCATCGGGGTCCGCATGCAGGTAGATCACGCAGCCGCGCTCGCTCAGGCGCGCGCGGCTGCGCGGATTCAGCACCGCGCCCCCGCCGGTCGCCACGACGACGTTCGGGCGCTGCGTCAGTTCATCGACGATTTGCGTCTCGAGCAGCCGAAAGCCGCCTTCGCCGACCCTGTCGAACAGCTCGGCGACCGAGCGGCCGGTGCGCCGCGCGATCTCGTCATCGCTGTCGGCGAACGTCCAGCCGAGCGATGCCGCGAGCGCGCGGCCGAGCGTCGATTTGCCCGCGCCCATCATGCCGACCAGGAACGCGCGGTCGGGCAGGGCACGCACGTCGACCGTCGTGGCGACGGCGCTCATAACCGTCGCGCAAGCGGCCAGCCGGCCCGCGTCGCCGCGCAGATCCGCCGCGCGCGTACCGCGTCCGACAACGTGTCGAGCGCCGCGTCGGTGGCTGTGTCGTCGGCGTCGAGCAACGCGCCGAGCACCTGGCCGTCCGGATCGCCGGCCGCGATGTGCTCGGCCGCATCCGCCGCGATCGTTTGCGGCGTGCGTTCGTGGGCCTCGTCGCGTTCCGGCCGCCGCCACCCGTTGCGCAAGTCGCGCCATCGCACGACCAGGCCGCAGAACAGCCCGCCGCCCGGCACGGCTGCATCGTCGCGCGGCGGCGCTGTGTCGCCGGGCGTCGCGCATCGCGTGACCCAGCTCGCGAACTCGAGCAGCGACGCGTCGTGAGCGAGCGTCGCCGCGTCGAGCGCGACGGTCACGCCGGCATCCCGCAGCCGCCCGAGCAGCGGGCGCACGCCGTCGTGCGCGCCACCGCACGGCTGCAGCAGCACCTCGAGTTCGTCCTCGTGACGGCTGACGAGCGAACGATGCCGCTCGAGCGCGGCCGGCTCGAGCAACGCCTGCGCCGCATGCCGGACGATGACGATCGCGCGGTCGTCGCGGCGCTCGACGATCGCGCCGATCCGGCGCCGGGCGCGCGCCACCGCGGCGCTCACGTGTCGCTCCCGAAATGGCGCGCGCGCATCACAGCGAACCCTGGAATTCGAGCACGCGCGCCTTGAACTCGTCGGGCACGGCCTGCGTCGTGTTGTTCGCGTAATCGAACATCACGTGCGTCGACATGCCGCGCGCGACGATGGTCTGGTCGTCGCGTTCCATCAGGTGTTCGAGATCGAAGCTCTTGCTGCCGAAACGCACGATGCTCGACCGGATCGTCAGGTTGTCGCCGAATTGGGCCGGTGCGAGGTACTCGCACTGCGTCTTCACCATGATGTGCGGCAGCTTCTCGCTCCGCGGCAGGCCGAGGAGATCGAACATGTAGCAGAGATAGGAATGCTGCAGATAGTCGTAATAGACGGGACTGCTCACATGGCCCATCGAATCGGTATCGCGATACTTGACGTGAATCGGCGTTTCATAATGACGTTTCGACATGGTGATTCTCCGCAATGACTGGGTTGATTTATATATATGAACCTGATCGGCCTTTCAGGAATCTGAAAATTAATTGAACGCCTATCGCGACGCCACTATCAGAACGAATAGCGACCCGCTTCGAAAGGTTGAACAATCGGCATCCGTGCGCCATAAAATGCTACAGAATCGAGAATGGAAAATCACAGTCCCGGCCCGGAACGTGTCTCGAAATCAGGTAAACCCAATGCCTGAATTTCCGATCCTCTTGCTTATTTCTGTCATTCATAAGGTTATGAATTAGAAACTGGCAACTATGTTAGTTGCGCACGGAAAGCGCCATTCAATACAGTCGCGCTGTAGTAAAAAATCCCCCGAATTATCGACAGGAGGGCAGTCCCCATGCATGCGAATACCTGGACGACGAACCGTGACGCCGAGCTGCACCTGCCGTCCCCCGCGGATCTGGCCGGCGCGCTGCAGCCCGCGTTGCGCGCGTCGCGCACGGTTCATCTGGCTCGCCACGCGATCGTCGACGTGTTGAACGGCACGGACGACCGTCTCGTGGTCATCGCCGGCCCGTGCTCGGTGCACGACCCGGCCGCGGCGCGCGACTATGCGGCACGGCTCGCGCTGCAACGCGCGCGCTTCGCGGACGAGCTGGAAATCGTGATGCGCGTGTACTTCGAGAAGCCGCGCACGACGGTCGGCTGGAAGGGGCTCATCAACGACCCGCTGCTGGACGGCAGCGAACGGATCGACACGGGGCTGCATACGGCCCGCGCGCTGCTGTGCGACATCAACGGCGCGGAGATGCCGGCGGCGACTGAGTTTCTCGATCCGCTGTCGCCGCGCTACCTCGCCGACCTGGTCGCGTGGGGGGCGATCGGCGCCCGCACCGTGGAATCGCAGGTGCATCGCGAGCTGGCGTCGTCGCTGCCGATCCCGATCGGTTTCAAGAACGGCACCGACGGCAATGTCCAGGTGGCCGTCGATGCGATGTGCGCGGCCGCGCGCGCGCATCGCTTCCTGTCGGTCGACACGGGCGGCCGGCTATGCGCGGCGGCCTCGCCGGGCAATCCGCATACGCACGTCGTGCTGCGCGGCGGGCGCGAGCCGAATTTCGACGCAGCCGCGGTGCATGCCGCATGCGAACGCATGGCGGCCGCGCACTGCGCGCCGCGCGTGATGATCGACGTCAGCCACGGCAACAGCCGCCGCCAGTTCCGCAATCAGCTGGGTGTCGGCACGGCCGTCGCCGCGCAGGTCGCGGCCGGCGATACGCGCATCGTCGGCGTGCTGGTCGAGTCGAACCTGATCGAAGGGCGCCAGGATCTCGTGCCCGGCGTGCCGCTGCGCTACGGGCAGAGCATCACCGACGCATGCCTCTCGTTCGCCGATACCACGCAGCTCCTCGAGACGCTCGCGCACGCGGTTCGTGCGCGCCGGCGCGGGCATGCGCCGGCGCCGGACGTCGAGTTCGCGCACGAGCCGCTCCTCGCGTGCTGCGCATGAGCGGCCCCGCGCGACGCGGTCAGATTTCGGCTTCGTCGTAGATCCGCGTCGCGTCGCCGGCCCACGCGTCGCGATAGCGGGCAAGCCAGTGCTCGGCCTGGGTCGGCGCACCGGCGACGATCTCGTCGAGCGGCGCGAGATACACGGATTCGTCGCGGCCGGCCGCATCCCTGCGCGCCCGCGCGCGCAGGCCGCGATGCGCGATCGCGAGCGCATCGGCCGCGAACGCGCGCAACAGGCGGCCGTCGACCGACGCGCCGAGCCCGAAACGCGGCACATCGCGCCGCAGGGTCAGCAGCGCGCCGCGGTCGATCGCGGCGGCCAGCGTCTCGGCGTCCGACAGCGCGGTCGGGTCGTACAGCAGGCCGGTCCAGAATGCCGACAGCGCGACCATCATGGCGGGCGAACCCGCATCGGCGCCGCGCATCTCGAGGTAGCGCTTGAGCCGCACTTCGGTGAAGACCGTCGTCAGGTGGTCGGCGAAGTCGCCGAGGGTCGGCGTCTCGCCCTCGAGATGCGGAATGCGGCGTCGCATGAAATCGCGGAACGTCCATCCGGTCGCGTCCGCGTAGCGGTCGCCGCGCCGCACGAAATACATCGGCACGTTGTCGAGCAGCCAGCTCACGTAGCGCTCGAAACCGAAGCTGCGCGACAGGAACAGCGCAGGTACTCCGCAGCGATCCTCGTCGGTGTCGAGCCACGTGTGCGCGCGCGTCGACAGCAGGCCGGTCGGCCTGCCTTCGGCAAACGGCGAGTTCGCGAACAGCGCGGTCGCGACGGGCTGCAACGCAAGCGATACGCGCATCTTGCGCGCCATGTCGCTTTCCGATGCGAAATCGAGGTTGACCTGCACGGTGCAGGTGCGCTGCATCATGTCGAGCCCGCGCGTCCCGACGCGCGGCATGTAGCGCTGCATGATCCCGTAACGCTGCTTCGGCATCCACGGCAGTGCCGCGCGCGCAAGGTGAGGGTGAAACCCCAGCGGCGCGCAGCGCAGGCCGAGCGGTTCGCACGCGTCGCGCACCGCGGCGAGGTGCGCATGCAGCTCGGCATGCGTATCGTGCAGCGTTTCGAGCGGCGCACCCGACAGTTCGAGCTGGCCGGCCGGCTCGAGCGAGATCGCGGCGCCGTCGCGCTGGATCACGCCGACGGTCCGCCCGGCATCGACGATCGGCGCGCCGTCGCCTTGCAGCCCCGCGAGCACCGCGGCGATTCCCGACGGCCCGTCGTAAGGCGCGGCTGCGTGCGTCGCACGCGCGACGACGAACTTCTCGTGCTCGGTCCCGATCCGGAACTGCACGGCCGGCTTGCAGCCGGCGGCCAGATGATCGGCGAGTTGCTGCTCGGAGACGATCGGCGTGTGGTCCGACCCAACGGCATTCGACATCGACACCCTCCACAAGTCACATTGAGCGACCGACCGGCCGGTCGCACGGCGACTATAACGACGTCGATGCGGGTGCTGTACTGGCAGGGGTGATAGGGGCAGGGCCGTACCGCGCTACGGCTGCCTGCGCTTCGCGAAGTAATGCGCGGGCGAATCGCCGAACGCGCGGCGGAACATCGCGATGAAGTTGCTCGGCGTCGCATAGCCCAGCGCGTCGGCGATGTTGGCGACGCTGTCGCCGCTCGCGAGACGTTCGAGCGCATGCGTGAGGCGCGCCTGCTGGCGCCATTGCGCGAAGCTCGTGCCGGTTTCGGCGACGAACAGCCGGCTTAGCGTGCGGGCGGACAGCCCGGCCCATTCGGCCCACGCTTCGAGCGTGCGGCTGTCGTGCGGTTGCCCGAGGATCGCGTTGGCGATGCGCAGCAGCCGCCGGTCGCGCGGCATCGGCAGGTGCAGCGGCTCGTGCGGCGCGCGGCGCATCTCGTCGAGCAGCACGACGCTGATGCGTGCCTGCTCGACATCGAGCCTGTCCTGGTCCGCCCACGACACCGCGCGCCGCACGAGCGCGCGCATCAGCTCGGTGATCGCGATCACGCATGGCTGCCCCGGCATCCGCCGGCTTGCGGCCGGTGCGATCACGACGCTCCAGCCGCTCAACGCGCCGCTGATGCTGACCTTGTGCTGCTCGCCGGGCGGAATCCAGCCCGCGCGATGCGGCGGCAACAGCCATGAACCGTGCGGCGTGCGCACGTGCGCGAAACCGCTTTCCACGCAGAACACCTGCCCGCGCAGATGGCTGTGCCAGTCGACCTCGCGGGTGCCGAGCCGGTAGGTGTTGCTGCCGTCGTCTTCCCCCCAGACGGCGATCAGTGACGGGCCGTCCTCGCGTTCGCTCGGATCGGAATCGGCGCGCTGCACGGTGCGCGGTGGAGAAGTGTCTCGGATGGGCATGGCCGGAATTCATTATTTTTTGTCTAAACAACATTATCAGCTTTGCCCTGGGGCGTCCAACAATGCGTGTCGTGTTCAAACCGATACGAAGCAGAGGAATGCGATGCATGCAGCACTTGCTCCCTGGGCACGCGATGCCGGCGCACTGCGCGTCATGTCGCGAATCGCCGCCGCCGCCGCGCTCGTCGTGCTCGGCGCGTGCGCGAGCCGCGACGGGCTCGCACCCGCAGGCACGCTGCGCGGCGCCGATACGCTCGCCGCATCGCGCAGCCTCGCGCATGTGCCCGCCGCCGTCTGGCCGGCCGCCGACTGGTGGCGCGCGCTGAACGACGCGCAACTGAGCGCGCTGATCGACGAGGCGCTCGCCGGCAACCCCGATCTCGCGACCGCCGATGCGCGCGCACGCGAAGCGCAGGCGCTGGTAATCGAAGCGCGGGCCGCGCGGCTGCCGCATCTCGACGGCCGCGCGAGCGCAAAGGCCGAGCGGCTGTCCGGTACCCAGTTTTCGTCGGGCGAGGGCGGTGGCTTCTTCAGCCACACGCGCGAGGTCAATCTCGGCCTGAGCTGGGATCTCGATCTGTGGGGCGGGCGCCGTGCCGCGTGGGAAGCCGCGCTCGGCGAAGCGCGCGCCGCGCAGATCGATGCGCAGGCCGCACGCGTGCTGCTGTCGGTCAACGTTGCGCGCGCCTACGTGAATCTCGCGTATGCGTTCGATCAGCAGGACGTCGCGCGGGCCGAATATGTGCGCGCCGACGAAGCGCTCACGCTCACGCGCCAGCGTGTCACCAAGGGCATCGACAACGTCGCGCAACAGCGCCAGGCGGAAAGCGAAGTCGCGGCCGCGACGCGCGAGCAGGCACGCACGGCCCAGGCGATCGACAGTGCGCGCATCGCGCTCGCGATCCTGCTCGGCGCCGGCCCCGACCGCGGCCTTGCGCTCGCGCGGCCCGCGCCGCTGCCGACCGCCGCGCTCGCGGTGCCGGCCGACCTCCCGGCCGCGCTGCTCGGCCGGCGCGCCGACCTCGTCGCCGCGCGCTGGCGGGTCGAGGCGGCCAGCCGCAACGTCGCGGCCGCCCGTGCGGATTTCCTGCCCAACGTCAGTCTCACCGCGCTGATCGGGCTCGCGACGCGCGGGGGCGCATCGCTGTTCCAGGCCGCATCGCGCACCTACAACGCCAGCCCGGCCGTGAGCCTGCCGATCTTCGACGGCGGCGAGCGGCGCGGCGTGCTGCGCAGGCGTGACGCGCAATACGACCTCGCGGTCGCCGGTTACAACAAGACGCTGATCGGGGCGATCGGCGAGGTGGCCGACGATCTGCACCGGCTGGATTCGCTCGCCGTGCAGACCGATGCGCAGCAGCGTGCGTTCGACTCCGCCACCGATGCGTGGCGGCTCGCGGACGCGCGCTACCGGGCCGGCGTCGGCAGCTACCTCGACGCGCTCATCGTGCGCCAGCAACTGCTGGTCGCGAGCCGCGAGGTCGCCGCGCTGCGCGCGCAGCGCGCGGACCAGTCGCTGCAGCTCGTCGCCGCGCTCGGCGGCGGCTTTCGCGCCGAGCCGGACGACGTCGCGCTCGCCGCCACTCCTTCCCAACGTCCTTGATATCGAACCATGAGCAGCGACAACTCCCTGCAGACTCCCGCGCGGCCGGCCGCCGCCGATTCCGCCAGCGCCCGCCAGCAGCCGGCGGCCGACCACACCGGCGCACCCCGCGCGCCGGGCGGGCCGGACGCGCGCACGCCACCGGCATCCGGCGGTGCCGCACCCGCGACGCCACCCGCAGCGCCGGCACGGCGCAAGCATCTGGTGCGCGCGCTCGTCGCCGTGTTCGCGCTCAGCATCCTCGGCTGGGGCATCTGGTACGTGATCGTCGGACGCTGGTACGAATCCACCGACAACGCTTACGCGCAAGGCAACGTCGTCGAGCTGACGCCGCAGGTGACGGGCACCGTCGTGTCGATCGACGCGGACGACGGCAACCTCGTCCGCGCCGGTACGCCGCTCGTACGCCTCGACCCGAGCGACGCGCAGATCGCGCTCGCGACCGCGCAGGCCGATCTCGCGGCAACGGTGCGCAAGGTGCGCGGCCTGTACAGCAACGAACGCGGGCTGGCGAACAGCATCGACGGCGCACGCGCCGAACTTGACTCGCGACGCACCGCGCTCGACAAGGCGAAGGCCGACTACAGCCGCCGTGAGGATCTCGGCCGCTCCGGCGCGATTTCACGCGAGGAACTCGCGCATGCACGCGACACGCTGACCTCCGCGCAAAGCGCGTACGCGGCCGCGCAAAGCGCGCTCGCCACGTTAAGCGAGCAGCACCAGACGAGCAAGGCGCTGATCGACGACACCGCGGTCGCGTCGCATCCCGACGTGCAGGCCGCGGCCGAACGGCTGCGCGCCGCGTACCTCGCGCATGCACGCACCGACGTCGTCACGCCCGTCACCGGTTATGTCGCGAAGCGCACGGTGCAGGTCGGGCAGCGCGTGTCGCCCGGCGTGCCGCTGCTGGCGGTGGTGCCGCTGCGCGAGCTGTGGGTCGATGCGAACTTCACCGAGAAGCAGCTCGAACACATGCGCATCGGGCAGCCGGTCGAACTGACCGCCGACCTGTACGGCGACGCGGTGCGTTATACCGGCCGCGTGCAAAGCCTCGGCGTCGGCACCGGCAGCGCGTTTTCGCTGCTGCCGGCGCAGAACGCGACCGGCAACTGGATCAAGATCGTGCAGCGGCTGCCGGTGCGCATCGAGCTGACGGAGCCGGCCCAGCTCGACGCGCATCCGCTGCGCATCGGCCTGTCGATGCACGCACGCGTCGACCAGCACGACCGCAGCGGCGCGATGCTGTCGCGTCGCGAGCAGCGCGCGCCGGTCTTCCGCACCGACGTGTACCGCGACGAGCTGGCCCGCGCCGACAGCCTGATCGCCGACGTCATCCATGCGAACCTGCCGTCGGCAGCGCGCGCGGAGACGGTGCGATGAGCGGCCCGATGGCGGCCGCCGACAGCGGTTTTCGACCGTCGAGCGTCGGGCTCACGACCTTCGGCCTCGCGCTCGCGGTGTTCATGCAGGTGCTGGACGGCACCGTCGCCAACGTGTCGCTGCCGACGATCGCCGGCAACTTCGGCGTGAGCACGACGCAGAGCGCATGGGTCGTCACGACGTTCTCGGTCAGCAATGCGATCGCGCTGCCGCTGACCGGGTTTCTCGTCAAGCGCGTCGGGCAGGTGCGGCTGTTCGTGTGGGCGACGCTCGCGTTCACGTTCGCGTCGCTCCTGTGCGGCCTCGCGCAAAACCTGCCGCAGCTCGTTGCGTTCCGCGCGCTGCAGGGCCTGGTGGCCGGGCCGATGATCCCGACCACGCAGGCGCTGATGCTGTCGATCTACCCGCCGCAGCGGCGCGGTTTCGCGCTGTCGATGATCGCGATGGTCACGGTCGTCGCGCCGATCGCGGGGCCCGTGTTCGGCGGCTGGGTCACCGAGCATTACTCGTGGCGCTGGGCGTTCCTGATCAACCTGCCGATCGGCGTGTTCGCCGCGATGTGCGTGTTCGCGCAGATGCGCGCACGCGTCGAGACGACCGTTGCCGCGCGCGTCGACTATGTGGGCCTCGCCGCGCTGATCGTCGGCGTCGGCGCGCTGCAGATCGTGCTCGACAAGGGCAACGAAGCCGACTGGTTCAACTCGACGTTCATCGTCGTGATGTCGGTGGTCGCCGCGTTCGGCATCGCGCTGTTCCTGATCTGGGAGCTCAACGAGCCGAACCCGATCGTGAACCTGCGGCTCTTCGCGCATCGCAACTTCGCGGCCGGCACGCTGACGCTCGTGCTCGCGTATTCGGCGTTCTTCGCGGTCAACGTGATCGTGCCGCAGTGGCTGCAGCGCACGCTCGGCTACACCGCGTTCTGGGCCGGGCTCGCCGTCGCGCCGATGGGCGTGATCCCGGTGCTGATGACGCCGTTCATGGGCAAGTACGCGCCGCGCTTCAACATGCGCGTGCTCGTGTGCTGCGCGTTCGCGATCCTCGGCACGTCGTCGTTCCTGCGCGCGGGTTTCGTGCCCGACATCGACTTCACGCACATCGCGCTGATCCAGCTGCTGCAGGGCCTCGGCCTCACACTGTTCATCATGCCGATCAACAGCATCCTGCTGTCCGACCTGAAGCCCGACGAGATCGCCGCCGGCTCCGGCCTGTCGACGTTCCTGCGCACGCTCGGCGCGAGCTTCGCGGTGTCGATCACGTCGTTCCTTTGGGACCGGCGCGCGATCCTGCACCACGCGCAGCTCAGCGAGCACGTGAGCGCGTTCGACCCGGCCGTGCGCGCCGAAGTCGCGCGGCTCGGCGGCGGCGATCCGCAGCGCGCGGCGACGCTGCTGGGCAACCTGGTCGATGCGCAGGCGTACCAGATCTCGTTCAACGACGTTTCGTTCGCGCTCGGCTGCGTGTATCTCGCGGTGATCGCGGTGGTCTGGCTCGCCCGTCCGCCGTTCGGCCCCGGCGCCGCCGCGAAACGATGAAGCGGGCGCCGCGCGGCCCGTTCCGACCCATGCTGTTCAATTCGATGGAGGTTGACCCGATGCCCACCCACCACGCTGGTGCCATGCCCCCCGACCTGGCGACGCTCGCCGTGTTCGACGTCGCGGAATTTCCGTTCGTCGTCGTGCGCAACGATGCGATCGCATCCGCCGGCTACGCACAGCGCTGGCTCGACGACATGCACGCGCTGATGCGGCACGGCGAGCCGTTTGTCATGATCTTTCCGCCGGCCCGCCCGGATGAAGCGCACGACGACCGCAAGGAACGCGGCATGTGGCTCAAGCAGAACCGCGCCGCGCTCGCCGCGGTCTGCCGTGCGCTCATCACGATCGAACCGGACCCGGCCGAGCGTGAGGCGGCCATCGCGAACGCATCCGGCATCGAAAAGGCGTTCGGCATTCCGTTCGACGTGACGGCGTCGCTCGACGACGCGAGGCAGGCAGGCCGGCGACGTCTGGCCGAGGCGGTCTAGCGCGGCCCGTTCACGCGCAACGTCTCGAACCGGTTGCGCAAGTCCGCCTGGCTGCAGATTCCAACTAAACGAACGGGGTGGCTTGTATGAATGGACTGGATTGTCTGAAATGGTTGGTACCCGGCGACACGGACGCGTCATGGCAGAGAATGACCGACGCGGCCGCCGGAATGGGGTTCGACAAGGTCGTGCTGATCGTGTTGCCGTTTAGCGGCGCGTCGTTCGATCTCGCGCGCAAATGGAGCAGCGGCGTGCCCGGCTGGACGGCGCTGTACCGGCAGCGCCAGTTCGACCGCGTCGACCCGATGCTGCGGCATTGCTTCCGTTCGGCACTGCCGCTCGTCTGGGACGACGCATTGTTCGCGCTGCCGGAGCAGCGCCCGTGTTACGAAGCGGCGGCCGCGTACGGCATGCGCAGCGGCGTCGTGCTGCCGGTGCGCGGCGCGAAGGGGGAGGTCGGCATGCTGTTGTGTGCGAGCACCGACGAGCTCGCCGCGACGCGCGAGCACTGCGACCGCCATCTCGCGGCGCTGACGCTGCTGCGCGACGTCGCGTGCGAAGCGATCGCCGGCACGCGCTGCCATGCACCGCCCGACAGCGTGCCGCGGCTCAGCCGGCGGGAAGTCGAATGCCTGCGCTGGCACGCGGCCGGCAAGACGTCGTGGGAAATCGGCCACATCCTGAACGTGACCGAGTCGTGCATCAATTTCCACTTCATGAACATCCGCCGCAAGTTCAACGTGTCACGTCGGCACGAAGCCGTGCTGCGCGCGGTCGAGTGGGGACTGATCAGCATCTCCGACGTGACCGTGCCGACCTGATGCGGGCGCGTCGTCGAGCCAGCGGTCGAGAAACGCGCTGAGCCACGCGGCCGTCGCGCGGTCGTGCCGCCGGCCTTCGCGTGCCTGCGTCGCGAGATCCTGCGCACCGGGCGCAGACAGCTTGTGCGCGGCGGCCGTACTCCAGCGCCGCATCATCGGATAGCTCACTTCCGGATGAAACTGCACACCGTATGCGCGCGGCCCGTAGCGCACGGCCTGGTTCTCGAAGTGCTCGCCGGTCGCGAGGATCTCGAGCCCGGCGACGCGTTCGAAGCCCTCGCGATGCCACTGGTAGACGTGCGACGGCCACGACCCGAGGCGCCGGCCGGCGGGCGTCGCGGCGATCGGCCAATAGCCGATTTCCGCGCGCCCGTCACGATGGGCGACCACGCGGCCGCCCAGATGGCGGATCATCATCTGCGCCCCCAGGCAGACACCGAGAAAGGGCGCCGCCTCGCGCAGCGGCACGCCGATCCAGTCGATTTCATCCTGAATCCAGCGATCGCCGTCGTTGGCGCTCATCGGGCCGCCGAACACCACCGCGCCCGCATGGTCGGCCAGCGTGGCCGGCAGCGGATCACCGAGCGGCGGGCGGCGAATGTCGAGCGGATGGCCGCGGGCGGCAAGCAGCCGGCCGATCCGGCCGGGGCTCGACTGTTCGCGGTGCAGGACGATCAGGATCGGACGAAGGGCGGAGTGCGTCATGTCGTTTCGTGAGTTCGTGAGGTCGTGAGACCGCGAGGCCGTGTGAGCCGTCACGCGGAGCGTCAGCCCGGCTGGCCGCGCAACGCGTCGAACGACACCATGACCTGTTCGCGATAGGCGGGGCGTCGGCACAGGCGGGCGTACCAGGCCTCGACGTGCGGTAACGGCGGCCGCTCGACGTCGAGCGAGAAATAGCGGAACAGCGTCGCGCCGGCCGGAATGTCGGCCAGGCCCGGCGTCGCACCGCCCAGGAAGGGCTGGGTCGACAGCAGCCGGTCGAGCAGCTGGAAATGCGTCGCGCTGCGCGCGGCCTTGTCGCGCACGAGCGCATCGTCGCGCCGCTCCGGCGGCGTTCGCACGAGCGCCCAGAACAGCCCGGTCATCACCTCCGGTTCGAGCGCGGTCTGCGACCAGTCCATCCAGCGCTCGGCGCGCGAACGGGCGAACGCGTCGCGGCACCAGAACGGATTGTTCGGCACCCGCGCGGCGAGATAGCGCAGGATCGTGTGCGACTCCCACACGACGTCGCCATCCCAGTCGATCACCGGAATCCGGCAGGTCGGATTCAGCGCCGCGAACGCGGGCGTCTGCAGCGAGCCGTGTTCACCGCCTGCCGCGATGTGCCGGTACGGCACGCCCAGCTCGCCGATGAGCCACAACACCTTCTGCACGTTGAACGACGTGCGGCGGCCCCAGACGGTCAGCATCGCGCGGCATCCTCGCAGGCGGCGGCCTGCCGCGCGCACGCCGCATAACGATCGAGACCGGCCGCGAGATCGGCGATCAGGTCGTCCGGGTCCTCGAGCCCGACATGCACGCGCACGCCGCGACTGCCGGCCGGCCAGCGCGCGGCAAGGCCGTGCGCGTCCAGTTCGAACGGCAGCGCGAGGCTTTCGTAGCCGCCCCACGAATAACCGAGCCCGAACAGCGCGAGGTGGTCGAGAAACGCTTCGACCGCGTGCGGCGGCGCCGGCTGCAGCACGACCGAGAACAGCCCCGATGCGCCGCGAAAATCGCGGCGCCACAGCGCATGTCCGTCGTCGCCGGGGAGGGCCGGATACAGCACGCGCTGCACTTCGGGGCGCGTCGCGAGCCAGCTCGCGACCGCCAGCGCGTTGCGCTGGTGCTGCCGCAGCCGCACGCCGAGCGTGCGCAACCCGCGCAGCGCGAGATAGACGTCGTCGGGGCCTGCGCACAGCCCGAGATCGCCATGCAGCTGCTTCAATGCGGGCCACGCGCGTTCGGTGGCCGACACGGTGCCGAGCATCGCATCGGAATGCCCGACCAGGTACTTGGTGCCGGCCTGGATCGACAGGTCGATACCGAGCGCATGCGGCTGGAAGAAGAGCGGCGTGGCCCAGCTGTTGTCCGCGACGACCAGCGCGCCGTGTGCGTGCGCCAGCCGGACGAGCGCCGGGATATCGTGCATGTCGAACGTATAGGAGCCCGGCACTTCGACATACAGCGCGCGCGTATTTGCACGGAATGCGGCGGCGACGGGCGTGCTGCCGTCGTACCAGGTCGTCTCGACGCCGAGCCGCGCAAGCACGCCTTCGCACGCATGGCGTACCGGGCCGTAGACCGATGCGGTCATCAGCAGGTGATCGCCGGGCTTCAGGCACGACAGCAGCGCCAGCGTGCACGCGGACAAGCCCGACGGACACAGCACCGCACCGACACCGCCTTCGAGGCTCGTCACCGCGCGCTCGAGCGCGTCGGTCGTCGGCGTGCCGCGGCGGCCGTAGATATACGGCTGCGTGCGGTTCAGCAGATCGGACACCGTCGGGCTGAGCACGGTCGACGCATGGTAGACGGGCGGATTGACGAAGCCGTGCCAGGCCGCGCTGTCGCGGCCCGCGTGCATGAGGCGCGTGTCTTCGTGCATCCGGTCGTTCATGCCGTCGTGCCGGGTGCCGTCCGGTCGCGACGGAGGGGCGGCGGACTTCAAGGCCATAGCGCACACCGTTCCCAGCGCTGACCGTCACGACGGTACGCCTGCCGCGCGAAGCGGCGTGCGCTGTCGGCACGCCAGAATTCGGCTTCGTCCGGCGCGAGCGTGTACAGGTGCCAGTCCTCCGACACGAGTGCGGGGTCGGCGGCCAGCCGCGCGAGCTGCGCGTCGATCGCGCGCGTCAGGTCGGCGGGATCGTCGAGCCGTTCGCTTTGCCGGCCGGCCAGGATGCTCGCGCGCGACCGCTCCGGGCGGCCCGCGAAATCGGCGCGGCCTTCGGCGGCCGGCAGCCGCTCGACCGGGCCGCTCAGGCGGACCTGGCTCGCGATCGCAGGCCAATAGAACGTCAGCGCGGCGAACGGCCGGTTTTCGATCTGGCGCCCCTTGGGGCTGCGCGTGCTCGCCGCGAAATGCCAGCCGCGCGCGTCGACGTTAAGCAGTACGACGGAGCGAGCGTCGGGCCGCCCGTCCGGGCGGACCGTCGACAGCGTCATCACCTGCGGTTCGACGGCGCCTGCGACAACGGCCTCGTCGAGCCAGCGTTCGAATTGCGCTTGCGGCGTGTCGGGCCAGTTCTCGGCCGGAACATGCGGCGCCGCATGCGCGAGGGTTTTCAGCGCCTTCAGGCGCGTGGCGATCGTATCCATGGCGGGCTCAGGCAATGCCGAATTGCGTCGCGCGGGCGATCAGCCGATGCGCGGCGAGATAGTCGGGGACCTCCGCGAGGAAACCGTCGACGACGGCTGCGGCCACGCGGCGGCCGCCGGACGCGCGCCGGGCGGTGTCGAACGCGTCGATCACGCGGCGGGCGAGGGCGACTTCGTCGGCCGTCGGCGTCAGCACGCGATTGACGACCGGCACGAACTGCGCGTTGACGATCGCCTTGGCGTGGTATCCGAGGCCGCGCGACACGCGCATGTCGAGCTCCGCGCCTTCGTTGTCGGCATAGCTGTACGGGCAGTCGATCGCGGTGATGCCGACGGCCGCGCATTCGACGCGAAAGCGCGAACGCACATAGTCGAGCTCGCGGCCCGCGCGGGTGCGCTCGGCCCCCATGTCGGCCACCATGTCCTCGGTCGCGACGAGCACGGCGGACACGCGCGGGCTCGAACGCGCGATCGCCATCGTGTTCACGAGCCCGAGCGTCGACTCGATATTCGGCACCAGTTCCGTCGAGCCGGGCGCGATATCGTATTCGCGCTCGAAGCGCGTGACGGCTTCGTCGAGCGCGACGACCTGCTCGGGCGTCGCGACGTACGACATCATCACGATGTCCGGCCGGCCGCGCATCGCCGCGCGCAGATCGTCGATGCCGCCCGCGTCGAGCGGGTTCACGCGCACGGACGCGAGGATGCCGGCATCGCGCCAGCCCGCGAGCACGCGCTCGCTGAGTTCGCGCGCGGCCGGACGCCGGTCCGGCGGCGTAAAGGTTTCGAGTTCCTGGATCAATACGTCCGCGCCGCTCGCGGCGCCGTCGACGAGCGCATCGTGATCGGCGCCGGCGAGGAACAGCCAGGAGCGGCGCAGGCGGGAAGGGCGTCGGTGGGTCGTTGTCATGCTTGGATTCCTGTAGGGTGCGTCGTACGCATGTCGATGGCGGGCGTTCAGCCGGCGCGCATCATCTGGTTGAAGATGTTCTTGCGATGCATTTCCTCGGTTCCGCCGACGCTCATGAAACCCAGCGCGTCCGACGCGAATGCGGCCACCGGCCCGGCCTGGTAGCCGAGGCTGCCGTACAGCCGCACGAGGCCGAGCGCGCCGTCGACGAGATCCTGCGCACCGACCAGCTTCGCGATCGAGCAGGTCATCAGCGCTTGCGGGTGATCCGTCAGCAATTGCGCGAGCGCGCCGCGCGCGAGCCACGTGCCGCGCTCGATGCCGATCTGCAGATCGACCAGGCGGCGCTGCACGTACTGGTGCGCGTCGATCGTGCTGTCGAAGCTGCGCCGGTCGCGGCAATAGGCGATTGCGTCGCGCAGGTACGGCGCCGTCACCTGCGCGGCGACGAGGCCGTAGTAGAGGCGGCCGAGCGAAATGATGTCGATCAGGTTGCCGAGCCCGGCGCCCGGTTCGCCCAGCAGCTGGCCACGCGCGATCGGGCAGTCGTCGAAATGCAGCGCGCCGGTGGGCAGGTCGTCGAGGCCGAGCTTGCGGTCGGGCGCCGCGACGGTCATGCCCGGCTGGTCGCGGTCGACGATCACGAGCGCCGTATTGCGTCGGCCGAGCGTTTCGACACGCGTGACGACGAGGATGAAGCGCGCGAGCGGCGCGTGCGCGATGTTGAATTTGCTGCCGGTCAGCCGGTAGCCGTCGCCGTGCTCGACCAGCTTTGTCGCAATGCTGCGCACGTCGGTGCCGGTGCCCGGTTCGGCGATCGCCGTCGCACTCAGTTCGCCGCGCAGGATCGCGCCGAAATAGCGGTCCTGCTGGGTTGCCGTGCCGTAGCGTTCGAGCGCGCGCACCATGCCGGCCTGCGCGATCACCGACAGCAGCAGCGCCGGGCGGCGGATCGTCGATGCAAGCCCTTCCAGCGCCGCGGAAAAGTGCCACCAGCCGTGACCGTCGCCGCCGTAGGTCTCCGGCACGATCATGTCCCACAGTCCTTCCTGGCCGAGCCGGGTCCAGCCGGCTGCATCGAATCCGGCAGGCGCGCGAGCGTCGCGTTCCGCCGCGGCGATCTCCGTGCCGATGTCGCGAAAGCGCGCGAGCGTCGCATGCTGTTCCTGCGTCCAGTCAAATGGCATCTGTCGTGTCTCCGGTCGAAGCGGCGCGGCCTCGGACGGCGCGCCAGCGATGCCGACAAGAGTAAGGGGGCACGGACAGCGGAGGTACTGGCAGTAGTGGTAGTTGCCGGGTGGGGTGTCGCGGCAGGGACAGGCGGGCGTGGATCTTCGCAGGGTGTGTTCGAGTGCACGCGTCTCGGTTGGTCGGGGCGCGCTGGTTGGATCCCGGCATCGCATTTCATCTCGCGTCGCGGGACGATATCGAATCGGAATAGCTGTTCACGGAGCGACTCGTTCTGGCGGTCGGTCATCATCTTCTCGCGAAGAAGCGCCGGATCCGTGGGAAGCGCTCGACTCGATAGCGTTCGTATTGCTCACTTATTGCCGGGCTTCGCTCGGTGTCCCGATACCAGACCCGCCGCGCCATGCTTCCGCAGCCTGGCGACCAGCCAGCGAATCTGCCGTGTCGTGACCCTGACCCAAGAAATAGTCCGGTGCAAAAGTAGAGAAATTCGGCATGATGTGTCCACGCGGACACGAAGGTCATGCCATGAAGACGAGCAAGTTTACGGAAGAGCAGATCGCATTTGCCCTGAAGCAAGCCGAGCTGGGTACGAAGGTCGAGGAGATCTGCCGCAAACTCGGAATAAGCGAGGCGACTTTCTACAACTGGAAGAAGAAATTCGGAGGGCTGGGGCCTTCTGAGTTGCGCCGCTTGCGCCAGCTCGAAGAGGAAAACACGAAGTTGAAGCGGCTCGTGGCGGACCTGAGCCTGGACAAGGCCATGCTGCAGGACGTACTCGCAAAAAAGCTCTGAAGCCTGCCCGTCGGCGCATGTTGATCGATGAATTGCGTGATCGCTATCGAACCAGCCTGACGAAGACTTGCGCGTTGTTTGGCATGTCTCGTTCGCTGTATCGGTATCAGTCGGTTGCGCGTGATTCGTCGGCGCTGCTCATGCGTATCAAGGAGATCACCGCCACGCGCGTGCACTATGGGTATCGGCGCGTTCACGTGGTCCTGCGACGGGAAGGCTGGCGAGATAACTGCAAGCGCGTCTACAGGCTGTATCGGGCGGAGGGACTCTCACTGCGGCATAAGCGGCCACGACGCAACAAATCGGCTCGGCTGCGACAGCCCAAGCATATCGTGACCGCGATCAACGAAATCTGGAGCATGGATTTCGTTGCGGATGCACTGTTCCAAGGTCGAAAGCTTCAACGGGCGCTTCCGGCAGGAGTGTCTGAACGCACATTGGTTCTTGTCATTGGCCGACGCGCAGAGCAAAATCGACGACTGGCGCACGTACTATAACGAGGTTCGTCCCCACTCCGCATTGCAGTGGATGACACCCGCAGAATTCGCCCGTCAGGCAAGGGAATCCGCCTCGCCTGACAACTCAACCAAGCCGGAAATCTCCACTTCCGACCGGGACTAATTCTGGTTCAGGGTCAATGCCGACCCGATCGGAGCTCGAAGAGGCGGTGGAAACTGGGGGCAGTGGCTTCTAGAGGATCCAGACGGCCAATGCCGGCTGTCGATTCTGCGAGCGTGAGCGGACAAGGCCAGACTCTATCGACCGCAGCAGTGTTTGAATTTTCGCTGGGACCCGCACGGACAAATGGTGTTGCGGCCGACCTTTGCCACCGTTCTCCGAGCAGACGGCTTTTCTCTCGTGACAAACTCTGTCGTAGTTTGCCGATGCATTGTCAGTGACGGCGAGCAAAAGAAATTCCAACCCACGTTGTCCTGTTCATACTGCGCGCGGCGTGCCTCAGGCCAGTCAGTGCAGCGCATCAGGAGAAAGTCCTCTGCATTGCTCGTGTGGAACTTCGGTGCGTCGATCGCGATCCCAACTATCGTCGTGTACTGTGGGCACTTGTTTTTCGCAGCACCACAAGCAATTTCGAGAATCCGCCTGCGCTTGCCACGATATTCTTCCTCGTCACCGCGAATCTCCGGTGGGACGCGCAGTTGCAGAAATACATAGGCCTTGCTTCTATCGTAGGACGGAATCAAGGTCACCTGGCGCGTGATCGAGTCGCTCCCAATCACTGGAAACGAACGGATCGCGGCACGCAATCGTTCCGCGAGCACTCGACGAATGAAGCGGGGCTCCTTTGCCATTTCGTGGATTGCGTTAGGCTGCCGTAACAATTCCGCATCGCCGAGCAGGACGCCGTCGAGATAGTTCTGACACGTTCGCTGAATCAACTCGTCCCACATGTACGAAATCCGATCCGCAGCCTTCGTATCGCGATACAGATTCGATTGCTCGAACCCGAACCAACCACCTTCACCGATCCCGACGCCGTGAAGTTTTCGCTCTAGATCACCGATGAAATGACGCTGCCGGGCTTTGTCGTAGTTCAGGAGGTAGTGGGCGAGCAGGTCTTCTTCGCCACAATACGACAGCATGTCGAAGTCGCGAATTGCAGCTGTCTTCTCGTCGAGGTAGGCGGTGAAGTCGGAAACCGTGTCCAGTTCCCGAAGGACGATCGGGAGATTGTGACTGTCGAACACATGGACCGGGTTCTTCCGGTCGAGATTGATGAAGAAGGGGTACTCTGGGCCATCGGCATCGTCTGCATACGTCACGGCGAGACTGCCGTATACGTTGTCTTCCGAGAATGCCTTGCATGCGCTCTTCGCGCCATGCGCGACGACGATTTTGTGCACGATCGCGTGCGTTGGATCGATCGCAACAGGAAACGGCTTCGCGCACTTCCGATCGGTGAAAATCGCTCGCCCGCTTCGAATGTACCGTTCGGCACCGTGGGCGGTTTTGACCTGCTTGTCGATCACGCTGCGCCGCCACCGATTCCAAGCGATTAGCGCATCGGTGTCGGCAGTGTCGCGATATTGATTCTGCCGGTCGAAAAAGATGAAGACGTGATTCTCGAACACCGCGAGCAAGTCGCATAGTTCATGTCCGTCGTCCTTGAAGGGATTCGGATAGCTCCATAGCTTCAGGAAAGAGCGCTCGCAGAACTCCGCGAGCAGTTGCTCGGTTGGGGTGACGCCGTTTGAATCAGCGGAAGCCATGTCGAGATGGTGGATCCTGAGATGTGCCCAGTAGATTATAGGCAGCGGGAATCAACCAAGCATTCGCCACGGCCTGTCACTTCGCCTATGTTCGAAGTAAATTCGTCAGTTCGCGTCGTAGGGTTCCGCAGCCGGACTCTGGGTTGATAATTACATAGTCGATAGCTGTAAGAAAGAGTAGGGTCAAAGACTGGCTACGACCGACTGCTCCCGGCCAGAAGCAGTCAGTGATCAATTCCGCACAGCCGACAGTGGAGTGGCTGCTTCGTTCCGAAAGCTGTCAAAATGCCAACTCCTTCAACGCCGTGGAAAAGCAATGCAGGGGTCACTAGGTACACCGATGCTTATTCCTCTCGACACGCTGAGGGAGCAGATTGCACAGGCCGTCGCCGCAGCCAAAGCCTATGAAGTCCCGGACGCCTGCGTCCGCTTGGGGATTCAGCAGGCCGTCGACGAAGGCGATGCGCAGGAGGCTTTTGGAAGCAAGCGGCTGTACGTCCGGCGACGCATCCTATCGTGGAGTGAGGCGGACCTTCTCGAGTTGGCAACGCGGGTACTGCGCGAGTACCCGTCCGAGGATCTCGCGGACACCGTGAGCGAGACGACTATCCATGCCGAGCATCGAGTGAGTGCACTGGTCCGGCGTGACGTGCTTAAGGTTCTCAATCCTTTGGCATCCCTGTTCGGCGAACTGTCGCTGATTGACAGCCTCCGAGAGGTGTTTGGTGTCTCGGTCATCCAAGACGATGCGACTGGGTCGCTCGGCCGCACTAGTCTGTACGGGCAGATAGTCCAGCACTGCTTGCGCAACGACGACTGGTCGCACGAAGAATTGCTGACTCAATGCGGCGCGCTGACGTGCAGCCAGACGCGTTTCTTCGCGTTGCTGACCAAGCTTCTGCACCCCATGACACGCCATGACGCGGAGCAGGTGGATCTGGCCACCGCGATTGGCGCGATACTGAGGCGGGACGGCTTTACGGTTCGGCAGACCAGCGTGGAATCTGGGTACGCCATCTACGGGGTGGTCCGGGCTCAGGCAGGTGTCGCCGGAGCGATGAAGAACCTGATCTTCGCCTCGATCGGCGAAAAGCCGGAGCTTATCTTTCGCGATGCCTTAAACAACGACGTCGAGATCGTCAAGCATGCCGACAAGGTGCTGGTGTTCGACCGTCCCTTACCCAGTTCAGGGCTGCTGCTCTGGAAGGACCTGCGGGACTGGTATGCCGAACTTCAGGGCATCAGCGATCCGGGCATCGCGAAGGAGCAGTTATTCCGACGGCTGCGCCAGACGGTGCTCGGCGCCCGCTCGGCGGGAGAGTTTGCAGTGTTCCAAGGCTACTATGAGCGTTACGGTGGTTCGCTTGGCGACCGGTTGCCGGCGTTGATTCCGCAGGTCTATCTGCACTACGACCCCTACACCAAGCGCCAGCGCGGCGACGAGCAGTTTCTGGCGCGCCAACGTATGGATTTTCTGCTGATGCTGGAGCAGGGCGTGCGAATCGTGATTGAGGTCGATGGCCGTCACCACTATGCAGTACCGGATCCCCTCGCGTCGGATCGGTTCGTCGCGAACGCACAGCGCTACGCCGAGATGGTAGCGGAGGACCGCCGGCTGCGGCTGATGGGGTACGAGGTCTACCGCTTCGGCGGGCACGAATTCTTGGATGTCGATCTGGAACAGCGCAAGGTCGGCCCACACGCTCAACAGTGCGTTGCCGAGTTCTTCGACAGGCTGTTGGTGCGACATTGCGTGCGATGACCGGAGAAAGCTATGGCGAGTTTTGATGAAGTCGGCTTCCTGTCCGACGATCTTACGGGCTGGCAGACAGCCGCCCGTGAACTGTATGCCGGACCCTTCGAATTCGCGGAACGGGTGAACGAGATGGGAATGCGAATGCGGAAAGCCTTTGCTCTGGAGGGACTCACCGAGGAAGCGAAGTGGGCCATTGCCGGGTTCGTGCGGGCGTTGGGGGCTTTCCAGGGATGCATTCTGATGGCCGAGCGCGGAGCGCTACCTGAAGCTCGCGCGTTGGCGCGGCTGTGCACAGAGTCCGTCATTGTCACAGCCGGATTGGTGAAGGTCGCGGGAACACTCGAGCGCCTGCGCGAGGACGATGCAGCGCACGATCTCGGCGTATGTAACCGAGTTCTCGAGCTCAATCAAAATGACGCGAACGACGAGCGGCTGGAAGTTTTCAGGAGAAGGAAGGCCGAGATCGAAGCACGGTACGAACGGCCGCGATCACTGAAACTTGCGACGCTTGCACACGCTTCGGACCTGACGCTGCTCTACGAACTTTCGTATAGGTTCACTTCCGGCAACGGTGCACACGCGACGCTGGGTGCATTTGTTCGCCACATGAGAGAGGGCGTCGACGGGGAGCCAGACGCCTACTTTTTCGGCCCCGACACGTCCGACATGGCGTCGACGCTTTTATGTGCCAATGCTGCTGCCATTCACCTGATCACCCTCGCCGTCGAAAACATGGGGCTGATTGAATTCAGCGCCGAACGGATCGATCTCGCATTGCACTGGACCATCCTCAGGCCAGACCTCGAAGCGGCGAGCGCTGCGGAGGGACAGCACTGAACTACGGCGATCATTTACCCATGCCGCGCCACTTGCACGCGCACAGGCCGAACTTATCGCGGAACCGCGTTTCCTTGTCCTGCTACGGGCGGACGTCGCCAGGTCGCACATCCAGTTAACTCGATGAAGTCGCGTTCGGGATACCGGATCACTCGCCTCACGCAGTCTGCTGCAATGGGCTGCACTCCTCTGTCTTCGTGCTCCACGGACTCATCCGTCTCGTAGCCGCGGCTAATTAGGTAAATACGAACGAGCTTCATTGCAAGGCCGGCGCCGGGAGCGAGCGAGGCAACTGGCACGTCGGCTTCGATCAGGCACGGTGTCCCGATCGCACGCAGGAGCGGTGACGTCACCGGATCGCCCTCATGCGAGTTGTAAAGGGCCTCGCCACCCCAATGGCGAAAAAAGCGCCCAATGCCACGTTCACCTGCCTGACGAGGTGGGAAAAAGCAGAACCACAGTCTGCCTGTGCGGTTGCTTTCGTCAGCCTGATTGTGAGCTGCGAGGCGGTCGCCAACGTCTGCCGGCAACTGGCCTGACGCGACCAGTGCGTCAATGCGACGACGCAGCATCGCCCCGTCGGGCAATTGCATGCCAGATCGGACGATCTGCGCGATCTCAACATCTGTGATTCGAGTGCAGTGCCAGCCGGTGATCGAATAAGGTCTGAGCGCATCGGCCACGGCAAGGATCGCTCGGTCATAGTCCTTCACGTTCACCTTCCCCGGAGCGATCTGCCAGTCTATAAACAACCCGTGGAGACCGCTCAAGAGAGACACCAGTGGAGCAGGCCATGCCTCTGGTTGGTCAAGCGGGAGTAGCACGTGGGTCATCAGGCGTTCTCCGTGTTCGTTGCTGTCGATAAGTCAGACTGCCCGATATGACGTTATGGGGCGTTGACACCGGCCGTTGCGAAGTCGCGCTTGGTGAAAGCTTCAGTACACGCCATTCATCCTCACAACTCTTTCGGAGTTTCCCATCCTTGCCGGCGCGGACAGCTTACTACTTCCGTGCAACGAGGACTCGACTGCCGGCGTCGGCCGGCAACAGCAAACTGTCGAACACAGCAAGCAGGGCAAGGCCTGCGAGGAGCCAGAACGCGAGGCGGAAGTCCTCTGAGTTAGCTAGGCCCGTTGGGGTTCCGTGGATGCCTTCGGCCACCGATAGCGCCAATGCACCGATGGCGATGCCCATGCCGGCTGCAGCACCGAGAACGGGGTCGTCGCGTCTCGCATTTGCGGTTGCGGAACATCGGCAAACCCAATGGTATTCAGTGCCGTGAATTGCATCGAGCGAGTCATCCCGGAGAAGAACAGCAGCGTACACACCATCCAATATGGCGTGCCGGCCGTCAACTGCGCACACCCGACGAAACCGGCAACGACCAGAAGCCCGCTCCAGGAATGGTGCGGCATTCAGATGACGTGCTGATCGATCACCTGGAGGGGATGCTTGAGCGGAAACTCATCGTGGCTGGTTGGGACCACGCTGACGTCGGTCCACGCACGAGACTTGGGCTGGGGCCACTGTCGGCTAGCACGCACGGATAGTCTCCTGCCGGCTCCATTTAATCTCATATAATTCGTAATGCAAATTAATATGCATTGAAGAATTGATCGGTTTGAGGCTGATAGCTGCGCTGGTAGATTGTGACGTGATCTATGCGCAAGGCGGCTGGTGAGCCGGTCGGACAGGGGGGGCGCAGGGAACGCATTGACCAGACGATGGTAGGCGTACGCCGCGGTAGAGGTCGCCGCGAGCGTCTCAACGTTTCTCGCAGACAACGCGGCGCCCGGCGCGTAGATTCTGAAGGCAAACCGACCGACGAGCACGTGCGACTGATGTCGCGTGTGTCGCCTAACTGACAGAGACATCGACAACCCGACCATGACTACGCTCAACGACTATCTTTCCCAGAAGCGCGACGCTTGGCTCGCAACCTGGGTAGCTGCCTAACCCACATCACGCTGATCCAGGCTGCAGAGCGCGGGGTGAAGCTCGACTCGATCGAAGTCGAGGTGACTGGCGAGCAACATCCGCTCGCGCAGCAGCCCGGCTTCGAGCACGTGCCGGTGTTACCGCACAACTCAGCTATACACTGAATATCGCATCGCCGGAATCGTCGGATACGATCCGCGCGCTGCATCAGACAGTCGAAGCGGCGTGCCCAATCTTCAATCTATTGAGGTTGCCGCAAACCATTGAAGGTGAACTACGGCACACTTTGGCGAACTCGCAGGACTGATTTGGCAGGCCCGATAGACGTGCCGGCCGCTCGCGACTAGAGGCTGCGGCGACCAATCTCTCTGCCGTGGAAAAAACCCGCGTCGAGCGGGCTTTTTCGTGTCCCTATTAAGAACACCGGTCACCGAACGAAGTGCACTCGTCCCGGCGGGCGGTAGGTCTCCAACGCTCACCGCCGACAAGCAAGCCGCCGAAGGGATTTCGGGAGCAGCGGGCATCAATTAGTCGGTGGACGAATCGGCCGCGGGTGCTGCCGAGTCGGTGATCGGTGGTTTGTCGCCCATCAGCGCGCGCAGTTCGTGCTGGAGTTCGCGTATCGCCCGGCCAAGCGGGCCTCTGACCGTTGCCTCGATCTCCATCCAGCGTACGGGGCGGTCAGGTGCATTCACGTTCAACATCACCGCGTGCTGAAATCGCACACCATTCGCTATCAGCTTTTGCCGAATGTCTTCGAGCATGTCTGCAGTCGCCTCGGTCAAGAAGATCTGCCTTTCTACGAAGACCTCGTCGAACGCGTTGGACGTGCGTACCAGTTCGTCCAGCATCGCTTCTTCATTGGCTCCGACCGGGCGAAATCCGCTAGTAACTTCCTTCAGGGCTCGATGAAATTTGAGTAACGGCGCGTGGACCGCGGCGATTGCGTCGAACCGCCTCTGGGCAAGTGCAGCCAACAGCGTATTGCGCTCCGCATTGGCCGCCGCGAGCTGAGCACGCAGTTTTTCCATTTCAGTGTCGCCGCTGCGCTTCAGATCAGCTTTGTGCGATTCGATGCGGCTATCTGATTCGCTCTTCAGTTCCGATTTCAGGATCTCGAGTTTCGTGTCGCCTTCGCTCTTCAACTGCGATTTCAGCGCCTCGAGCTTCGTATCGGCGTCGCCCTTGAGAGCGGCCTTCAGTCTTTCCAATGTCTGCGCGTAGTGCGCATCGACGCGGCCTTTCGCCTTGGCGGTGATCCACGCGACCAATCCGGTGGACGCCAAGGTGGCGATCAGCGTGCCGGAAAGCACAGTCGTGAGCAGGGGATGCAGGGTCGCCCACGCCTGGTCGACGAGGGGTTGCAGATTGACATCGGGCATTCGAGTGGTCTCCAGCGGAATTGATACGCGATGAGCGCCGGCGGCCGGGCCGAAGCCGCGTGTCGGGCGCCAGACGACGTGGAGGCAGGCAGGCCGACTTCAAGGGCGGCATCGCGGAATATTGTGGAGAGGGAAAAATGAAACATCTGATAACTATGCTTATCAGATATGTCACTTTTGCTTGTCAGATTCCCAGTTCTGCACGACACTCTGTCCTGCCCCCCGCCCGACGGGGCGCCGCAGGGCAGGGCGGACCCTCGTACCGAACCCGGCCGTCCGCGACGGCCAGCGCGCGCCGTTCGCCGCGCTACGATTTCCGTCACGTCCCATACACCGCCACCACCCTGGAGCGACTGGCCCATGGCCGCCGATGACCTGACTGACCCGCAAGCCGTGCTGCAGGAACTGCTCGATGCCGACCAGGGCGTGCGCGACGCGTTCGCCCGCGCGCTCGAGCCCGAACTGAAGGAGCTGGCCGCGGCGCTGGCCGACGGTTTCCGGCACCTGCAACCGGTCCTCGAAGCGGGGGAACGCGTGAACCTGCCGCGCACCAACGTGATGATTGCGCTCGCGTTCGGCGTGATCGACGACCTGATCGTGTCGACCAAGCTGCTCACGGCCGGCAAGTTGCTGCCGTCGGGTAACGTGATGCGGCAGGCCTTGGAAGGGCTCGCGATGGCGCTCCTGTGTTCGACCGACGACCTGTTGGTGATCGAACAGCCGAAGGGCAAGCGGCCGGTGCAAGCGCGCTACTGGGAGAAATTCATGAAGGGCGACAGCCGGGTGCAGGGACAGCATGCGTTGCGTCAGCTGGCCTGGAACGCCGGCACGCTGGGCGTCAACGCGGAGGGCGTGACGGTCCTGCAACGCGCGCAAAAGTTCTTCCATCCGTTCAGCCATTGCGGCCAGTTTCCAATCGCGAGCCGGGCCGCGCTCGAGCATCCCGGCCGGTTCCACATCGGCGGGCATTTCGAGGAAGCGAAGCTAGGCGGTTATCGCATTCACATGGAGCAGCACATCGGGCTGTGCGGGCTGCTGCCCCCGTTCTTCGATCATCTGTTGGCATCGTTTCCGCGGGCGGACGCAGCGCCGGCACCAGCCGCACCGAACCCACCGGCCGCCGGATGAGGGCCGTTTTCAAGAGCACACGGCTGCCAATCCACCTAGACATCGGCATGTAGTGCCGACCCGCACTGTCTTGCCAGGAGCCCGACATGGATCCCCGGACCGTCTCGCTGATTGCCACAAACCAGCTTGGCGCGATCGCACTCGATACCTCGACGTTCGACGCGCAGCATCTGAATCTCGAAGCCGGTTTGCTGCGGCGTGTCGAGCAGTTCCATCGCCGTGGCCGGGTCCAGGTGCTGATGCCGGATGTGGTCCAGCGCGAAGTGCTGGCCCATCTGGCGCGCGACGCCGCCAAGGCGCGGTCGACACTCGCGCGTGCGGTGCGCATGGCGGTGAGGACGCAGTTGCTGGCTCCCGATCAGCTAGCGCAGTTGCAGGCGGCCGTCGACCAGGCGGTTGAGCCTGCGATCGCCGCTGAAGCGAGAATGGCCGCGTGGTTAACGCGAACTCGGGCCGAGGTGCTCGACGTCGGGGCTCGAGTCGACGTGCGCTCCTTGTTTAACCGGTACTTCGAAGCGAGAGCGCCGTTTGCCGACGCGACCAAGAAAAAGCATGAGTTCCCCGATGCGGCAGCGTTGTTGACGTTGGAGCATTGGGCAGACGAGCATGACACGGCGGTGTTGGTCGTGTCGGCCGATCTCGACTGGCAGCGATTCTGTGCAGATCACCCTCGGTTGATTTGGACGCAAAGTCTAAGCGACGCTCTGAGCGCGTTCCAGGACGACAGCGCGCAATTTGCCGCGCGGCGCCTCGCCGAGTCGATCGCCGACGGCACGGACGACGAGCTGGTAGACGCATTGTTCGAAGCTGCGCCGGGCTTCCTTAACCAAATCGGCATGTTCCTCGAAGTTGAATCCACTTACGAGTTCGGATGGAACTATGTCACGCACCTTCAGGGCTTCAGCTGGCGCACGACGAACGGCGTTCCCGATGAGGTCGAGGCGGTTGATCACCGTGACGGCAAAGTAGTGGTACGCGTCAAAGGCAAGTTGATGGCAGAGATCGCAATTTTCGTGACGTTTAGAGCCGGAACTGGCGCCGGTGAGGCGGCTATTCCCATTGGCGAGAAGACGATTTTTCTGAACGAAGAGATCCCGTGTGAGGCACTGATCACGCTCGATGACAAGAAGTCTGACCGGTTCGCCTTTCGCGACGTCGAGTTTTTACCAACGACGTTTCAGGTTCAGCTGGGCAAGATCGATCCCGATTGGACGGAACCGCCCGACAACAGGGGGCGACGGCATGAGATGTTTTGACAATGACTCCGATATCTCCAGCACGGCGTGCCGAGTCGAACCTGCGCGCGGCGCCCGCGTTCGCACACAACGCGCTGGCGTAGATAGCGGATCGGGTTGTCGACGATCCGGGCGATGGCCATCCACCGAGTCGCTAACCCAAAAAGAGGTTCCAAATGGTGGCATCTGACGTAGCAATCGCAGCATCCCAAGTTGCAGCCGTCACGGCACAATCACCAGTGAGCTGGTCTGCCCCCGCCTGGTTCACCATCATCGGCACACTGTGCGGTGCGTTGATTACTGCTGGTGCGACGCTGTTGAACCACCGTCTCACGCGGCGTCACGAGCAGGCGAAGCTCGCCGAACAGCGCGCACACGAGCTAGCAAAGCTCGCTGAGCAGCGCGCGCCCGCACAAATCGAAGCGGCGCTCATGCTCGAGGGGTTCGCGCGCCAGGCCGTTCGCTACTACGACCAATGTGAAGTCCGAATCAATAACTGGTACGCGCGGCAGCATGGAGATGAGCCGGACGAGGAGCGTAAATGGGAGCCTTTGGCTTTCGACCTGTCGGCCGTCAAGGACTGGTCGGTGGTACCGATCGACATCCTCTCGCAATGCCTTGAGCTACCGACCGTACTTGCTGAGAGTGCAGCGTGGACCAATGCGGCCTCCAACGAAGAATGGATGGACGTGGACGACGGGTATTGGCTGGAATGTCAACGCGCGATCCTCTATGGGCTGCTCGCCGGCGAACTGGCCCACCAGGTCCGGGGTGCAATTAACGTGCCGGCATCGGCTCTGGCGACCGACGCCTTTGTTCGTCTGAAGCGCGAGTTCGACAAACTCAAGAGCCGTTATGTGGAGTTGCAGGGAAAAATCGATCTGATTCCCGACCTGAAGACGCGTTTGCAACGCGAATGTCCGGAAGTAGTCATGAAGCCGTTTGCCGTCCCGTCCTCGGTAAGTTCCTGATATGCGCACGGATATGTCGCGGGTGCTGCTGCGCCTGACACCCAACCATTTCGCGCTGTACCGCGCGTATCTGGAAGGGCTCGACGAGTTGGTACTGCACGCGCACTACGGCCTACCCGGCACCGACGTACGTGTCACCCGCCACGCGCTCTCGGCGCTGCGTGACACGCTGACGATCGCGGCTCGACGCGCACGCGACATCGATGCAGTGCACCTACTGCGTCTGAAGCCGGGCAGCTTGCCTCGCGACGCGCACACCGGCACCGCCGCCGATCAGGAAGTGCCGACGCTCGAGGCGTTCCGGCTCACTATGGATCCGGACGCGTTCTACAGCGAGCGCGAGCTCGTCGCGCTATACGTCCAGACTTATCCGCCAGCGCTCGATCGCAAGGTTGTGCGGAATCGGCGTCTGCGCGACCGGCAGGACGCGGCGCTTGCACGCATGGAGGCGAGCCTCGTCGAGACGCCGCAGCTGGACCACACACTTGACGGCTGGTTCGACGCGCGGCTGGTCGCGCGGCTCGCGGCCGCCCGTGTTGCCACTTTTGCCGAGCTGCTCGCGCTGATCCGCGCGCGGCGCTTGCGTTGGTACCGCGCGGTGCCGCGCCTCGGCGCGATCGGCGCGCAGCGCATCACCGAATTCATCTCGCAGCATCCGGACACGCTAGGCGACCTGTCGCCGCTGGCGGTCACGCCGCGCCGGCAGTTGGCTGTCGGTCACCCGGCTCTGCAGCCGGTGCCGGGCGCCGGCGTCGTGCCGCTCGAGGCGCTGCGCGTGCCGGCCGGACTCGACGGGTCGGCCGGCCTGAACCGTGCGCCCGTGCCCGCGCACCAGGCCGAACTGGGCACCGACCTGCAGGCGGTCCACGCGTGGATCGCGATTCGCGGCGCACGCAGCGAGGCGACCCGTCGCGCGTACCGGCGGGAAGCTGAGCGACTGCTTCTATGGGCAATCGTCGTCAAAGGCAAACCGCTGTCCTCCCTGAACACGATGGACTGCGCTGAATATCTGGATGTGTTCGTGCTCGACCCGCAACCCGCCGCGCGCTGGATCGGTCGCGGCCGCGTCGAGCGCTTCGACCCGGCGTGGCGACCGTTCGTCGGGCCGCTGTCCGAGCGCAGCCGCGACACCGCGCGGCGGATCCTCAACGCGATGGGCAGGTGGCTGGTCAGCCAGCAGTATCTGCGCGTGAATCCGTTCGCCGGCCTGCCGGCGGCGCCCTCCGTCGCGCTCGACGCAACCGGCCGCACGCTTACGCACGCGCAGTGGCAGTTCGTGCTGCAGACTGTTTTACGGCCCGTGTCCGCCTTTGACGTTTCGCGCGAGCAGGCGGCGTATGCCGCAACGACTACGCGCGATGCATTCCTACTGCTGTTCGCGTACGCGACCGGGCTGCGCCGTGCCGAGCTCGCCGCGGCCACCACCGGGGCGCTCACGCGCAGCGTGCTCAATGGGGCGCTCGACGACGCATGGAGCCTGCGCGTGCAGGGCAAGGGCCGCCGCGCGCGCACCGTGCCGATGCCCCATCGGCTCATTGATGCGCTGCGCGCGCAACTGCGCATGCGCGCCGAGCCGCTTACGCTTGAGACGGCGCCGGAAGACACGCCGCTGATCTCCCATCTGGTGACTGGCCAGGCACTCCATGCGGACGTGGTCGGCCGCTTGTTCAAAGGGATTTTTGCGCGGGCCGCCGACGAGCTAGTGGACACGTATCCGAACGCGGCTGCCGACATGCGCCGCGCGAGCGCACACTGGCTGCGCCACACCTTCGCGAACCATGGCCTGGACGCCGGCACAGACATCCGCGACATGCAGGAGCTGCTCGGCCACGCGAGCCTAGGTACCACGACGCGTTACACAAAGGCGGACGCGACGCGCCAGTTCCAGTCAGTCGAAACGTTTTTCAACGCGGCACTGGATTGCGCAAATCTGCAAGTCACAGCGACCACGCCCGCGACATCGACACCGGCCACGGCAACAGGCGCCACGACCGTGACGCCGGCGGCGCAGCTCGTCGAGGTGCACATGACGGTGCGTATCGAGCCGAAACGCGCTGGTGGCCGCGGTCGGGCGCGGGTGCTCGAGCACGTCGAGCGCGAGGTGCTGGCCAACGTGGCGCGCACGCCGACCCGCGACGGGATGACCGTCCTGCAGGTGCCGTTCTATAACGAGAACGCGTTCGACAGGCTGGTCGACGACCTGCTTGTCGCGATCGCGCTCACGGCCGAACGACACCGCTGTGTGTCCGAGAGCGAGGCGTGGGCAGAGGTGGCAGGCGAGCGCTGGCGCTGGTGATGTTATGAGCGACTGGCGAGGACGCGCCGGTCGTGTTACCCACAATGCGTCTGGAGGACCGATGGCAAGCAAGAAGTATCGCGACAAGACCTGCGTGTATTGCGGGCGGGACCGAGTGTCGAGCACGGGCGATCACGTCATCGCGCTTGAGTTCTGTCCTGGCACCGCGCGCGACAGCCTCCGCAAGGTGCCGGCGTGCGTGGCCTGTAACAACGCCAAGTCAAAGCTCGAGCACTACGTGCTGGCAGTGTTACCGATGGGCAGCCTGCTTCCGAGTGCGGCCACGGCCATCACTGAGCAGGTTGGTCCGCGGCTAGCCAAAAATGAGGCGTTGCGGCGCCAGCTCGCGGTAGGTCAACAGATGCGTTGGGTCAGGAGCTCGGACGGGCGCTGGTACGAAAGCGTAGCGCTGCCGTTCGATACTATGAAGCTAAGCGAGCTCGCGTGTTACATCGCGCTTGGACTCGCATGGCACCACTGGCAGGCGCAACTCGTGCCGCATGCGCCAGTAAGAGCGGCGCTATTTTCGACTGGCGGCCTGCAACTATTTGAACAACTCCTCGCGAGCCACGATCCCCTAGCCCGGGTCGAGGGCAGCTTTGGGGAGGGCGTTTTTGCCTACCGCGGTATTTACGACCGCGCCAATATAGCCACGACCTGGTGGCAGATGACGTTCTTCGGTGGGGTGGAGCACCGTACTCGGCACTGGCGTGGTCAGTTCGCGCGCAGCGTGTTCGTCGCCACCAGCGACGACCCAACGTGGATCGCTCAATATGCGGAATGGCGGGCCGACGATCTCTCACCGTAGATCAAAACGAACTGGCAACTTTGTGGAGGCTGCATGGATCGCGAGCAGGAAATTCGGGAAGACCCATGGAGTTGCGGGCCGCGCACCAAAGTCGTCAGTGAGCGCGACATCCCGAAGACTGGTGTCAATGTCACTAAAGCGCGGGCGGCCGCGGCTTGTGGGGACCCGAGCTTGAATGGACAAAAAATGCATTGCGAGCCGCAGCTGGCGCGTTCATCTTCGGCGTAGTATGCGACGTTGAATGGCTTCACTGGAGTACGGACGCCCACTCGATCTCGTTTTACTGGAAGAAGTCCACTGTAAGTACAATAATGTCGGAAACTGCCCGGTGCAGCAGCAGGCACTTTTTGTTGCTTTTCCGTTGTTAGCCGCGCAGATCGGATTTTCCGCAATGAAGCTCTGGGGGGCGCGATGGACGACGAAGAGCAAATTCATTATAACAAGTTACCGGACAAAACCTACATTAGTCCGAGGATTTATATAGACGCACATGAGGCAGTTCGGATCGCCTCAAAAGTAATTGACTCAGACGGACTTCACTATGCAATAGTGAAAAAGGAAGTCGTGCTCCGACGCACCGAAAAAGGGCGTACTGAGATCGTCGCAAAGTTTCTGGAGTCTACAAGAGACTTGCGCGTCCTCACAATTCAGGCCTTCAATGGGCAGACAGGCACGCCACATAAAACTCATTTCTCATTTGTTGGCGAAGAAATTCCGAAACTGCTCGCCTTCTTCGAGAATATCGCATCCGTCGAGTTTGCCTCGCAGGACAAAGTCAACATCACTGACACTGAATTGAGGCGACTTGTCCTATCGAAAGAACAAGCTGCCAGCCTAGTTCATGAAAACCAAGACATTTTCTCAGAGGTGATCCGGCTGGAGATCACAAAAGAAGATGTGGTTGCTCTCGGCTATCGCAAACGGCAAGTTTCCACGTTTTCGAGGTTACTACGCGAGCCAGCCTACTTCGATCAAGTAAAGGCGGCTAAAGGCGTAAAGGGAGATGAAGCACTATGGCAAGCATACTTTGAACGGAATCGATGGATATTCGGCTATGGCCTTAGCTACTTCTTCGTCACAGGGTTCGACAATAGAAAGCTGGAGCAAGTCGTTGAAGGAAACGACTTGATCAATCGCGGAAAGCGAGCCGACGGCTTGATGAAGACGAAAGGCATTATCAGCTCGCTCTGTTTCGTCGAGATCAAGACACACACGACAAAACTGCTCGAGTCAACACAGTACCGCCCAGGGTGTTGGGCTCCATCGAAGGAACTGTCAGGCGCGGTCGCGCAAGTGCAAACTACCGTTGTCTCCGCGATGAGGAGCCTGAGCGAATATATCCGACCGACCGACACACACGGCGACCCCACAGGCGAAGAGGTGTTCAACTTTAAACCCAGAGCCTTCATCGTTATCGGTTCTCTCGGTGAATTCGACACCGAACACGGTGTGAACAAAGATCAACTCAGATCGTTCGAGCTTTACCGCAACAGCATTTCTTCGATTGACATACTGACGTTTGATGAATTGTTTGAAAGATGCAGCTTCATCGTTCGGTCCGAGGCCGAGCGTACATCTGCCGAGACGTCGCCACATGGCACGGAAAATGGAAGTTGACCACGGTCCATCGACACTAGAATGGATCCAAGAATATCGGGGGAGGGTGAAGACCGGTGGCCATGGGGACGAGGATCTGAATATCCTCCACCCGGCCATCGTGGCCGAGCTTCAGCCAGACGAAAGGCGTGGTGCAGGGGCGGCCAGCGTGTCACTGCTCGAGGTGGTGAAGCAAATCGTCAAGCAGAGCGGATGGGGCGCAACCGAAGAGTTCGCGATGAAGAACGCCACCGCACTCGACTTCGCGTCGACCATTCGCCAGTCGCGCATGGGTGAGCGAGCCTTCTTCTTGAAACACATGATTCGCACGCGAAACGAGAGGCAAAACTACGACCCGCACTTCGGCAACGCAACCGAGCGCTTCGTGAACGCATGCCAAGCAATCCTGTGTGCGCCTAGCTCCGATCGCCTCGAGCGTTGATCCGCTGGGGGTCGTGGATCCAGCAGCACAGCCTCCAACGCGTCCGGCAGATGAAGAAGGCCCACAGACCGCATAAAACCTAGCTACTAAAGGTTGGGGCGATGCCCCGTACTGCGAGAACGCGTACACCCTAGAGCTCGATGTCCTGCGCTCAGCAGCGTTTGGCCAGTGGTACCACCAGACGCTCGTTGAACGCCACGCGGCGCAGCAAGCAACAGGTCCGATATAACACCATCAAAGACAAAGCGGGGCGAGCGTGACAGCTGAATCAAGAGCGATGGTCGATGCCCGGGCGAGACATGCGGAATATTCTGTCTTGCGGGAGCGGATTGTCGAGCACATCTTCGTCGGCGAGGCCATGCGGCGGCTCTGGCAGCTCGGCGTCCTGAACATCGAAATCCTGCGTGCGGAATTCGATTCGAGCGGCTATGACCTCGTCATGTGCTGCGGTAGCGTGATGCGACACGTACAGTTCAAGGTGTCGTTGGTGGACGGGTCGCGAGGTCAGGTGATCATCAACCAGCGGTTAGCACACGCACCGAGCGGGTGTGTGGTTTGGCTGGGCGTCACGGAAGATCTAGAGATCAAGGAGTACCGGTGGTTCGGCGCGGAACCGGGCCAACCACTGCCGGACCTGGCCGGTTACGTGCTAGCGCGCCATACGCGTGGCAATGCACAGGGCGTGAAAGCGGAACGGCCAAATCAGCGGGTACTTTCGAAAGGCGCGTTCGAGTGGCTAGGAAGTCTGGACGAGACCCTTGAACGCCTCTTTGCAATCACGCGCTCCTGAGCGTAGGGGCAGCCGGCACGGCACGTGACAGCCGCGGGCTGCATCGCGCTCGCGAGCGGACGGCACCCACCGCTTAGACACTAGACACAATACCTAGCGTTGCCCGAACTGCTTGACTTCGATGCAGCGGGAACTAAATTGTAGACGTGGCTGCAAAAGGCGATTTTCCATAATTTAGTTCCCAAATCTTCCAGAATTTAGTTCGCCACGCTCAAAACACGACATTTTTATTTAGCGGAAGCGGGGTGCGGCGGAATTCTTGGACTGGGTTATGTTTTCAGCCCGAGACTCTCCCGGTACTCAATCGGACTGCGTGCGCCAAGCGAGATCTTGATCCGTTTCTCGTTGTACCAGCGAATGTACGAGTCAACGACCTCAATGAACTGGTCGGTGCTGACGGTCCGCCAGTCTCGAGAGTAAAACAGTTCCGTTTTCAGCCTTCCAAAGAAGCCTTCGCACGCCGCGTTGTCGGGCGAGCAGCCCTTGCGCGACATTGAGCGAATCAACCTAGCCTCACGTATCCGGGCAAGCCAGCCTGGCCAGCGATAATGCGCACCGCGATCTGAATGAACCACAGGCCGACTGTTGCTGCTACCGATTGCTTCGATGGCGGCATCGAGCATCGTATTCACAAGCTCGGCGTCTGGTCGCGTACCGATCGACCAACTGATCACCAGTCCATCGAAGCAATCGATGACCGGTGACAGATAGACTTTACCGGCCGGAATCTGGAACTCAGTGATGTCTGTGAGCCACTTTTCATTCGGTGCTGCGGCGCGGAAGTCCCGGTTGATAAGGTTCTCTGGAGCCGGACCGATTTCTCCTGCGTAAGAGCCGTATCGACGTCGCCTCGTTGTGGCTGCGCTTAGCTGTTCCTGCTTCATCAAGCGCCGCACGACCTTCTCCGAGATGAAGACTTTCTGCCTGCCAAGTGCCGCGCGCACTCGGCGATATCCGTAGCAGCGGTGATTCAGTTCAAAGATATCTGCGATGGCAAGGCGTACACCGGCATACTTGTCGGCAGCTTGTATCCGTGCCCGGTGATAGAAGTAGGAGCTACGGGCGAGCCCCAGTTCAGCAAAGAGCTCCGGCAGCGTGTAAGTCTGTTTCAGGGCATCAACCAGCGCCGTCTTCTCCCGATTCGTCAGGAGTTGCGGGTCGACGCCCAGGCCTTTTTTTATTATTTCATTGGCCTTCTTCAGAATGTCGTGTTCGATCTGGAGCTTTCGAATGTCTCGTCGGAGTGATTCGATCTGCTGCTCCAGCGTCGCTTTCTCCGGGGTTTGCGGCGGATCGTTGCGGCGTGCCATGGCTGAAACGGCCTCCTGATCGAGTAACCGATTTCTCCAGTTGTACAGCGTTGGGCGGCTCACGCCAATCTTTTTAGCAATTTCCTCTGCGCTTTCTCGTCGAGTGCATAGATCGATGACCGCTGTCTGCCTGAGCTCTGGTGCATACCGAATACCCGACGCCTTCCCAAGAACGCATTTCTTTCGCTCAGGATGCAGCTCGTCGAGCCAGGCGACGAGCGTTCCGCGTCCCGGATACCCCAAAGCCTTTGTCGTTGCTGCCAGACACTGGTCATGGGTCATATAGTGGTCTGTGGCCGCCTTTTTTTGTTCTGTCGAATAGCGCGGCCTCAGGCAGATACGTTCCTTCGGCAAGTCCAGACATCGCTCGTACATCTGATACCAGCGTTCGAGCGATTTCGTTGTCGGATAGCCTAGTTGACGAACGGTCGCGGTAAGGCGCTTTCCAAGCTTCAAGTAGAGCTTGACTGCTCGGATGCGTTCTTCGTATGAGTACATGGACTAGCTCCTGATAGTCCAAGAATTCCGCCGCACCCCCGAAGCGGACATTACAACTTAGCCGCTACAACAAAAACCACCGATAACTGTGATTATGTAAAATGTAGTCCAGAATAATACTTTGGACACTAAGCGCAGCGTAAGGCCGGCGCCGGCGGCCACCGCCTGAGCGTGCGTTCGACCTACAGAGGCACTCATGCATTCCGATTGGTTCATTGTTGTCGGCGGCTTGGCCCACGACCTCGCGACGAACATGCTGTATCTGATGCATGAGCTCACCTCCATGCCACGACCGCAGCGATCGCCTGCAGGCGTCGAGGCGCGTGCGCGCTCGTGCGAGAAGCTAGGCCCGCCCGGACGTCGGAAGCGACGTGATCAGCACCGCGCCGCATGACGTCTTGTGACCGTCGAACGACGCGAAGCTACCCTCCACGTTGAAATCGGAATCGCCTTCCACAATCACACACTCGCCGTGGATCGGGCAGGTGCAGCGGTCACCGATTCGTGCGACCGGCCGACCCATCACCTCGCTGTTCGCAGCACCGGACTCAACGCGCCCGCCGTGACTGTGTACGTCTCCAACCCGAATTACACCGCGCATGAAAGCCTCTGTTCCAGGTTCGCCTTCGTCATAGATCCCGCCGCGCAATCACATCGCACTTCCATTGTTAGGACAATCCACGCGCGGTGGCCATATCGGTTCATCTACGCGCTCTGAACGCGTTGACCACGCCCACGACGAACAGGGCAAGTCCGACGAACACCATTAAAACGGGCACCGAGAAGACAAACGACAACTGTGCATCGCTTTGAACATGCCACTGGTCGAATGCGCCAATGATCAGAAGAACAAATAAGGCGACGCAAAGACAAATCCCAGCTGCAACCAGCCCAACGCCCCACCCCATGAGCTGCTGATGGCGAGAGAGTCTATACGCTCCCGATTCCATAAAAATTCTCCACAACGAATGCGTACGACGCGCGAATCAACCGGGCGCCGCACCCGATCTATCGCATCATTCGCGTGCTCAGAAGCTGTACCCTTGCCCGGATCGACTGTAATCGACATCGTGGCGCTTCCCCCACCAAGGCAGATAGGCACTACCCTCTCCGGCCGCGCGGAACCACGGTTTCTTTGGATCGACGGGATTCAGCTTCGCCGGCGGAACCACGACGACCGCCGTCGGGTGTTCGAGGTCTGTCGTGCCTGCCACGAGCGTATTGCCGCCGATATGGTTTGCACGACCGATCGCCAGTGCGACGTCCGTCAACGCGGAACCTGCGCCCATCTCGCCGAGGAGCGCTGGCGTGTTGAACGTCTGTTTCTTGTAGTCGTATTCCGGCAGCACTTCGGTCAACGTCTGGGACAACGTACCCAGGCGAGCGGATGCGGCGTCACTGCCCTTGCCGGCGTCGTGGACCACGTAATGAAGATCAGCCGTCGCCACCCCAGCATTGTGGGCAGCTTGTTCAATGGTCGATTTCCAAGCCTGGACTGCGCGGGTCGTCCCGGACTTCTTTTCGAAGTCGTTCACGTTGCCGACTGCGGCTCGCCCAATCCAGGCGAGCGGCTCTCGCCCTGTCGCAAAGTCCGGCCCCGTCAGAACGAGCAGGACCATGTTCTCGTTCATCTGGTTGTCCTTCGGTGGGAAGCTCGGCGCGTCCCAGTTCATCACCCATACGCTTTTATCGGGGTGCGCTTGCAGGTACTCGAGCGCACGATTCAGCGAAGTGAAGCCCGCATTTGGACCACCTGGCGTTATGTGGACATCTGGCGGAGTGTCACTGTTCCACAGACTCGGTGCGGACTTATTCCCGATCTCGTAATAGTCGACAAACTGGTCGACGAGATATTTACGTGACTCTTCCGGATCGAGTCGCTTCTCGGGGATTGCAAACTCGATATGCGTACCTGCGAGTTCTCGCCAGCCCTTTCGGTCCTTCGAATGCACGTTGTAAAAGTACGCCGGGCTCATCACATAAATCTCAGCAAACAAGCTGAGAAGCTTGTCGACATATTTTTCGTAGAATCCGTCAAACGTCTCGCGTCCATCGTTTCCATACGCAACACCCGCGACCGGTTGAACAGTCGTGAAGCTCTTCGGATCCTTCTTCACCATGTCGTCGTGCTCATTTGGCCCAACGAGGCCCATCGTCCAAAGCAATTGCCATTCGGTCGGATAGTCACGTCGTTCTAACGGATTGAGCCACGCCAGGCCCACGACTTGAGCCCGGAACGGCTGATTGGGTGCAGGTGCTGCCATCGCAACGCTGGCAGCTGCCCCAGTCATGGCCAAAGCGGCCTTTTCACCGCCGGATTTCCGAATTCCCGCCCAGAGCGCCAGCACGGCAACCACAACAAGGAGCGGCAACACAATCAATCGTTTCATCCATTCCTCAACCGAAAGCGGCTGCGGCGCAGCCTGCTGAGCATGATACGTCCACGTCGCAGCTACTGCGACCGACAAGACGAGAATCGCGATAGCGACGCCTACACGTCGCGGCCAAGTCGAGAGAGCGGTACTCATAGGGCGTGCGTCGCACTGAGGAACCACCCACCATCTCGTTCGTCCTGGATTTTCTTCGGCATATGTGCATCTGCATCGGCCTTAACCCAGTCTGATAGAAACAGACCACTCATCTTCCCTTTCGAGAAGTACGACGCGTACTTCCGGTGAGGATTCGATTTGTCCATGCCTTCACCGAAGCGCCAGTCAGCTTCAATGCGCAATTCCTTCCAATCTTCGGGTGTCAGTTTGCACACACCGATTGCGACATCGTAGGCGAGAGCATGCTCCGCGTGCATCGCGTTCGTCATGATCGTCGAATGGTTCGTTGGATTGTTCTTCTCCGTCGCACCGAGATAGGTTGTCACAGTGGACGTCGAATACTCCCTTGCCTTGCCGTCAGCATTGAAGCCCGGTTGCTCAGAGGTCACATTTCCAGCCGCGTCAATGAGCGAGCCATTTCCTTGCTCACGTTGGCGGACGGTCTGTCGCACGACCGCATGCAATTCGTACCGCATATCTGCTTCGCTATCCTCATTCCCAATCGGTGCCGCGCCCTTGTAGTTGTCGATCGCGTCTCCCGGCTTTTTGTTAGCAGAAGCCTTGTTTCTGTCGCGTGCGGCCGCAACCGGGTCATTACCCTCATTAAATTGGCTCGTTGCTGCGGGGCCGTCATGGACGGGTGCGATCGGACTGCCAAACTTCATTGCTACTGGGGTGAACGGGTGATCCAGCTTGGGCGCGTCGATCGGGATTGCCCACCATTCTGATGGCGTCGCATTGACCGCCGGCCGGAATATGTTTACGGCCGTTCCGATGCTTTGCATCTGCCTGGGTGCGGCGATGACGCATACGTAGGCCGACCAGCTCCGCTGCGGTCGGCGGGACGAGCACGGCGATCACTGGCTGCACGTGCTCGGCAAGGGCGGCAAGGTGGCACTGCCGTCGCTCGCTCGGACCGCGCTGGATCAGCATCTCGTGCAGCGCGGGCTGCCGGTCACGCCGACACGCTGGAACCCGGCGACGCCGCTAGTCGCGAGTCTCGAGGCGGAGGGCGCGGGCATCGAACCCAGACGGCTCTGGCGCGTGCTGCGCCGGTTCTTCGTGCTGGCAGCCGACGAGATCCAGAACGAACGACCGGCGACCGCTGAGAAGCTGCGGCGCGCGAGCCCACACTGGATGCGGCACACCCACGCATCGCACGCGCTCGGGCGCGGCGCTGAGCTGATCATTGTGCGCGACAACCTGCGCCACGCGTCGATCTCGACGACGTCGACCTATCTGCACAGCGACGACGTGCAGCGGGGCTCGGCAGTTTGATCATGCGTTCGGGGTCCGCAAGGAAGGATAGTCTGTCGTCAAATGGACGTCAGCAGACGGGCAACGATTAAGAATTTCCCTGTTAAATCATCAAGTTGAGATGCTTTTTGCGAAAATTTCACGAGTCCCGGCCGACCCTCAAGTACCACGCCGTTCCCTCGCTCATCTGATGCCGGCATAATATTGCCCGCCGCGCGAGCGTACCCGTCTTTGCTACGCCGGTATATCGAATCTGTACCCCGGGAGCAAACATGCGTGACGTCATCGACGGTTTTCTTCGTTTCCAGCGCGACATCTATCCGCAACGGGCTGGGCTCTTCAAGCAGCTCGCCACATCACAGAACCCCAAGGCACTGTTTGTCACGTGCTCGGACAGTCGCGTCGTGCCCGAATTGCTCACGCAGCGCGAGCCGGGCGAACTGTTCGTGATCCGCAATGCAGGCAACATCGTGCCGTCCTACGGCCCCGAGCCCGGCGGCGTGTCCGCCACCGTCGAATACGCGGTCGCCGTCCTCGGCGTTCGCGATATCGTGATCTGCGGTCACTCCGATTGCGGTGCGATGGGCGCGATTTCACGCTGCACCTGCCTCGATCATCTGCCGGCGGTCGCGAACTGGCTGCGTCATGCCGACGCCGCTAAAGTCATCAACGCCGCGCATGAATACGACACGCCTCGCGCGAAGCTCGACGGGCTCGTGCGCGAAAACGTGATCGCGCAACTCGCCAATCTGCGCACTCACCCGTCCGTGGCGCTCGCCCTCGAACAGGGGCGCATGAATCTGCACGGCTGGGTTTACGACATCGAGACAGGCAACATAGATGCGCTGGACGGCGTCACCCGAAGCTTTGTCTCGCTCGCCGAGTCGCCTACGGTAGTCGCCGTGAGCTCGCGCGATCGCGGGCAGGTCTAGTCTCCCCGACAGCTCGCGCCCAGAGTCGGGGGCGAACACGCCCCCGCTCCCAAACAGACCGGGCCCCGCTCCTCTCCTTCACGATCGTCACCGACAACAACGCACGCGGTGCCCGACGTTCTCCCGAGCGTGACGCGGCCGCGGATGCATGGCTGCCCATGCAGTCGGGCTAATGCGCAGTGCGCCGCAACATCATCGTGTCGTAGCCGAGCGTCCGCACGCGCTCGACAAGCGCGTCGGCTTGCTCGGTCGACGGCCTGGCGACGCGCGTCAGGATCCACAGGAATCGCCCTGACGGCTCGCCGACGATCGACCACGAGTAGTCGTCGGCGTGATCGAGTATCCAGTAGTTGCCGAAAAAGAACGGCCCGAAGAACGACACTTTCAGTTTCGCGTCGCCGCTGTTCGCCACGATCTTCGCCCGTCCGTCCGAGCTTCGTGCGCGGCCGCCCGGCCCGCCTTCGCGACACGTATTGCGCACGTCGACGAGGCCGTCTTCCCGCTTCGCATAATCGGCCGTCACGCCGTCGCAACCGCGCTCGAAGCGGTTTTCATAGCGCGCGAACTCGTACCATCTACCCACATAGCGATCAAGATCGACCGCCTTGGCCGGCTGCGGCACCTGGGCGTTGCCGCTCTCGCCTCCCGCCAGGCCCGCGCATCCCGCGAGCAACAGCGCCGCTCCAGCCAGCGCCATGGAAGTCGTCCACACGGACGACGTACAAAGGACAGATCGCTTCATTGACTCCCTCCCGGCCTGGAAATCACGCCATTGTGCACGCAACCACCCCGCCGCAGTGACGGCGGCCGGTTGCATCCCGGCGGGCGATTCGTTCGTATCTCGCTGCAACGTCTTCATACGGTTCGCCACCATGCACGACATTCAGCGGGTCCGCCGTCGATTGCTCGATCAAGTGCATCCGGCAGTGCTATATTTCGCTCGACATTCACGCCATGGCGATCCTCGCCATTTCTTCAGCATGAACGACACGCCGGATGGTGCCGAGCGCTTCGCCCCGTCAACCGACGCGGATGCCGTGCGTCGCGAGCACCTGAATCAGGTCATGTCGCAGGTCGCGAGCGGCGATCAGGCGGCTTTCGCCGAGCTGTACCGGCTGACCTCGTCGCGGGTGTTCGGCATCATCCTGCGCATGGTTCACGATCGCGGGGAAGCCGAGGATCTGCTCCAGGATGTCTACACGGCCGTGTGGCGACGTGCTGACGCGTTCGACCCGGCACGCGGCGGTGCGATGACGTGGCTGACCACGCTGGCGCGCAACAGGACGATCGACCGGTTACGGCAGCATCGCGAGGCGCAACTCGACGAAGAGCAGGTGCTGGATCTCCCCGACGAGGATCCGACGCCCGCCGCGCTCGCGGAAGCAAGCCAGGAGCGCCAACGCCTCGAACGGTGCCTCGAGCGGCTCGATCCGGATCAGGGCCGCGCAATACGCGAGGCTTTTTTCAGCGGCGCGACTTACAGCGAACTCGCAGCGCGACTGCGTGTGCCTCTCGGAACCATGAAAAGCTGGATCCGGCGCAGCCTGATGCAGCTGAAGGTATGTCTCGAGCAATGAATACGCCAGCCGATCACGATCCCGAATTGCGCTGCGCGGAATACGCGCTCGGCGTGCTCGACGCCGATGCGCGGCACGCACTCGAGGAGTCCGCCGCACGCGATCCGCTGTTGCAGGCGACACTCGAGCGCTGGCAGCGCCGCTTCGCACCGCTCGCGGAAGACATCGCACGCGTCGCCCCGCCCGGCCGGGTCTGGACGAGAATCCAGCGTGACCTCGGCTTCCTCGTTCCGCCGGCCGCGCGCGGCGCCACGCCATCGGGCGGATGGTGGAACAGCCTGCGACTGTGGCGCTGGGTCGGCCTTGGCGCGAGCTTGGCCGCCCTCGGACTGCTCGCGTTCAACCTGATCCTGGTGAGCGAAGCGCCACCGCGCGTGGCAGCTGTCGAGGGCAGCTACATGGTGGCCACGATCGCACGGTCGGACGGCGTCGCACACTGGACCGCCACCGTCGACCTGCGCCGCGCCCGGATGGTCGTGGTGCCGGCGGACAAGCCGACGATCGCCGCGAATCGCTCGGCCGAGCTCTGGCTGATTCCGCCGAATGCGAAGCCGATCTCGCTCGGCGTATTCACGCCGGACGCACCGGCGTCGATGACGCTGCCGCCCGCGATCGTCGCGCAGTTCAGCGCACGTGCGGTGCTCGCCGTGTCGATCGAGCCGCGCGGCGGCTCGCCGAGCGGTCAACCCACGGGTCCGGTGCTCGCCACCGGGGCAATGCACGCGGCATAACAGGCGCCGCGCCAACCTGCGGCGGACATCCGTCCGTCGAGGGTGAGCGCGGTGCGTGCCCCTGTCGCCCGCGCGCAGGTCGCGGCGCATCCCGATGCATCCGTTTGGCCTTCGGCTCCGTATATGACGGATATCGCGTCCCCGGAGCCGCCCGCATGCATGCCGTCGCCGTTGCCCTCCTCGCTTTCGTCGGACTGTTTCTGTCGTTCACGGCGGTGTGGATCAGCCAGTTGCGCTCCCGGAATGCCGGGATGATCGACCCGGTCTGGGCAGTGACGCTCGGCGGCATGGCCGTGTTCGTCGCGGGGCTCGGCACCGGCCCGGCATTGAACCGCGCACTCGTCGCGACAGGCGGCGGCATCTGGGGGCTGCGGCTCGCACGACACCTGTGGCGTCGCAACCGCCGGCAGCCCGAGGACCGGCGCTATCGGCAGTTCCGCGTGCAATGGGGCGACGCCGCGCCGCGCAACATGTTCTGGCTGTTCCAGTTGCAGGCGCTGATCTCGATGTTGCTGTCGGTCGCGTTCTTCGTGCCGGCATACAGTCCGGCCGCGCCGTCCCGGTCCGCAGCCGTCGCGGCCGTCTCGATCTGGCTCGTCGCCGTGGCCGGAGAAGCCGCCGCCGACCGGCAGCTCAAGCGCTTCCTCGCCGCCCCCGGGCGCCGCGACCGCGTCTGTCGAGTGGGCTGGTGGCGCTATTCGCGGCACCCCAACTACTTCTTCGAATGCCTGCATTGGTGCGCATACGCAGCGCTCGCGATCGGCATGCCGTGGGGCTGGCTCACGCTGATGCCGCCGTTCCTGATGGCGTGGCTGCTGCTCAGGGTCTCCGGCCTGCCGCTACTCGAGGCGCATCTCGTGCGAACGCGGCCGGGCTACCGGGAATACATGCTCACGACCAGCGCCCTCGTTCCGTGGCCGCCCAGGCCGGCCGCACCACCGCCCGTTGCCCGCCCCGACCATCCAGAAGACAGGAGTACGCGCTCATGACCGCCACCGCCTCGCAACCGTCGCCCGCCCGGATGCCTGCCCCCGGCGACACCTGGCTGATCCGCTGCTGCGAACGCGGCTGGCTGCCGGATCCGCTGATCCGCGCCGGCATGCGCACGCTGCTGCGGCAGCGCCTGCGCGACGAACATCTGCTCGACGGCGAGCGACGCACGGCCGCCTTCGACCGGCTGGTGCACGAACTGAACGCGAGCCCCATCGCGATCGACACGCATGCGGCCAACACGCAGCATTACGAAGTGCCCGGCGCGTTCTTTGAAGCCCATCTCGGCCCCCGGCTGAAATACTCGTGCGGCTATTACCCGCACGGCAACGAAACGCTCGCGCAAGCCGAGGACGCCATGCTGTCGCTTTACGCGGAGCGGGCCGGCCTCGCGGACGGCCAGCGCATCCTGGATCTCGGCTGCGGCTGGGGGTCGCTGTCGCTGTGGCTCGCCGAGCGCTATCCGCACGCGCGGATCGTCGGGCTGTCGAATGCTCACGGTCAGCGGAACTTCATCGAGCAATGCGCGGCCCGGCGCGGGCTGACCAATCTGCGGATCGTCACGGGCAACGTGGTGGACTTCGATTTCGCGCCCGGCGAAGCGGGTTTCGACCGCGTGCTGTCGATCGAGATGTTCGAGCACATGAAGAACTACGGGCAACTGCTGGCGAAAATCGCACGCTGGATGCACGACGACGGCAAGTTGTTCGTGCACATCTTCGCGCACAAGCTGCTCGCCTATCATTTCGCGGTGCGCGACGACACCGACTGGATGTCGCGTCATTTCTTCACCGGCGGCACGATGCCGTCGGCCCATCTGCTGCTGCGGTTCCAGGACGACGTTCGCCTCGACCGCCAATGGTGGATCGACGGCACCGCCTACGCCCGCACGGCCAACCACTGGCTCGCTTCGCTCGACGCCGCGCGCGGCCGGACCATGCCGATTTTCGAAACGGTCTACGGCGCCGACGCGCGGATCTGGTTCCAGCGCTGGCGAATGTTCTACATGGCCGTCGCCGAACTGTTCGGTTATGCCGGCGGCCAGGAATGGGGCATCGCGCACTACCTGTTCGACAAGCGGCCCGTACGCGCGTGAGACGTGTCATGCCGTACCCAATCGTCCGCCGCTTCGCCGCCATGCTCGCGGCCGGTCTTGCGCTCGCCATCGCCGCGGGCTGCTCGGGCAATGCACCGAACACGAATCCGCGCGCAGCCGTGCCCCTGTCGAGCGTGGCCGTCGACCTGCCACGCTACATGGGCCGCTGGTACGTGATCGCGAACATCCCGTATTTCGCGGAGCGCAACTACGTGGGCAGCCGCGCCGAGTGGACGCTGCGCGAGGACGGCCGGATCGACGACGTGTTCGTCGGCCGCAAGGGCGGCTTCGACCGACCCGAGAAACGCTATCGCTTCGTCGATACGGCAAAGCCCGGCAGCGGGGGCGGCGAATGGCGCGTGCGGCTGTTCTGGCCGGTATACGTCACGCAGTTGACGCTCTATGTCGATCCCGACTACCGCTACACGATCCTCGGCTACCCGGACAAGACGCTCGGATGGATCTTCTCGCGCGAGCCGACGATGGACGACGCGACGTATCGCTCGCTGCTCGCGCGGCTCGATGCGATGGGCTACGACACGTCGCGCTTCAGGCGCGTGCCGCAAACACCCGGACAGATCGGTCAACCGGGCTTCGCCTCGCCCGGCGAGCGCGACTGAAGCGGGCCCGGCGCATCCGCCGACCGCTTTGCTCCGTATCTTGAAAAACCGTTCCCGAGACCGCCGACCCGCCTGACGGAGACCCTTCGCGATGCACCAGCCCTTCACTGCCTTGCCGCCCGGGCGGCGGATCGCCGTCGTCGGCGCCGGCATCGCCGGCCTGGCGAGCGCCTACCTGCTGGCCCGTCGTCACCGCGTGACGCTGTTCGAGGCGGCCGGCTACCTCGGCGGCCACACGCACACCGTCGATGTCGAACTCGACGGCGCGAGCCACCCGGTCGATACCGGGTTCCTCGTGTTCAACGACCGGACCTATCCGAACCTGATCGCGCTGCTCGCCGAACTCGGCGTGGCCGCGCATCCGAGCGACATGTCGTTCTCGGTTTCGATCGACGGCGGCCGGCTCGAATGGGCCGGCAGCAATCTCAACACGGTGTTCGCGCAACGCCGCAACCTGTTCTCGCCGTCGTTCCTCGGCATGCTGCGCGACATCCTGCGCTTCAACGCGTCCGCGCAGCATCACCTCGAAACGGCACACCGCCAGCGTCTGTCGGTCGGCGAGCTGCTCGCCGCGGGCGGCTACGGCACCTCGTTCCAGGAGCACTACTTGCTGCCGATGGCGGCCGCGATCTGGTCGAGCGCGGCCGACGACATCCTGCGGTTTCCGGCGGCGACGTTCCTGCGCTTCTGCCTGAACCACGCGCTGCTGCAGGTCAACGACCGACCGCCCTGGCGCACGATCGCCGGTGGCGCGCGGCAGTATGTCGAGCGCATCGCCGCGACGCTCGACGATGTACGCGTGAACACGCCGGTCCGCACGATTCGGCGCGACGATCACGGCGTCACGGTGGCGACCGACGCGGCCGGCCATGAGCGGTTCGACGCCATCGTGCTCGCGTGCCACGCGCCGACGAGCCTGCGGCTGCTCGCGGACACCAGCGACGCCGAGCGCAGCGTGCTGGGCGCCGTGCGCTACCAGCGCAACGTCGCGGTGCTGCATACCGATACGGCGTTGCTACCGCGCCGGCGGCGCGTCTGGTCGGCGTGGAACTACCTGAGCCGCCGTGCGGCGCCGGCCGCCGGCGGCGTATCGCCCGTGTGTGTCAGCTACCTGATCAACCAGCTGCAGCCGCTGCCTTTCCGCACTCCGGTCGTCGTCACGCTGAATCCCGTCGACGCGCCCGCGCCGGGCACGCAGCTCGGCCGCTACGACTACGAGCATCCGCTGCTCGATCTAGCCGCCGTCGATGCGCAGCAACGCCTGCCCGCGCTGCAAGGGCAGCGCCGCACGTGGTTCGCGGGTGCGTGGACAGGCTACGGCTTTCATGAAGACGGCCTGAAATCCGCCTTGCGCGTGGCCGGCGACTTCGGCGTAAAGCCGGCCTGGGCCACGTCATGAACGCGCCGTTCGCGAGCGACGGCAGCGCCGCGCGGCTGCTCGTCGGGCACGTGATGCACGAGCGGCTGCGGCCCGTGCACCATGCGTTCACGTATCCGCTGTTCCAGATCTGCTGCGATATCGAGCGGCTTCACGAGATCGACGGCAACTGGTTCGGCGTCGATCGCTGGCGGCCGTTCGGACTCGCGTCGCGCGACTACGGGCCGCGTGACGGCCAGCCGCTTGCACCGTGGCTGCGCGCCCGCCTCGCCGAAGCCGGCATTCCGGCCGACGGCCCGATCTGGCTGCAGACGATCCCGCGCCTCTTCGGCCATGCGTTCAACCCCGTGAGCTTCTGGTACTGCTACGACCGCGCGGGTCGCCTTCGCGCGCTGTACGCGGACGTGCGCAACACGTTCGGCGCGCACCACGGCTACTTGCTGAGCGCGAGGCGGCACGCGCCGATCGGGGACGACACCGTCCTCGTCTGCCGCAAGACGTTTCACGTATCGCCGTTTTGCGACGTCGTCGGGACATACGCGTTTCGCGTTCGCCAGCGCGGCGACCACCTGCGGGTCGCCATCGACTACCGCGACGATGACGGTCTGCTGCTGCGGACGGCGCTCGTCATGCAGGCCGGCCCGCTGAGCGCCGCGCGGGCGTGGCGCGCGCTCGCGCGGCAGCCGTTCAACGCGATCGGTGTGATCGTCCGGATCCATTGGCAGGCGCTGCGGCTCTGGCTCAAGCGCGTGCCGTTCCACGGCAGGACGCCCCCTGCCCGGCCGTCCTGCGCCGATGCACCGCCGCCCCCGTCGGCACGGGTGTCGCCGCCCTGCCGCCCTGCGGTGTCCGACCACGAGGTCCGCCCATGACCCTGCTGCGCCTGTTATCGAATGCATCGCAACCCGCGCTGCCGCTTTCTTCGCGGTTGTTCGTCGCGCTGCTGCGGCGGCTGCGGCACGGCCACGTGATACTCGTGACGCCCGAAGGCGCGCAATACGTGTTCGGCGATCCGCACTGCCAGCCGGCCGCGACGCTGCAGATCCGCGACTGGCGGGCGTGCCGCGCGATCCTGCGCGCGGGCGACATCGGGTTCGCGGAAGCGTATCGCGCACGCCAGGTCGACACCCCCGACCTCGTCGCGCTGCTGCGTCTGGTGATCCGCAACGAGCCGGCGATCGCGCAGACGCTGACGGGCGGGCGCGTCGCCCGCCTCTGGTATGCGCTACGCCACCGGCTGCGGATGAACACACGCGCCGGCAGCCGCCGCAACATCCACGCGCATTACGATCTCGGCAACCGCTTCTACGGGTTGTGGCTCGATGACACGTGGACGTATTCGAGCGCCTGCTTCGACGGCGACGAGCGGCGCTCGCTCGCCGATGCGCAGGCGGCGAAATATCAACGCATCGTCGCATCGCTCGGGCTGCGCGCCGGCATGCACGTGCTCGAGATCGGCTGCGGCTGGGGCGGCTTCGCGATGTACGCCGCACGCCAGGGCATCCGCGTGCGTGCGCTGACGATCTCGGAGGCGCAATACGCGCTGGCGGTCGAGCGCATCGCGCGTGCGGGGCTGTCCGATCGCGTGACGGTCGAGTTGCGCGACTACCGCGACATCGACGGACAGTACGACGCGATCGTGTCGATCGAGATGTTCGAGGCCGTGGGCGAAACGTTCTGGCCGGTGTATTTCGACACGCTCGGGCAGCATCTGAAGGCAGGCGCGCGGGCGCTGATCCAGTCGATCACGATCGCCGAGTCGCAGTTCGAGGCCTACCGGGCTTCGAGCGACTTCATTCGCGAGTTCATCTTTCCGGGCGGCATGCTGCCGAGCGCCGAGCGCTTCGTCGACGCGGCTGGCCGCGCGGGTCTTGCCGCGGAGCCGGTGCTCGCGTTCGGACTCGACTACGCACGCACGTTGCGCGCCTGGCGGGAGGCGTTCGAGGATCACGTCGACGCCGTGCGTGCACTGGGGTTCGACGAGACCTTCATCCGAACCTGGCGGCTTTACCTCGCCTATTGCGAGGCGGGGTTCGCCGAGCGGCGCACCGACGTGATGCATTTCGTCGTGTCGTCGGCACGCTGACATGAACGCGAGACACCGGGCTGCGATGCTCGCGCTGGCGGCGGTGCTTTCCGCGGCGCCGGAGGCCGGCGCGCGTTGCGTTGACGAGGTCGCGTCGGCACGGATGATCGGGGCCGGCCAATTCTGCGTATTCGGCGTCTGTCTGTACGACGCGCAGCTGTGGGCGCCCCACCCGCCCGCGGGATTCGACACGCCGTTCGCACTTTCGCTCACGTATCGCCACGACGTGAGCGGCGCGCGGCTCGTCGCCACCGGCATGGCCGAAATCGAGCGCCTCGCGCCCGCGCCGCTGCCCGCGGCGACCCGCGACGCGTGGCGCGCCGACATCGCACGGGCATTTACCGACGTCGCGCGCGGCGACGTACTCTGCGGCGTCTACCTGCCCGATCAGGGTGCGCGCTTCTACACGAACGGCCGCCTCACGGCCGACATCCCCGATCCGGTCTTCGCGCGCGCCTTCTTCGACATCTGGCTGGATCCGCGCACCCGTGCACAATCGTTGCGCCGCCAGTTGCTCGGCGACACCGCACGTTGACGGCGGAACCCGCAACGATCGCCACCGCCGCGCGTCTCACGGATCGGCCCCGGTGCCATTCCGCCATCGCCGAAACCGCCGCCTGTCTCGTGCTGTCGCAGGCCGGCTGGCTCGTCTGCGTCCCGAGCACCGAGCACCGCGCACCGGCAACGCTGGATCGGCACGTTCCGTGCGGGGCTGCTCGCGGGCGCACACCTGCTGCGCACCCGCGCGCCCCCTCAAATGCACTACGCCGCCCAGTGCATTTGAACATGCCCTGTACGCTGCGCCCCCTCTACACTGAGCCCCGGGATATCGAATGGCGTCACGAATGTGATCCAGCATTGTCCCAATGGTCACGCAACCCGATTGAACGACGAGGTCGATCATGTTCGAAAAGACGGAAGGCACGGTGCAGAAGCTGGCGGGCAAAGCGCAGGAGGCGGTGGGTGACGCCACCGGAAGTGCCGACATGCAATTCGAGGGAAAAGCGCGCCAGGTGGCCGGCGCGGTTCAGCAAACCTATGGCGAGGCGCTCGAGCAGGTGCGCGACGTTGCCGCAAGCAATCCGATTGTGACGCTGGCGACCGTCGCAGCGGTGAGTTTCATCATCGGCGCAATGTGGTCGAAGCGCTGATCGGCTGTCACGAGCCCGACGGCATGCGTTGAGGTCATCATCGGAGCATGTCATGGTTTTGCTTTCGAGAATCAGGAAATGGCAGGATGTCGCGCAATTCTCGGTCGCGCGTCTGGCCGACTACGCGGGTCTCGCGGCAATCGAATTCGACCTTGCCAGGAAGTACTTCCTGCGCGATCTGATGCTGTATGCGTTGCTCGGCCTGAGCGTGACGTTCGGACTGGCTTTCGTGTGCGTGGCGGCGATCGTCAGCGCCGCACGAACGCCGTATTTGATCGAGACGTCATGGGTCGTCGCCGGGTTCTGGGTGTGCGTGTCGATCGCCTCCTTTGCGGCGGTACGCATGCGTGACAAACACGGCACGTTTTCCGTCCTGACCGAGGAATTGCAGCGCGACATCCAGACCGCCAGAGAGAGCCTGTGATGAAACGACGAATCTCCGATGGTTCGCCGGAATCGAGGCGGCGTGTCCTGCTGGCCCGCATGGCGGCGACCCGGGCCGAACTGTCCGCGTCGAACCACGTCGTCGAAACGGCCCGGCGAGCGCGTTCCGGCGACATCGCGGACTATCCGGCGATGAAGTTGCCGACGCTCGGCGGCTCGGCCGTCGCGGCCGTCGCGGTGGCGCTGGCCGGTTTCGTGATCCTTGGGCCGCGGCGCATCGTGACGACGGCCGTTCGCGCCGGGCTGGTTGCGTTGATCGGGCGAATGACGCGGGACATGGTGGAGAAGTAAACCGGCGCAGACCCGCGCGAAACGTCCGGGCGAGTGCCGGAGCGGCCGCTTCCACGAGAGGCCCGGCCGGCTGACCGGTCCGATTTATTCGGACCACTTCAATCGGGCTGGGCGGCTTCAAGGTAGTGCAAAAACGAGCAATTCCGTTTCGCGTTCTGTCCTGTTGCGCGGACGGTCGGGCAGATCCCGTTTCACGAATCTGCCGTCGATCCAAAGGAGAGGGGAAACATCATGGATGTACATGGTTTGATCGTATGGCTGATCATCGGCGCAGTCGCAGGATGGCTCGCGGGCGTACTCGTCAAGGGCGGAGGCTTCGGCTTGCTGATCGACATCGTGGTCGGCATCGTCGGCGCGGTGATCGGCGGCTGGCTCGCCGGGTTGCTCGGCATCGGCTTCAGCGGCATTCTCGGCTCGATCGTCATCGCCGTCATCGGCGCCGTGATCCTGCTGTTCGTGATCCGTCTGTTCAATCGCGCGGTCTGACGGGGTCTGACGGCCGACCGCGTGTTCTTCGTCACCATCCGGCATGCGACCCCGCATGCCGCTTACTGATCATGCCGCGAAAACCGGTGAGTCATTGGTTGAGATTGAATCCGTTCGCTTCGCTGCCCAAGAGAACGGCGACGCGGCGCACAGCGGCGCCGCGAACGAAGCCCGCTTCCCGCAAGCAGCCCGCGCTGTCCACCGACGGCGTGTGGGCCCGCTCGTTCTTCTCGTCGCTGCCGGCGCCCGGCCGTTTCGTCAATCACGTCACCTACTCGCTGTATCGTCCGCGAAACGCGCCGCGCCATGGCCCGCTCGTCGTCATGCTTCACGGCTGCAAGCAGACGGCCGAGTCGTTCGCGCTCGGCACGCGGATCGATCGTGCCGCCGATCGTTTCGGCTTCTCCGTGCTCTTGCCCGAACAATCGAAAAGCAGGCACCCCCATCGCTGCTGGAACTGGTTCGACCCGCCCGAGCCGACCGCCGGCTCCGACGCGGATGCAATCGCGTCGCTGATCCGGGCGATCGTCCGGCAGCACGCGTTCGATCCCGCCCGTGTCTACGTCGCGGGCATGTCCGCCGGCGCCGGGCTTGCCGCGCAACTCGCGCTGCACGCCCCGACGCTATTTGCGGCCGTAGCGCTTCATTCGGGCGCCGTTTCGGCGGCCGCCCGCTCGTCCCTCGACGCATTGAAGGTGATGCAGTACGGCAGCCGCAGCGACCCGGTGCAACTCATCGATGCGGCCGTCTGCGTGCGGGACTACCCCGGCATGCCGGCGCTGATCGTGCATGGCGAACGGGACGGCGTCGTTGCGAAAATCAACGCGGAACAGGCCGCGCGCCAGTGGTTGCGTGTCAATCGTTTCATCGACGCGGAGGGTGAGCCCATCAGCGGTACGCGCACCGTGTCGGATCGAGGCGACCGGCTGGTGATCGACCATCGGCGCAGCGGCCGCTGCGTCGTGCGTGTCTGTATCGTACGCAGGCTCGGTCACGCGTGGAGCGGCGGCGACGCTCGCGTGCCGTTTCACGCGGCGGAGGGCCCGGACGCGACCGCGATGTTGTGGTCGTTTTTCAGATACCGCCGCCGCGACGCTCCGGCGAGCGCGGGCACCTGACGCCGGATATTCGCCGCCGGTCCCACGTCGTTCGAGACAGGACCGCGGGTATTGCTCAAACAGACGAGCAGCCCCCCAATCGACTGCTGCCTCACTTTTCAAGAACACTCAAGAAAGCGGATTCATCCACTCAGTCAACCCTTCCCGCGCATTCAACTCGACAAACGTCGGCATCCCGCGAAGGTGCTGTATGTACCTCGCAAGATGCGGCCATGTCGTTGCCGGGCGCGGCATGTTGCGCGTCCAGCGCATGAGCATCAACGCAAGGAAGTCCGCCGTACTCAACCGATTGTTGATCAGGTATGAACGACCGTCGGACAGCAGATTGTCGAGATGCGCCATCGACTCCTCGATTTGCCCCCGCGAAAACGTCTTCACCATCTCGGCGCATCGCGGATCGCCATCCGTTTCCGCATAGAACCAGTTTCGCATCGCAGGCAATACCGAATTGGCCAGATAGACCATCATCTCGAACCACTCGGGACGTTCGGGCGCGCCCGGACGGGGAGCCAGCGACGGCTGCGGATGGCGTTCGGCAAGCAGCATCAGCAAGGCGGCCGATTCGGTCCGCGGTATGCCGTCGACGACCAGCGTCGGCACTCTGCCGGCCGGATTCATCCGCAGGTACTCGGGCGTATGCTACGCACCCGCATCGATATCGACGAGACGCGTTTCGAACGGCACACCGAGTTCGATCAGCATCCAGTGCACGGCCATGCTGGCCGCACCGGGCGAGTAATACAGAACGTAGGACATCGTTTGAATCCGTCTCCTGGAATTCGAATTGAGCATCGCGCCGTCTGCGAGACGTCCGCACGACGATCGCATTCAATCAACGCAACGCACGAAATCCACCTGCCGGCACTGCGTGGCACGTCGTCACTCCCCCACCGCCTCAGCCTGACGATCGTCGCGCGTCGCCACCGCCGCACGCCGGCCGCGTCGCCCGGCCGACGCCACGACACGAAACGCCACCGGCGCGAACACGAGCCCGAACACCGTTGCCGCCAGCACCCCCCCGAACGCGCCCGTGCCGATCGATCGCCGGCTTTCCGCCCCGGCGCCTGTCGCCAGCACGAGCGGCACGACGCCGAGCAGGAACGCCATCGACGTCATCACGATCGGCCGGAATCGCGCAGCGGCCGCATCGACCACCGCCTGCCGCAGCGGCACGCCATGACCGGCCAGGTCGCGCGCGTACTGCACGATCAGGATCGCGTTCTTCGCCGCCAGCCCGACCACGGTGATCATCCCGACCTTGAAGTACACGTCGTTCGGCATGCCGCGCACGAGTGCCGCCGCGATCGCGCCGATCATGCCGAGCGGCACGATCGTCAGCACCGACAGCGGAATCGTCCAGCTTTCGTACAGCGCGGCCAGCGCCATGAAGACCGCGAGCACCGACAACCCGACGAGCAGCGGCGTCTGCCGTGCGGCGACCTGCTCCTCGCGCGCCGCATCGACCCAGTCGAAACCGATCCCGGCCGGCAGCGCACCGGCCAGCCGCTCCATCTCCGCCATCGCCGCGCCCGAACTCGTGCCGGTCGCCGCCCGGCCGCTGATGTCGAGCGACGGATAACCGTTGTACCGGTTCAGCATCACCGGGCCGATCGTCCAGTGCGGCGCGGCAAGCGCCGAAAGCGGCACCATGTCGCCGGTTCGGTTCGGGACGGTCAGCGCCATCAGTTGCGCGTCGGTCGCGCGCGCAACCGGGTCGGCCTCGATGATCACCCGCCGCATCCGGCCCGACGCCGGAAAGTCGTTGATGTAGTTCGAACCGAACGTGCCGCCCAGGAGCCCGGCGATCCGCTCGAACGGCACGCCGAGCGCATACGCCTTCGCGCGATCGACGTCGAGCTCGATACGCGGTGCGTCCGGCAGGTCTTCGAAATGCACGGCCGAGAGCAGCGGATCCGCCTTCGCACGCTCGGCAAGCTGCGCGCGGGCCGCCTTTAGCGCGTCGAGCCCGCCCCCGCCGCGATCCTCGAGCCGGAACGTGAATCCGTCGGAATGCCCGATGCCGCGCACCGAAGGCGGCAGCGCCGCCTCGACGTCGCCGTCGAGGATCGCGCCGAAACGCGCGTTGAGCCGGTCGCGCAACGCCATCGCGTCGACGTCGCGTTGCGCCCAGTCCTTCAGTTCCACGAACGCCATCCCGACGTTCTGTCCGCTGCCCGCGAAACTCCAGCCGATCACGCTCGTCACGTTCGCTATCGCCGGCTCCGCGCGCAGGATCGCCTCGACACGCTCGACGACCGCGAGCGTGCGCGCCTGCGTGGCGCCCGCCGGCAACTGGATCATCACCTGCAGTTGCCCCTGATCCTCGGTGGGCAGGAAGCCGCCCGGCATCATCCAGTACAGCAGCCCGCATGCGAGCACGAGTGCCGCATAAACGGCCACGACCATCCCGGTGCGACGCACGGCAAACACCGCGACGCGGCGATAGCCGGATTCGGCGCGCGCGAAGGCCGCACCGAACCGGTCGGCCAGACGCGCGCCGATGCCGCGTCGCGTCGCCCGGCCGGTTCCGCCGCCGTGTCGCGCGACCGGCTTCAGCAGGTTCGCGCACAGCGCGGGCGTGAGCGACAGCGCCATGAACGACGACACCAGCATCGACGCGATCATCGCCACCGCGAACTGCCGGTAGATGCCGCCGACACTGCCCGGGAAAAACGCCATCGGCACGAATACGGCGGTCAGCACCGCGGTCACGCCGACGATCGCCCCGCCGATCCGCTTCATGGCCCGCCGTGTGGCGTCGCGCGGCAATACGCCCTCCTCCATCACGCGATGCACGCTCTCGACGACGACGATCGCATCGTCGACCAGGATGCCGATCGCCAGCACGAGGCCGAACATCGTGAACACGTTGATCGACAGCCCGAACGCCCACATCGCGACGAACGCGCCCATCAGCGTGACCGGAATCACGACGGTCGGCACCAGCGTGTAGCGCAGGTCGCGCAGGAACAGCCACATCACGCAGAACACCAGCACGACGGCCTCGACGAGCGTCAGCACGACTTCGTGGATCGCGATCTTGACGAAATGCGCGCCGTCGAAGGGAATCTCGACCGCGATGCCCGGCGGCAGCGTCCGCGACAGCTCGGCGAGCCGTGCGCGGATCGCATTCGACGTTTCGAGCGCGTTGCCGCGCGGGCCGAGCTGGATGCCGACCGTCGCGGCCGGCCGGCCATTCAGCCGCGAATAAAACGAATAGTCGTCGCGGCCGATCTCGACGCGCGCGACGTCGGCGACGCGCACGGCCGAACCGTCCTGCTTCGACTTCAGCACGATCCGGCCGAACTCCTCGGGCGACGCAAGCTGCCCCTTGACCACGACCGTCGCGGTCAGCTGCTGGCCGTGCACGAACGGCGCGTCGCCGATCGCGCCGGCCGTGACCGTCGCGTTCTGCGCGCTGATCGCCGCGATCACGTCGTCGGCGCCGAGATCGTATTCGCGCAACTTCACGGGATCGAGCCAGACCCGCAGCGCCTCGTCGGCATCCCACAGCTCGGCCGCCCCGACACCCGGCGCGCGCTTCAGCTCACGCAGCACGTAGCGGTTCAGGTAGTCGCCGAGCTGCGCGGAATCGCGTGTGCCGTCGGTCGACGTCAGCGTGACGAGCATCAGGAACGTGTTCGCCGCCTTGAACACGCCGATCCCCTGCTGGACGACCTGCTGCGGCAGCCGCGGCTCGACCTGCTTCAACCGGTTGTTGACGTCGACGAGCGCGATGTCCGGATCGGTGCCGGGCGAGAACGTCACGTCGATCTCGAGGTTGCCGTGGCCGTCGCTGCTCGTCTCGTAGTACAGCAGCCCGTCGGCGCCGTCGAGGCTTTCCTCGATGACGCTGCCGACGTCGGCATCGACCGTCTCGGTCGACGCGCCCGGATAAGACGCGGTGACCACGACCCGCGGCGGCGCCAGGCGCGGATACTGCGCGATCGGCAATTGCGGAATGGCCAGCACGCCCGCGACGACGATCGCGAGCGCGACGATCCACGCAAAGACGGGACGGTCGATGAAGAATGACGGCATCGGCGAGTACCGGCAGCCGCGCTACAGCGTGAGTTCGAACGCGCGCGCGAGCAGCCCCGGCAGCTGCGCGCCTCCGGTGGCGCGCTCGCCGTACGTGTCGTCGTTCGCGAGCAGCGCGGGCGTCGCGCCGAGCTGCTCGAGCTCCGATCCGAACAGCCGGTAGAAACTGTCGTCGAACCGCATCGCGTCGACCGGCGCGACGATGCGCCCGCCTTCGACCCAGAACGTCGCGAAGCGCGTCATCCCCGTCATCCGGCAGGCGATCGGGTCCGAGAAGTTCAGGTACCAGAGGTTGCCGACGTAGAGCCCCGTGTCGAGCGCGGCCAGCACGTCGGCATCCGCGAGCGTGCCGCCCGCGATCGTCAGCGACTGCGGCGATTCGCCGTTGTCCGCCCCGTTCGGCACACGCCCGTGCTCGCGCGCGGTGCGTGCGCTCACGAGCTGCCCTTCCCCCCGCCCGCCGACGACGAGCGGCACGCTGTCGCGCCGGTAGCCGTCCGCGTTGAACGCCGGCGCGATGCCCAGCGAGAAATCCTCGGTGATCGACACGCGCGGATCGAGCGCGACCTCGCCGGCGTACAGGCGATGCAGCGGGCTGCGGGCGCTCGCCAGCGCACGCGCCGAAAAGCCGCTCCAGCCGAGCAGGCTCGTCATCTCGTGAACGGCGTCCGGCGCGAAATACGCGCGATAGCGTCCGGGCGCAAGCGCCTTCGGCGTGCGGCCGAGCACGGGCAGCCGCGCGGCGGCCGCCTCGACGCGGGCGGCGAACGCCGCATCGCTCCAGTCGTCGCCTGCGTAGGCGGTCTTGATCGCCCGTCCGCTCGGGTCGTACAGCGACCAGCTGAAGTTGAAGTTCTCGACCTCGTACCAGCCGCGGCTGCCGGTCGACGACGCGAAGCCGCGCGCCAGCGTGCCGCCCGCGTAGAAGCCGACGAAATCGAGACCGCGCGCGCATTCGGCCACGACGCGCGCGAGCCCGTCCGCATCCGGCAGGCGCCCGGTGCGGTGGGTTTCCTGCAGCCACGACGAGGTATCGAACAGCAGATGCGGATCGTCCGGCGCATCGCGCAGGCCGTCGCGCAGCACGGCCAGCGCGGCGGCCAGTTCGGGCAGGTCGGCCGCCGGATCGCCGCAGACGGTCAGCGCCGAGTGCGCTTGCCGCGCCCCGTCGACGAGCCGCACGGACAATCGCCCCTGCGTGACGCGCCCGGTCTGGCGAATCCTGCCGCCGTTGAAGCGGACGAAGTCGGACGTTTCGCTCGAGAAACCGAGCAGGACGGTTTCGGCCGGCGCCTTCAGCCGTTGCGCCTCGTCGGCGAGCCGGGTGAAATGCGCATGCCAGTCGATGCCGGCGCGGCGTGCCATCGGATCGAATCCCGTCATCACGCGCCTCCGAATACGTCGACATCGGCGAACACGCAGGCCGGCGCGGCGTGGCCGACCCGGATGATCTGCGCGGGCTCGCCCTTCCCGCAATAAGGCGTGCCGTAGATGCCGAACGTGCCCGCGTCGCCGACCGCGCGCAGGCTGCGCCAGAACTGCGCGGAGATGCCGCGGTAGTTCGGGCGCTTGACGACCTGCGTGAGCCGGCCGTTCTCGATCAGTTGCCCGAATTCGCAACCGAACTGGAATTTGTTGCGGTGGTCGTCGATCGACCAGGACGTGTTGGTGCGCATCAGGATCCCGTGCTCGGTGCCCGCGACCAGCGCATCGAGCGACTGGTCGCCGGGTTCGACGTTCAGGTTCGCCATCCGGTCGATCGGCGCGCGGTTCCAGCTCGACGCGCGTGAATTGGCGACACCCGGCAGGCCCGCACGCTGCTGCGACAGCGCCCCGCCAAGCAGCCGTTCGAGCACGCCGTTGCGGATCAGGTACTGCTTGCGCGCCGGCGTGCCGTCGTCGTCGAATGCGTAGGACGCGGCTTCGGCGGCCGGCTCGGGATCGAACGTGACGTTCAGCAGCGGCGAGCCGTACTGGTAGTGGCCGACCATCTCCGGCCTGACGAAGCTCGATCCGGCGAAGTTGCGCTCGTCGCCGAGAATCCGGTCGAGTTCGAGCGGATGGCCGATCGATTCGTGGATCTGCAGCATCATCTGGTCGGGCATCAGCAACAGGTCGCGCCGGCCGGTCGGGCAGTTCGGCGCGGCGAGCAGCTGCAGCGCCTCGTCGGCGACGCGCGCGCCGGCGCCGTCGAAGCCGTAGCGCGCCAGCACGTCGATGCCGCCCTGCGCCAGCGTGCCCGATTGACCGAGCGAGCGCGTCTGCGTGTCGCCGTCGCCGTGGGCGACGGCGTGCAGCTCGGGCATCAGGAAGCGGAACCGCTGGTCGATCCGGACGCCGTCGCTCGTCAGGTAACACTGCTCTGTATCGACGATCATCACGCTCGCCGCGCGCTCGACGATGCGCGCGCCGAGGTTCGCCGCCGCGCATTCGTGCGCGAGACGCTCGATCCATTCCGCGCGCGACGGCAGCGCCGCGTCGACATCGGGCGACGCATACGTGCCGCTCGTCTGCGGGCGCTCGGCCTGGCGATGATCGACCAGCGCCCACGGCGCGCTGGCCCGTGCCCGCGCGGTCGCGATGTCGAGCGCCGCCTGCAGCCCGGCCGGGGACAGGTCGGGCGTCGCCGCATAACCCGCGCCCGTGCCGGCCCGCGCCATCAGCATCGCGCCGCGCTCGCGCGTGCGCGAGAACGGCTGCGCGACGTCGTTGCGCACCGCATGTTCGTCGATCGTCTCGTCGACGATACGCAGCGACCAGAAATCGGCGTCGCTGCGCAACGTCTGCGCCGCCTGTACGGCTCGGGCGCCCGGCGCCCGGTTCTCGTCAATCATCGGTTCTCTCTTGCCTCTGCTCCGGGCCGCGCGCCGGCGTCGGCGTCGGCATGGACGACGCGAGCAGCGCCCGTGTATACGGATGGGATGGCGCGTGCAGCACGTCGAGCGTCTCGCCCTCCTCGACCACGCGCCCCGCCTTCATCACGATGACCCGGTGGGCCATCGCGCGCATCACCGCCAGATCGTGCGTGATGAACAGGTAGCTGAGTTTGTACTTCTTTTGCAGATTCGTCAGCAGATTCAGCACCTGCTTCTGGATCGACACGTCGAGCGCGCTGGTCGGCTCGTCGAGCACCAGCAGTTCCGGCTCCACCGCCAGCGCCCGCGCGATCGCGATCCGCTGCCGCTGCCCGCCGGAAAACTCGTGCGGATAACGCAGCATCGCCTCGGCCGGCAGCCCGACCTCCTGCAGCAGCGCGGCGATCCGCGCCCGCCGCGCGTCGCCGGTCACCTGCGGCCGGTGCACGCCCAGCCCTTCGCCGACGATCTGCTCGACCGTCATGCGCGGCGACAGCGAGCCGAACGGATCCTGGAACACCACCTGCATGCGTCCGTACAGCGTGCGCCGGCCCTGCGTCGTGCGCAGCGACGCGAGCGGCATGCCGTCGATCTCGATCCCGCCCGACGCCGGCCGCTGCAGGCCGAGCACCGCCGACGCGAGCGTCGATTTCCCCGAACCCGACTCGCCGACGATCCCGAGCGTTTCGCCGCGCTTCAGGCTCAACTGCACGTCGTGCACGGCGCGGAACGTCGTCTTGCCGAGCACCGAGCGCCAGCCCTTTGCCGCGATGCGGTAGTCGACGGCGAGTTGCCGCACGTCGAGGATCGTCTGCGCGCCGGCGGCGACCGGCTCGACCGCCCGTTGCGGCGCGCTGTCGAGCAGCCTGCGCGTGTACGGATGCTGCGGCGCCGCGAACAGCCCGGCGGTCGTGCCGGTCTCCACCAGCACGCCCTTCTCCATCACGGCCACACGCTGCGCGAAGCGCCGCACGAGGTTCAGGTCGTGCGTGATCAGCAGCACGGCCATCCCGCGCTCGGCGGCCTCCCGCTCCTGCAGCTCGATCAGCAGCTCGACGATCTGCTGGCGCACCGTCACGTCGAGCGCGGTGGTCGGCTCGTCCGCGAGCAGCAGCCGCGGCCGGCACGCCAGCGCCATCGCGATCATCGCGCGTTGCCGCTGCCCGCCCGACAGCTGGTGCGGAAAACTGTCGATACGCCGCTCCGGCTCGGGAATCCCGGTGCGGCGCAGCAGCGCGATCCCGCGCTCGCGCGCTTCACCCGGGCGCAGCCCCTCGTGCAGCCGCAGGCTCTCGGCGATCTGCTTGCCGATCGTATACAGCGGATTGAGCGCCGTCATCGGCTCCTGGAACACCATCGCGATATCGGCGCCGCGGATCCCGCGCATCTGCTGCTCGGTCTTCGCGAGCAGATCCTCGCCGTCGAACAGCATCCGCCCCGACAGCGTCGCCTGCTGCGCGAGCCGCAGGATCGACAGCGCGGTCACGCTCTTGCCCGACCCCGACTCGCCGACGAGCGCCACGCGCTCGCCGCGGCCGATCGACAGGTTCAGGTCCTGGACGGCCGCGTTTGCGCCGAAATGCGCGGAAAACCCGTCGATCTGCAGCAACGGTCTCGTCATCATCGCCCTCCGCCGAATGCCGAGCCGCGTGTGCGCGTGTCGAGCGCGTTGCGCAGCGCATCGCCCATGAAGGTAAGCAGCAGCAGCGTCACCACCAGCGCCGCGAACGCCGCGATCGAGATCCACCACGCATCCAGGTTGTTCTTCCCCTCCTGCAGCAGTTCGCCGAGGCTCGGCGTCGGCGGCGGCACGCCGAGCCCCAGGAAGTCGAGGCTCGTCAGCGACAGGATCGCCGCGCTCATCCGGAACGGCAGGAACGTGATCACGGGCGTCAGGCTGTTCGGCAACACGTGGCGCCAGATGATCTGCGCGTTCGTGAGCCCCATCGTGCGTGCCGCTTTCACGTAGTCGAGCGCGCGGTTGCGCAGGAATTCGGCGCGCACGTAGTCGGACAGCACGAGCCAGCCGAACATCGACAGCAGCACGAACAGCAGCCACAGCGACGGCGTGAAGATCGACGCGAAGATGATCAGCAGGTACAGGTCGGGCAGCGCGCTCCAGATCTCGATCAGGCGCTGGCCGACCAAGTCGGCACGGCCGCCGTAGAAGCCTTGCAGCGCGCCGGTCAGCACGCCGACCAGCACGCCCGATACCGTCAGCGCGAACGCCATCAGCACCGACAGCCGGAACCCGTACAGCAGCCGCGCGAGCACGTCGCGCCCGAACTGGTCGGTGCCGAGCCAGTTGCTGGCCGACGGCGGCGCCGGATACGGGCGCGACGCGAAATAGTCGATCGTGTCGTAGCGATATCGGTTCGGCGGATAAAGCGCGAAATTGCCGTGCGACTCGAGTTTCGTGCGGATGTACGGGTCGAGATAGTTCGTCATCGCGGGAAAATCGCCGCCGAACGCGGTCTCCGGATAGTCCTTCACGATCGGGAAGTAATAGTGCCCATCGTAGCGCACGATCAGCGGCCGGTCGTTCGACAGCAGGTTCGCGCCCAGGCTGAGCACGAACAGCACCGTGAAGATCACGAGGCTCCAGTAGCCGAGCGGCTGTGCGCGAAAACGCAACCACGTGCGCCGCCACGGCGACGGCGAGGCCGCGCACGCGGCGCATGCCCGGTCAGTGGTCCAGGCGGTTGAACTGGATACGGGGGTCGACGAGGACATAGCAGATATCCGCGATGAGTTTGGTCAGCAGGCCGATCAGCGTGAACAGGAACAGCGAGCCGAGCACGACCGGATAGTCGCGGCGGATCACCGAGTCGTAGGACAGTTGCCCCATGCCGTCGAGCGAGAACAGCGTCTCGATCAGCAGGTTGCCGTTCAGGAAGGCGCCGACGAACGCGGCCGGCAGCCCGGTGAGCAGCGGGATCGCCGCGTTGCGCAGCACGTGCTTCCACAGCACATCGCGCTCGGGCGCGCCCTTCGCGCGGGCGGTCAGCACGTATTGCCGGCCGATCTCCTCGAGGAACGTGTTCTTGGTGAGGATCGTGACGATCGCGAAGTTGCCGACGACCGACGCCGTCACCGGCATCACGATGTGCCACAGATAGTCGAGCGCCTTTCCGATCAGCGTCAGGTCGTCGAAGTTGTCGGACGTGAGCCCGCGCATCGGGAACACCTGCCAGAACGTGCCGCCGCCGAACAGCATCAGCAGCAGCACGCCGAGCACGAAGCCCGGCACCGCGTAGCCGGCCAGCACCAGCACGCTCGTCACGGTATCGAACCGCGACCCGTTGCGCACCGCCTTCGCGATGCCGAGCGGTACCGACACCAGGTACGTGAGGATCACCGTCCACATCCCGAGCGTGATCGACACCGGCAGCTTCGAGCGAATGACCGCCCACACGCTGCGATGCGCGAAATAGGACTGGCCGAGGTCGAACGTCGCATAACTCTTCAGCATCAGCACGTAGCGTTCGAGCGGCGGCCTGTCGAAGCCGAACTGCTTGCGGATCTGTTCGATCTGCTGCGGGTCGACGCCCTGGCTGCCGTGGTAGCCGCCGCCTCCGCCGCCCGCCTCCCCGCCGCGCGCACTGCCGTGGCGCAGCTGCGCGAGCACCTGTTCGACCGGGCCGCCCGGCACGAACTGCGTGACCGCGAACGTGATCGTCACCACCCCGATCAGCGTCGGGACCATCAGCAGCAACCGCCTGAGTATGTATGCCAGCATCGTCGTTCCCCGTCAGGCTGCCGGCGCGGCTTTCGCCGCCGGATGCTTCACGTACCAGTAGTCGATGATCCAGTCTTCATACTGATAGGAGTCCGGCACGATCGCCGGGTGGCCGAGCGTCGCCTTATACGCGATCCGCGCATTCGGCAGGTAGTACTGCGGAATCAGCACATACAGGTTGATCAGCACGCGGTCGAGCGCGTGCGTGGCCGTCTCGAGATCGTCGAGCGTGTCGGCGGCGAGCGCCGCGCGGATCAGCGCGTCGACCGCCTTCGACTTCACGCCCGGATAGTTCTCGGAGCCCGGCTGCGACGCGGCCGCGCTGCCGAAGCGGCGCGTCAGCTCCGCACCCGGGATCGTCACCGGCAGGTAGATGTACGTCGTCATGTCGTACTCGAAGTTGTCGAGCCGCTTCAGGTAGACCGCGCTGTCGATCTCGCGCAGGTACGCGTGGATGCCGAGCATCGCGAGCGCCTGCGTGTACGGCAGGATCAGGCGGTCCATGCCGGGCTGGTCGTCGATGATCTCGATCGTCATCGGCGTGCCGTTCGCGTCGCGCAGCGCGCCGTCGCGGTAAAACCAGCCGGCCTGCGCGAGCAGGTCGCGCGCCTGCTTCAGGTTCTCGCGCAACGAGCCGGGCGGCAGCGTCGACGGCTGCCGGACCATCGGGCCGAACACCTCCGGGGGCAGCGTCGAGCGGAACGGTTCGAGCAACGCGCGCTCCTTCTCGCTCGGCATGCCGGTTGCCGCGAACGGGCTCGCCTCCCAGAAGCTGTTGGTACGGCGATACTGCCCGTAGAACATCATCCGGCTCATCCAGTCGAAGTCGAACGCCAGCGCGAGCGCGTGCCGCACCCGCACGTCCTGGAACATCGGCTTGCGCATGTTCATCAGGAAGCCCTGCATCTGCGCGGGGCCGTCGGGAAACTCGCCGCGCGTCAGCATGCCGTTGCGGAAGTTCTTGCCGACGTACTTGCGCGCCCACTGCGTCGCGCTGTATTCCATGCGCGCGTCGATGTCGCCGGCCTTGAACGCTTCGAGCGCCGTGTATTGATCCAGGTACAACTTGAACGACACGTGCGCGAAGCGGAACATGCCGCGTCGCGACGGCAGGTTCGCCGCCCAGTAGTGCGGGTTGCGCACATAGACGATCTGCTTGTCGTTCTTGCGCTGCTCGATCAGGTACGGGCCGCTCGCGATCGGCGGCACCGTCGCGATCTGGTCGAACGGCGGCCGCGTGCCGTCCGCACGCATGCCCCACTTCGGCGAGAACACCGGCAGGTCGCCCGCGATCAGCGCGGCGTCGCGCTCCGCGTGCTTGAACTCGAAGCGCACCGTGTGGCCGTCGACGACCACCGCACGCCTGATGATCGAGAACTGCGCGTTGTACAGCGGCGAGGCCTGCGGGCTCGTCAGCGTATCGAACGAATACCTGACGTCGGCCGCGGTGATCGGGTCGCCGTTCGAGAAGCGCGCGGCGGGATCGATATGGAACGTCGCCGACAGCCCGTCGGGCGCGACCTCGACATCGTCGGCGATCAGCGCGTATTCGGATGCGAGCTCGTCCCAGCTGCGCTGCATCAGCGTGTCGAACATCAGGTTCTTGATGTCCGGTGCGGGCGAGCCGCGCACGAGAAACGGGTTCAGCGAGTCGTAGCTTTGCGCTTCGTCGTAGTTTTCGAAATCGAGCGTGCCGCTGTCCGGCGCATCCGGATTCGCGTAGTCGAAATGCGTGAAGCCCGGCGGATACTTCGGATGGTCGTATTGCGAGATCGCCGGCACGGCGAGCGCGGCCTGCGGCATGACGCTGCCCGACACGAACCACACGGCGCACGCGAGCAGCGCGGCGCGCGCGGCGGTGCGCATCCGCCCGTACGTGCGCGTCAGGTGCGAGTGGCGCGGCGCGCGTGCCCGTCGCCCATTCAACAGTCTCATGGTCAGTCTGTCCGGAAGCGTGCGGGTGTGAAGCCTGCGCGCAATCGATGCCCGTGCCGGACGCCGCGTACGGCCGCGTCCCGCGGATGGTTCATGCTGGTCCCGATCGGATGAACTGCACCGCCGCGCGCCCCGGTTGCGGGCCGTCGTGGCGCCAGGTGAAAAAAGGCCGCCCCGAAAAGGGGGTAGTGGACGTGGAGCGGCCTGTCCCAAACCTGTCAGTGCATCGCGGTCGCCATCAGAACTTGTACGTCGCGCCGACCTGCGCGAACCGGCCGATGTACGAGTACACCGACGTGTCGTACCCGCTCTGGCTCAGCGTGCCGTTCGCGAAGATCGGGTCGTACGGCGGCGTGCGGTTGAAGAGGTTGTCGATGCCGCCGTAGATCGTCCAGTTCTTGAAGCCCGTGTACGTCACCATCAGGTTGAACTGGCTGTACGAACCGACCTTGTTCGGCTCGGGCATCAGGTTCTGCGCGTACGGGCCCGTGAACTGCCACGTCAGCGCCGCATCGAACTTCCGGTAGTTCCAGTCCAGCGTCGTGTTGCCGCGCCAGCGCGGGAAGCTGCCGCCGAACGGCTGCGTGATCGTGAAGTTGTTGCCCGCGCCGTTGACCGGCGCGGCGCCGGGGAAGCCGATCTTGTAGCTGTTGACGTAAGCCCAGTCGCCCGACAGCGTAATCGTGCCCCAGCCCTTCAGCGGCAGGCCCTGGCGGAACGTGCCTTCAAAGCCGTTCGTGTCGAGGTAGCCGAGGTTCTGGTACGGAATCACCTTGTACAGCAACTGGCCGGTCGTCGGGTCGGTCACGACCTGCGACGGCTTGCCCTGGCCGATCACGTTGTCGATGCGGATCTTGTACCAGTCGAAGCCGAGGTCGGTGTAACGGCTCGGCGAGACCTGGAAGCCGATATTGAGGTTACGCGTGCGTTCCGGCGCGAGGTTCGGGTTGCCGACGGTGATCGACGTGTAGTTCTGGCCGGTGGCCGGGTCGACCTGGATGCCGAGCGTCTGCGACTTGCTGTCCTCGACGAAGGTCGGCGCGCGGAAGCCGCGGTTGTACGACGTATACAACGTGAGCGCCTTGATCGGCTGGTACCGCAACGCGAAGCGCGGCGAGAAGGCGCCGCCCACGTCGGTGTAGTGATCGTAGCGGCCTGCCTGGCTGAACGTCAGGTTCTCGATGATCGGTATGTTGATCTGGTAATAGATGGCCGCGACGTTGCGCTGGCCATCCACCGTCTCGAGGTCCGGTGTGATGACGGCGCCGCTCAGGTATTCGGAGCCCGGCGTCAGCGTTTCGCTCTGGTGCGTGAACTGCGCGCCGAAGCCGATGCCGACGTCGCCGGCCGGCAGATGGAACAGGTTCGGCGTCGACAGCGTCGCATCGATCGTGTCGAGCTTCGAGATGCCGAGGTTGTTCGCCTCCTGATAGAGGCCGTTGAACGCGTTCGGCGTCGCGGCCGGATTCGCGAAATTCAGCGTGCCGTTCTGGTAGATGTTGTTCAGCGCATTCACGTTCAGCTGGTTCGTGAACACGTTCGACACCGTGCTCTGCGAATGGCTGACCGACGTCGCCCAGTCCCAGTCGCCGTACGGCAGCGTGAACGACCCCTTGATGCCGGCGGCCGCCCGCCAGTAGTTGGCCCAGGTCTTTTGCGCGACCGTGTTCGGAAACGCATAGGTGAGCGGCGTGGCCGCGCCGGTCGTGTTGTACGGGTTGCTGACCGGTACCGTGAAGTTGAACGGCGACAGCAGCTTCGTCTGCGGATTCCAGACGAGCGCCGGGTTCTGCGAGTTGCCGATCACGTTGTTCCACAGGCCGTCGTTGGTCGTGGTCGTGTTGTAGCTCTCCATAAAGTCGGCGAACGCGGTCGTCTTGTCGTCGATCTTGAAGTCTCCGTGGAGCTTCGCGTTCAGGCGCTCGGTCATCGGCAGGATCGACGTGCTTTCCGCCGTGTTGTACCCGCAGATGGTGCCCGGCAACCCGGCCGACAGCGAATTCGGCGCGGCCGGATGAACCGAACCGCCGAACGGGCAGCCGCCGTTCAGCGCCTGCGCACTGCCGTCGGGCATGTTCCAATAGGACGGCGCGAGCAGCGAGAAGCCGCCCGGCTTGCCCGTGAAGTCCTGGTTGCGCGTGGAATCACGGTCGGCCAGCGTGAAGCCGTTCGACTTGTAGTAGCTGAGCGCGGCCGTCACGTTGAAACGGTCGGCGTTCAGGTCGCCGAAGCCGCCGAGCACGCCGAACTTCATCGTGCCGTCGCCGTTGCCGGCGTTGATCGCGCTGCCGAGGCTGCCGTCGAGCTGCAGCCCGCGGAAATTGTGTTTCGTGATGATGTTGACGACACCGCCGATCGCGTCCGAGCCGTACTGCGACACGGCACCCGTCTTCACGATTTCGATCCGCTCGATGTCGTTGAGCGGGATCGTGTTGAGGTCGAAGAACGAATCGACGCTGTTCGAGAAGAATGCATACGGCGCGACGCGCTGGCCGTCGACCAACACGAGCGTGTACTTCTCCGAGAGGCCGCGCAGTGCAATGCCGGCCGCGCCCGCCGCGAAGTTGCCCGACTGCCCTTCGCCCCAGCTGTTCGCCGAGTTGGCTGCCGCATCGCGCAGGAAGTCGGCGACGGTCACCGCGCCGCTGGCCTGGATTTCCTTCGGCGTGATCGTCTGCACCTGCTGGAAGCCCGTCTTGTCGGCTTGCCGGATCAGCGAGCCCGTCACTTCGAACCGCTTGATCTGCGCGACCTTGCCCTGCCCGTCCGCGGCGGGTGCGGCAGGCGTCGCCTCGGCCGCTGCACCGGGTGCCGCATCGGGCGCCGCAGCGTCCGGTGCAGCGGCGCTGCCCGCCGTGCCGCCTGCCTGTGCAACGGTCACGGGCGCGCCGCTCGCGACCGCATCCGCGATCGCGACGGCGCCCGGCGCCGGCTGGCTCTGGGCGAACGCCGGCGGCGCCAGTGCGGCCGTCAACGCGAGTTCCGCCCAGACTATCCTCTTGATGGCCAACGCCAAAACTCTCTGCTTCATCTTGTTCCCTCTCGCTCGTAGTAAGACCCCACCTGCTGCGCGCCGGAACCTTGTGAATTCCTTGCGCGTCCTGGGTGCCCGTGTACCGGAACCCGCGATTGCCACGCCTTCGAATGCCACGCTTTCTACCGCCACGACTCGAACGGCTCGGCTTCGGGGCACCCGCGCCATTCAGCATCACCGTCGTTTTCTATTTTGATTCGCCATACTAAACACCTACATTGAGCGCATTGCCTGCTTCCTGCCGATCCGACCGGCATCCGCTGCCGATCGGGTACCTCTCCTTCCTGACGGCCCGCCGCGCCGGCCGTCCTTGCTAGAACAGCCTGGGCGTGCCGACCCAGACGATGACCGCCTCTTCGTCGGCCGTGTTGCGCCACGCATGCGGCATCGTCGACTCGTAATGCGCGGTATCGCCCTCGTTCAGCGTGAACGTGCAATCCTCGAGCGTCAGCGCCACCTGCCCGCGCAACACGTAGACGAATTCCTCGCCCGCGTGCGTCGTCATCTCGGACGACAACTGCCCCGCCGGCATCCTGACGAGGATCGCGTCGAGCTTGCGGCCGTCCACCAGATTCGTCAGCCTGGCGAACCGGCTGGCCGAGTTCGTGAACTGGAAATACTGCAGCGCATCGCCGCGGCATACCGAGCGTGCCTCCGTCGGCGTGTCGATGAAGTACTGCATCGTCACGCCCAGCGCCTTTGCGATCCGGACCAGCGACGTGATCGACGGCGTCGCCCGCCCACGCTCGACCTGCGACAGGAACGGCTTCGAAATGCCGGCGATCGTCGACGTTTCGTCGAGCGTGAGTTTCAGGCGCTGGCGCAGCGCCCGGATCTTGTTGCCTAGCGACACGGCGGCGAGCACCGACTCATCAGGGGGCACAACCATGGGAAGACGGTCCCTCGCAGTCGAAATCGGTTTGATGTCGTCAAGCCTCGACCGATGCCGTGATGCAACCGGCCCGGCGCGATACCCGGCTGCACGCTGTCGCGGCGCGCAAGCCGCGCGTGGTGCGGCACGGCACCCGCATCGCGCAGTCGCGCCGATCCGGCACATTTCATTCGGTTTACTAATCAACAAGGCTGCCCCTTTTCCCTCGGCTGACCTGCCCTTCATGCGTCGGTGCCATTGCAGCGGCGCACCGATTTCCGCTCACCGACCACGCCCGCTCCCGCGCTGCGAGCCGCCGTGCCCGTGCGTTGCGTTAGCGGGATGCCACCGCCGTCCAGAGCCGTGCGAGGTCGGCGGAACCGTCGGTGCCCTTGACGGTGCGCAGCACCTGGACCGCCCGCGCCTTCTGACCGGCCACGTAATACGCCTCGCCGAGCCGCAGTCGCGCCGCGTCCGGATGCTCGAGGCCGCCCTTCGCGATCGCCTGCTCCATCATCGGCAGCCCCTGCTGCGCCTTGCCTGCGAAGACGAGGTTCATGCCCGCGTCGATCGGCGCAGCCGGTGTCGCGGCGTCCCCGCCCGACTGCGCGCGCTTTGCCGCGAGCGCCTGCAGCCGTTTCTCGCGATCCGCCTGCGCGTCCTTGCCGAGTACGCCGGACGCGAACCCCTGGTCGATCACCTGCTTGCCTTCGGCGGGCAACCCTGCCACCAGCGCGAGCTGCGTCATCTCCATGTACGCGTTGGCTGTCGCGAGCGAGCCCGTGGCCCGGCGCAACCGGTAGATGTCGAGATCGAGCGACGGCAGATACCCCGGGTTGCCGCGAATCGCCGTGACCATTTCGTCCCAGTACGCGGGGCTCGGGTGGTAAGCCACCAGCAGCCCGAGCGCACCGCGATATGCGTTGCCGTCCTTCACTTTCTGCGCACAGCTCGCAAGCATCTGCAACTGCCCTTCATCCGGCGCGTGTCCGCCGTTCGCCTGCGCGTCGGTGCTCGCCTTCAACTGGCTCACGAGCGGTGTGCAATCGTTTGACAGGTAGTACGACTGCGTGAGCAGCGTGCGCATTTCCGGATCGGATCCGCCGGCCTTCAGGTAGCGCTGCGCGATCCGGATCGCCAGCGGGTAGTTCTTCTGCTGGAAGTAGATGCCGGCCAGCGCCGCCGTGGTCCGCTGCTCGTCCTCGCCCGACAGCCGTCCCGAGTTCAGCACGGCCTCGTAGGCCTGCGCGGCCGTGCCCGGGTCGCCGGCCGCCATCGCGGCCGCGCCGCGCATCTCCTCCACCATGTAAGTTTCGTACGGCGTGCGGTTCGGCACGGCCGCCGCCTGGGCGATCTTGCCCAGTGCATCGCGATACTTGTGCGCCCGGTACAGGTCCTGTGCGGCCGCCAACGGTTTGGCCACGTCCGGCCGCAGCGCGTCCGCCGGCAATGCCGGGCGTCCGAGCAAGCCTGCCGCGCCGAGCGCCGCCACCACCATCATCCGTTTCCATCGTCGCTGGTTCATCGGCTCGTCCGTGGCGTCATTGCATGAACTGTTCGTTGCCGATCAGGCCGATCTTGGTCGCGCCCACGCGTTGCGCGGACGCGAGCACGGCGGCCACGTCCTTGTACGGCACCAGCTTGTTGGGGCGCAGGTGGATTTCCGCCTGCACGGGTTCCGCCGCCACCTGGGTCAGTTTCGCCTCGAGCGCCGTGCGGTCCGGCACCGGTGCGCCGTTCCACGTCGTCGTGCCGTCGAAGTCGATGTCGATCTGCACGATTTCCGGCGGCGTGGCCGGCGGCGGCGGGTTACCCACCGGCAGGTCCATCTTCACCGAATGCATCTGAATCGGGATCGTGATGATCAGCATGATCAGCAACACCAGCATCACGTCGATCAGCGGCGTGGTGTTGATATCGACCATCACTTCCGGTTCGGCATTGCTTCCGCCCGAAGGCACATTCATTCCCATCGTCGACTCCTGTCGATCAGCGTTAGTGCTTCAGCACTTACGCTGATCCCATGCTTCGCGGTCGATCAGCGTTGGTGCTTCAGCACTTACGCCGACCCCATGCTTCGCGGTCGATCAGCGTTGGTGCTTCAGCACTTACGCCGACCCCATGCTTCGCGGTCGATCAGCATTAATGCTTCAGCACCTACGCCGCCCCCATGCCCCAAGACCCACCGGCGTCAGTGCATCACCTCCAGCCGCCAGCCTGCCCTCTCACCAAGGTCCCGCCCACGGCTAGCCGCCGCGCGCCGGCGGCTCCGTGATGAACGACAGCTTCGCGATCCCCGCGCGCTCGCACATCGTGACCACCCGACCGATGAACTCGTAACGCGTGTTCTGGTCGCCCCGCACGTGGACGCTCGGCTGCGGCTGCTGCTGCGATACGTCCTTCAGCTTCGCGAGCAGTGTCTGCGCATCCACCAGCTGTTCGCCCCAGAAGAAGTCGCCATCGCGGTTCACCGCGATCTCGATGCTCTTCGGCGTCGTCTGCAGCGGTTGCACCGTCTCCTTCGGCAACTGAAGCTGGATCGTGTGCGTCACGACCGGAATCGTGATCAGGAAGATGATCAGCAACACCAGCATCACGTCGACGAGCGGCGTCGTGTTGATGTTGGCGATCACCTCGTCGCTGTCGTCCTGCCCGACGTTCATGGCCATCGCGCGTCTCCGTCAGGCGGTCAGTTCGCAAGCGACGCCGCGGCCGGCGACGAGGACGCCGCGCGTACCGGGCGCCGATTGCCGGCCAGCAGCACCGTATGCAGTTGCGCGCCGAAGTTGCGAACCCGCTCCATCACCGACTTGTTGCGCCGGACCAGGAAGTTGTAGCCGAGCACCGCGGGCACCGCGACGGCGAGGCCGATCGCGGTCATGATGAGCGCCTCGCCCACCGGGCCCGCGACCTTGTCGATCGACGCCTGGCCGGCGATACCGATCGCGGTCAGCGCGTGATAAATCCCCCAGACCGTGCCGAACAGCCCGACGAACGGCGCCGTGGAGCCCACCGTGGCCAGGAATGCGAGCCCGTCCTGCATCCGGTTCGACACGTTCGTGATCGAGCGCTCGACCGACACGTCGATCCACGTGTTGCGGTCCACGGCTTCCAGCAGCGCATCTTCATGGTGCTCGCCGGCCTCGATCGCCGTTTCGGCGATGAACCGGAACGGCGACGCCTCGTCGAGGAGCCTGGCGCCCTCGGCCAGCGACGGTGCGGACCAGAGCTGCGCATCTGCCAGTTTCGCGCGGCGATTGGCGCGCAACTGCTCCAGGAACTTCGTGATCATGATGTACCAGCTCCCCATCGACATGATCACCAGCAGGATCAGCACGAAACGGGCGACGAAGTCGCCGTTTTTCCACAACGCGCCGAGCCCGTACGGGTTCTCGACCGCTTCCGTCGTGGCCGGCGCGGGCGGCGGAGCCGGTTCGGCGGCGGCCGGAGCCGTGGCCGGTGCGGCAGACGGCGCCGCCGCCTGTGCCGCCGTGCCGGCCGCGCCGCTTGCCTGCGCATGGGCGAGCTGCGGCGCAACGAACCCGTCGACTGCGACGACGGACATCAGGATGCTTGCCGCCAACGCGGCCAGTGAACGCTTCGTCATACCCCACTCCAGTTATTTCGGTGAACTTAATACGTCAGTTCGTGATGGTTTTTCCCGGCCCGGTTCGCGCCGGGCCGCCCACTGCATCAATTCAGATTGAACGAGAACGGCACCTGGACCCGCACCGACTGGCCCTGCGCGACGCACTTGAATCGTTTTACGGTGTTGTATGCAGCGCGATCGAGGACCGGATCGGCCGACTGCGCCACGCGCTCGTTCGTGATGTTCCCTTCCGCATCCACGACGAATTCGATCGTCACGTCACCCGTGATGTTGTTTTCCTGCGCTTCCTTCGGATACTGGATCGACGCGCGCAGCGCATCCGAATTCGGGCAGACGACACCCACGTCATGGCTGACGGGCTTGGCCGGCGCCGGGGGCGCCACGACCGGTGCCTGCACGGCCGGCGTGGAGGGTACCGGGGCCGACTGGTGCGTGATCGTCGCCTGCGGCGGCGCCTGCACCGGCACTTCCGGCGGCGGGACGAACGGCGGCGGCGGCGGCGCGAACTTTGGCGGCGGGAGCTTGACCACGGGCATCGGCGGCGGCGGCGGCGGCTTGACCGGCTCGATGATGCGGGTTTCGATCGGGTGCTGGATCACCTGCACGACTTTCGTCGCCAGGCCGTTGAGCAGCGCGTAGATCAGCACTGCATGCAGCACCAGGACGATTCCGATGCCGCCGAACCGGCGTACCGGATTCTGTTGCTTCTTGCCGAATTCTCGCGGACGGCCCAGCGTAGCCAGTCCGCTGTTCGACGTAACCAGACCTTCTTCGACTTTCATGCCCACCATCCATCCCCCAAGCGATTCGCCCAGTTTCGGATTGCTGCCGGCGGCGAAACCAGGTCGGCATCGCCACCGCATCCACCCGAACATTTCATTTCAAATTCAATTTGCAATCCGAATTGAAAGAATTGCATTCGAATTCCAATACATTCTTTTTCAAGGAATCGTTCCGGCCGGCGCGGCCCGGTGTTTGCACCGGAAAACCACGCGCCTGCACGTTCAGGCAATTGTCAGCTGAGCGGGCGGCACCGCGTGTTTCGTATGACGATTCGCCGTTCGTTACACGGTGATGTCATTGGCGCCGTTCACTTGGGTGCAGAAGATAGCAAGGAAAAAATTTTGCCGTCAAACTTTATTTGATACCCGAATACAAAGTTTGGAGGGGATATTCAAATAATATTCCGGTAAGCACAAATACAACTTTTATTATTCAATTGGTAATTGAATTGTATGGGTATATGCAAAAACGGATATTGATCCGCTTCAACATAAATATCGGCATATCTCCTGCACCGCACCAAAAAAGGGCATTCGAACAATAATCTCGAGGATGCATCCCCCGCCTCGTCATCGCCCGCATGTCGACGGGCATGCCGGTCGACCGCCTCGAACTGGTCAAGATCGTTTCCTCAAGGAGGGCGTACCAGCGATGCCGTACCCGAGGTGACCAAAATAGTTAATCTGGAATGCGACATAAATTCAGGATTGGACGTCGGACTAAAACACATCACCCAACACTTCGCATATCGAATTAACTATCCTGCGACCTCCCCACTGGCAGGACCTGCACCCCTGTCACACACGCACCGACAATTGCCCGTTCACCGCACGCGTCAGGACTGCATGCCCTGCATCTTGTGCGAGAAATGCGCACGCTCGGCCGTCTCCATCAGCGTCAGGAATTCATCCTGCATCATGTGGATCAGCGCTTCGTGGTCACCGGCCTCGAAATAGACTTCCGGCTGCTGTGCAAGACGTTCCTCGAGAAACGTCTTCATGCCGTACGCCATGCAGACCGGCGGCAGCGCACCCATGTCGCAATCCTTGAACAGTTCGCGCAGTTCGACCTCGCGGGCGAGCACGAGATGGCGTCCCGTCTTCACCCAGAGATCCGACAGGCGCACGGCATGCGTGGTCGGCAATACGGCTGCGACGTAGCCTTCGTCGTCTTCGAGGAGCACGGTTTTCGCGAGGCGATCGCCGGGGATATGCGCGGCGGCAGCCGTCTCCATGCTCGTATGGCTATAGGGGTGGTACACCACTTCGTACCGCGACGACTTCTGGCGCAGGCAATCCTGCAGGGTGGCTGATACTGGCATGGCACACCTCGTCTGGGCGAATCGGGCGAACGGCGTTCGCTCCGGATTTGTTCAGCATAGGTCGCATTCGAGCCAATGGAAACGCCGCCTCACCCCCTGCTCATTCGGGCTCCCGTTCCGGTTCCAACCCCGGTTCCAACCCTTTTTCGCGCAACCATTCGCGGTTGAAGAGCCGAGCACGATAGACGTCGCCGCGATCGCACAGCAAAGTCACGATCGTATGCCCCGGGCCCATCCTGCGGGCCAGCCAGACCGCCGCCGCGACGTTGATTCCGCTCGATCCGCCGACGTACAGCCCTTCTTCGCGCAGCAGCCGGTAGACCATCGTCACGCACTGCGAATCATCGATCCTCACGGCGTCGTCGATCGGTGCACCGGCCAGATTCGCGGTGACCCGCGTCGAGCCGATGCCTTCGGTGATCGAACTGCCTTCGGCACCGAGGTCGCCCGTTTTCACGTAACCGTAGAGCCCGCTGCCGTGCGGATCGGCTAGCACGATCCGGACCTCCGGATCCTGCTCCTTCAGGTAGCGGCTCACGCCCGCCAGCGTGCCGCCCGTGCCGGTTGCGCAGACGAACGCATCGACCGTGCCCGCCGTATCGCGCCAGATTTCCGGTCCGGTCGTCTCGTAGTGCGCCTGCCGGTTGACGACGTTGTCGAACTGGTTGGCCCATACCGCGTTGTCGAGTTCGTCCGCGAGCCGCCCGGCAATCTTCTGATAGTTGTTCGGGTCGCGATACGGCGCCGCCGGCACCGGGCGCACGTCGGCGCCGAGCGTGCGCAGGATCGCCATCTTGTCCGGCGATTGCGTGTCGGGAATCACGATCACGCAGCGATAACCGCGCGCCGCGCAGATGTGCGCAAGACCGATGCCCGTGTTGCCCGCCGTGCCCTCGACGACGGTGCCGCCCGGCTTCAGCGCGCCGCGCTGCTCGGCGTCGCGGATGATGTAGAGCGCCGCGCGGTCCTTCACCGAACCGCCCGGGTTCATGAATTCCGCCTTGCCCAGGATTTCGCAGCCCGTTTCCGCGCTGAGCTTCGCCAGCCGGATCAACGGCGTGCGTCCCACGCAGTCGACGAAGCCGTGTCGCACGTCCATGTTGCCCTCCGTTGCATTCGCGCTCGCGCGCCCTACACAACCAAGGATAGGACGCGTCGCTTTCGACGCCAGCCGCCGCGTACTAAGCTTGGAGAGCCCATTGCGGCGCGCGCGCCGCATCGCCAGACGAGGTCCGCCATGCTGCAATTCGAAACCGTCACCGTCGACAAACCCGAGGCCGTGAATTTCATCCTCGGCCAGTCGCATTTCATCAAGTCCGTCGAGGACATCCACGAGACGCTGGTCGGCACCGTGCCGGGCATTCGTTTCGGGCTCGCATTCTGCGAGGCATCGGGCAAACGTCTCGTGCGCCGCTCCGGCACCGATGCGGAACTCGTCGAACTCGCGTGCCGCAACGCCCTTGCGATCGGCGCCGGTCACGCGTTCATCGTGTTCCTCGGCGACGGTTTCTATCCGGTCAACGTGCTCAATGCGATCAAGGCCGTGCCGGAGGTCTGCCGGATCTACTGCGCGACCGCGAACCCGACCGACGTGATCGTCGCGGAAACCGCGCAGGGACGCGGGATCGCCGGTGTCGTCGACGGCTTTCCGCCGCTCGGCGTCGAGAACGACGACGACGTGCGATGGCGCAAGGATCTGCTGCGCACGATCGGATACAAGGCGTAGGTGCGGGCCGCCGGAGCGGCCGCGGCGCATACATCGAGCTTCCGCAAGGGCCTGCCCTGCAGACGTGACCGCGTCGGCGATGAGAACCGCGTCTCCCGGCCCTGCGAAACAAGAAGAAAAAGCGGTTGGATCAAAGGCGCGACGGCGGTCGGGACTTCCGGTCGCTGAGTTGGCTGACCGTTAGTTGCAATTCAGGGAACGGGACTACGCTCCCGGTGGCGACGCGCCGGCCATCCGGCTGTCCTATACTGGCCGCAACAGACTGACCGGCAGCCGTGCCGACACGACGACCGCGCCGCCGTCCCCTTCCCGGAGCCACGCATGCATTACCAGCTGATCTACGAACTCGTCGACGATTACCTGTCGCGGCGCGAACCGTTCCGCGCCGAACATCTCGCGCTTGCACAGGCCGCGACCGAGCGCGGCGAACTCGTGCTCGCCGGCGCGCTGTCGGATCCGGCCGACCAGGCCGTGCTCGTGTTCGAGGGCGATTCGCCGGAGGCGGCCGAGTCGTTCGCGCGCGCCGATCCGTATGTGCAGAACGGCCTCGTGAAATCGTGGCGTGTGCGTCCGTGGCGCGTCGTGATCGGCAAGCACGCGCCGCGCTAGGCGCGACGCGGGACTACAGCCACCCTGCCCGCTTGAATCGCCACCACAGCGCGAAGTCGGCGACGACCATCACCGCGATGCAGCCGTAGAAACCGTATTTCAGGTGCAGTTCGGGCATGTTCGCGAAGTTCATCCCGTAGATGCCGGCGATCATCGTCGGTATCGCGAACAGCGCGGCGAACGAACCGAGCCGCTTCGTCACTTCGTTCTCGGCCAGCGAGATCATCCCGAGGTTGACCTGGATCGCCGTGACGACCATCTCGCGGCGCCCTTCGATCGTCTTCACGATCCGCTGCAGATGGTCGTACACGTCGCGGAAATAAGCCGCCATCCCGCTGCAGACCTGCGGCACGCGTCCGCCGGTGAGTTTCGCGAGCGGCTCGATCAGCGGCGCCGTGTGCTGGTACAGCATCACGAGCCGACGCTTCAGCGAATAGAGATCCTCGATGATCGCGCGCGACGACGCGGGCGTCGCCTTCGCGAAGATCCGATCCTCGAGTTCCTCGAGCTCGGTGCCGAGCGTTTCGAGGATCGGGAAATAGCGGTCGACGACCTGGTCCATCAGCGCGTAGAACACGAACGCCGAGCCTTCCCGCAGCAGATGCGGCTCGTGCTCGCAGCGCTTGCGCACGTCGCGGAAGTCCTGCTCGGTGTGGTTGCGGATCGACAGCACGTAGTTCGGGCCGACGAACACGTTCAGCTCGCCCACCTTGAATTCGCCGTCGTCATCGAGCTCGACCGTATGCAGCACCGCGAACAGCGAATCGCCGTACTCCTCGATCTTCGGCCGCTGGTGCCCCTTGCGGGCATCCTCGAGGGCGAGCTCGTGCAGCCCGAACTCCTCGCCCATCAGGTCGATTTCCTCGGGCGTCGGATCCTTCAGCGCGACCCACACGAAGCATTCGGGCTTCGACACGTAGTCGCTGATGGCGTCGATATCGATGTCGGCCAGCTTGCGGCCGTCCTGGTATGCAGCACAGTTGATCAGCATGGTGCCTCTGATGTTGCGGTTTGCGCATCAGTTTACCGGTTTGCTGCGCGGGCGGCCCGGCTTGCGCGGCACGACGATATTGGTCATGATCGGGCTGCGTGCGCCGCAGCACGCGCACCAGGACACTGCGGCCCAACCGTCAAGGAGACAGACCCATGTGGTATTTCTCGTGGATACTCGGCATCGGCGTGGCGCTCGGCTTCGGCATCATCAACGCGATGTGGCTGGAGGCGGAAGTGTTCTCGCGCGGCGACAAGCGCAACGGTACGCCGAGCCCGCGGCCGGGAGGCAAGGTTTCGTGACGCACCTGGTGTTCTTCTGCGGTCACGCCGGCACCGGCAAGACCACGCTCGCGAAGCGGCTCATCGGGCCGCTGATGCGCGCGACCGGCGAGGCCTTCTGCCTGCTCGACAAGGACACGCTGTACGGCCGCTACAGCTCGGCCGCGATGGGTGCGCTCACCGAGGATCCGAACGACCGCGACAGCCCGCTCTACCTGAAGCACCTGCGCGATCCCGAATACCAGGGCCTGCTCGACACGGCCCGTGAAAACCTCGCGCTGGGCATCGGCGCGCTCGTCGTCGGCCCGCTGTCGCGCGAAGTGCGCGATCGCCGCATTCTCGACCGCGCATGGCTCGGCATCGCCCCCGACGTCACGCTGACGGTCGTCTGGGTCTACACGTCGGAAGACGTCGCGCACCAGCGGATCGTCGCACGCGGCAACCCGAACGATGCCTACAAGCTCGCGCACTGGGACGAATACCGGCAGCGCCGCTTCGTGCCGACCGGCCACGAATGCGACGGCATCGTGATGTTCGACAACACCGCGCCGTCCGACGCCGACATCGATACGCTGCTGTACCGCATCGCGCCGCCCCCGCCCGCGGCGACGATCGTCCCGCCGCTGCCGGCCTGATCGCCCCTCCTTTTCGTTCCCGCAAAAAAAACAACGCCGGAAGCGCTGCTGCGCTCCCGGCGTCGTACGGCCCTCGTGCCTGAGGCTGGCGGACGGTCAGGCCACCGCGTGCACGCGCTCCATCGTGCCGCCTTCGTACAGCTTGCCGAAGCGGTTCGACAGGAACGCCTTCAGCGACACCTTTTCCTGCGGGATGAAACCGCTTTGCGGCAGCTTCTTCTCGCGGAACAGATCCAGCACCGCGCACATCGCGCCGGCCGTCGTGATCTGGATCGCGCTCATGTGCATCCCGCACACGTCCTTCGCGAAGATCTTGCGCGTGAACACGTCCTGCACCAGCTGGCCGTCCTTCACGCCCGTCACGGTGATGAACACCAGCACGACGTCCTGCTTCGTCGACGGTACCGCGCGGCGCATGATCGACTTCAGCGTGTCGCGGTCGGTCGACAGGCGCAGGTCCTCGAGCAGGAACTGCACGAGATCGCGGTGGCCCGGATAGCGCACCGACTTGTAGTCGAGCGTCTCGACCTTGCCCGACAGCGTTTCGCACAGCGTGCCGAGGCCGCCCGACGTGTTGAACGCTTCGTATTCGGTACCGTCCAGCGAGAAGTGCTCGAGGCCTTCGAGCGGCTGCACCCACTGCTTGCGACCGTCGCGGATCGCTTCGCACGGCTGGCAGTATTCGTTGATCAGGCCGTCGACGCTCCACGTCAGGTTGTACTTCAGCGCGTTGGTCGGATACTCGGGCAACGCGCCGACGCGCATCTTCACGTCGCGCACTTCGGTGAAGCCGTTCACCAGTTCATGCGCGGCGAGACCGATGAAGCCCGGTGCGAGGCCGCACTGCGGCATGAACGCACGGTCGGAGCCTTCGGCCAGCTCGCGGATCGCGTGGGTCGCGCGCACGTCTTCGGTCAGGTCGAAGTAGTGGACACCGGCAGCCTTCGCGGCGGCGGCAACGTTGACCGCGAGGTAATAAGGCAGCGCATTGACGAGCGCATCGAAACCCTTCACTGCTTCGCGAATCGCGTTGGCGTCGGCCGAATCGACCCGTTGCGTCGCGATGCCTTCGCGCGACAGCTTCGCGAGCGCATCCGCATCGCGGTCGAACGCGACGACTTCGTAGTCGCCCGTTTCACGCAGCATGTGAGCAATGGTGTGGCCGATCAGACCTGCGCCGACGATGGCGATTTTCATGCGCTTATCTCCTGATGATGGGTTTGATGTAGTGGACGGCGTTGAGCCATGAACACAGTTTAGGGACGCGCAAAATCAGTTCCAAGACGAAGAATGATGCGAAACGACCGATAATTTCGACGTTTCGACTACACTTTTCGTCGAAACGTCGAAATGACGCCTTTTGCCCGCTGCCGGCCTCGCTATGGCTGGCCTAAGTCTTCCGTTTCAGACTGCATGCCGACCACCCGATTTCCAAGGAGGCATCGCATGCAATCACTGCCTGTCCATCGCACGCCGCACTGGCTGAACAAGGTGCCCGACGTCGCGCTGTCGTTCTGGATCATCAAGATCATGTCGACCACGGTCGGCGAAACCGGCGCGGACTTTCTCGCGGTCAACGCGGGCCTCGGCCAGACCGTCACCCGCGTCGCGATGGCGTCGCTGCTCGCGATCGCGCTGTGGCTGCAGTTACGCACGCGCCGCTACGTGCCGTGGATCTACTGGCTCACGGTGGTGCTGGTCAGCATCGTCGGCACGCAGATCACCGACCTGCTCACCGACGGCCTGAACGTCAGCCTCTATGCGAGCACCGCCGCGTTTGCCGTCGCGCTCGCCGCGATCTTCTTCGTGTGGCATCGCGTCGAAGGCACGCTGTCGATCGACACCATCGTGACGCCGCGGCGCGAGCTGTTCTACTGGGCCGCGATCCTCTGCACGTTCGCGCTGGGCACCGCCGCGGGCGATCTCGCGACCGAGGCGCTCGGGCTCGGCTTCACGCTCGGCGCGCTGTGCTTCGGCGGCTTGATCGCGGCCGTGTTCGTGATGTGGCGGCTGGGCGCCAACGCGGTGCTCGCGTTCTGGATCGCGTACATCCTGACGCGCCCGTTCGGCGCATCGCTCGGCGACCTGCTCACGCAGGCCCGCACCTATGGCGGGCTCGGCTTCGGCGCCGCCTGGACGAGCCTGCTGTTCCTGACCGTGATCGTGCTGCTCGTCGCCGTCGCGCAATTCGGCAGCAGTCCGCGCACGCGCGCCGGTACCGCCGAATGACGCCCTTTCCTTTCCGTCTTTTCCGTTCATTGAATCGAGGACACCCCATGCGCATTCACCATCCCGTTTCCCGCCTCGCCGTGGCCGCGGCCACGATTGCCCTGCTGGCCGCCGCCGGCTGCTCGAAGCAGCAGGATGCAAACGCAGCGACTCCGGTGGCCGCGTCGGCCGCCGCATCGCCTGCCGCGGCCCGCGCATCGAAGCTCGGCGACTTGTCGCAGTTCCGCACGATCGCCGTCGACGTGAACACGCTCGTCGCCAAGGGCGACCTGCCCGGCGCGAAAACGCGCATCAAGGATCTCGAGATCGCGTGGGACTCGGCCGAGGCCGGCCTCAAGCCGCGCGCGGCCGCCGACTGGCACACGGTCGACCAGGAGATCGACCGCGCGCTTTCCGCCCTGCGAGCCGACCATCCGACCCAGGCCGATTCGGCCGCCGCGATGAAGAGCCTGCTCGCGGTCGTCGACCGGTTCAGCGGCAAATAAGGATCGCAGCGTGCGTGCCGCGTGACGCCCGTGCGGGAATCGCATACGCTGGCGGCGTTTGCACAGCACGGAGAACACGCATGCGAATACTGCTCGTCGAAGACGACCCGATGATCGGCGAGGCCGTCCATGCCGCGCTGAAGGACGCGTCGTACGCCACCGACTGGGTCACCGACGGCGTGCGCGCGTTGACCGCGTTCGCCGCTCAGCCCTACGACCTGGTCCTGCTCGATCTCGGCCTGCCCTGCCGCGACGGGCTCGACGTGCTGGCCGCCATCCGCGCGAAGGACGCCAGCGCGCCGCTGCTGATCGTCACCGCCCGCGACGGGCTCGACGATCGCCTGGCCGGCCTCGACGGCGGCGCCGACGACTACATCGTGAAGCCGTTCGAGATGGCCGAGCTGCTCGCGCGGATTCGCGTCGCGATCCGGCGCCGGGCCGGTTCGGCCGCGCCGCTGCTGAGCAACGGAATCGTGTCGCTCGATCCAGCCTCGCGCGAGGCCGCCGTCGACGGGCAAGCGCCGGTGCCGCTGTCGAATCGCGAATTCTCGCTGCTGCGCGCGTTGCTGGTGCGCCCGGGCGCGATCCTGTCGCGGCGCGAGCTCGAGGATCGCCTGTACGGCTGGGGCGAGGAAGTCGAAAGCAATGCGGTCGAATTCCTGATCCATTCGCTGCGCCGCAAGCTCGGCAGCACCGTGATCAAGAACGTCAGGGGTGCGGGATGGATGGTTTCAAGAAGCGCCTGAGCGAGTCGATCGGCTTGCGCCTGTCGGTCGCGCTGTCGGCCGCGATCCTGGCCGTCGCGACCGCCGCGGCCGCGTTCGCGTTTTCATCGGCATTCGATGAAGCGCACGAACTGCAGGACGACGTGCTGCGCGAGGTCGCGACACTGCTCGACCGCGAGCGCGCGCCGTCGCTCCATGCCGACGGTACCGGGCATGCACGCGAAAGCGACGAACTGTCGCGCGTGTTCGTGCAGCCGCTCGGCGGCACACCGCAACCGGGCAGCGACGGCGCACCGCGGCTCGCGCTGACACCGACGCTCGCCGACGGGCTGCATACGGTCGATGCCGGCGGCAGCACGTATCGCGTGATGGTCCGCACCTTCGCGAACGGCGAACGCATCGCGGTCGCGCAGGAAGCCGGCTTGCGCGACGACGTCGCACGCGAAAGCGCGTGGCGCACCGCGCTGCCGCTGCTGCTCCTCGTCCCGATCCTGCTGTTGCTCGTCGCCGATCTCGTGCGCAAGCTGTTTCGCCCGGTCGCCGTGCTGTCCGCCGGCATCGATGCGCGCGACGAGCACGACCTGCGCCCGGTGCCGGCCGAGCACGTGCCGGTCGAAGTGCGGCCGTTCGTCGTCGCGATCAACCGGATGCTCGGGCGCGTCGCGCAGTCGGTCGCCGCGCAGCGCCGCTTCGTCGCCGACGCCGCGCACGAACTGCGCTCGCCGCTCACGGCGATGTCGCTGCAGGCCGAGCGCCTCGCCGAGGCCGACCTGCCGGACGATGCGCGCGCACGGCTCGCCGCGCTGCGCGGCGGCCTCGACCGCAGCCGCCACCTGATCGGTCAACTGCTCGCGCTCGCGCGAGCGCAAAACGCGCCGGCCGCGCCGCCCGGCGACGTGTCGGTGCATGCGATCTATCGGCGCGTGCTGGAAGACCTGATGCCGCTCGCCGATGCGAAAACCATCGACATCGGCATCGAAGACGGCCCGGACACGCACGTGCCCGTCGACGAACTCGAACTCGTATCGCTCGTGATGAACCTGGTCGACAACGCGATCCGCTACACGCCGCCGGGCGGACGCGTGGACCTGTCGACGCAATGCACGGACACGCACGTATGCGTGACGATCGCCGACACCGGGCCGGGCATCGCGCCGCACGAACGCGAACGCGTGTTCGACCCGTTCTACCGCGTGCCCGGCAACGCGCAGATCGGCTCCGGGCTCGGCCTGTCGATCGTGAAGATCGTCGCGGACCGGATGGGTGCCGACATTGCGCTCGCGTATGCGGATGAAGCGCAATCGCGCGGGTTGCGCATCTCGGTACGGATTCCGCTCGCGCGGCCGCCCGGCGCGGCGCAGCCCGACCGCCGGGCCGATACCCCGGCGCAACACTCACGGCGCGGCGGTGGCCGCGCCTGAACGTCAGCCGCCGATCGTCCCGCGATCGATCTTGCGCGACAGGATGATCGACGTCGTCGTGCGCTCGACGCCTTCGAGCGTGCCGATCTGGTCGAGCAGGTCGTTGAGCCGTTCGGGAGAATCGGCGCGCAGCCATGCGACGTAGTCGTACTCGCCGCTCACCGCGCACAGCAGCTGCACCTCGGGCATCCGGTCGAGCCTGCGCAACACGTCCTTGCCGAACTTCGGCGTGAGGATGATGCCGACATACGCGTAAATGCTCGCGTCGAGCACGTCCTGCCCGAGCCGGACGCTGTAGCCGGCGATCACGTTGGTCCGTTCGAGCCGCGCGATGCGTGCGACGACCGTCGTGCGCGCGACGTCGAGCTGGCGCGCGAGATCCGCGACGCTGGCGCGCGCATCGGCCTGCAGCAGCGCGACGAGTTGCCGGTCGAGATCGTCGAGTTGGTCGAGACGGGGTGGACGCATGAGGCTGGGCCGGGGCACGACGCGCCGGCTGAGTGAAAGGTGACGCGATGATAGCGCCGAACGCCGGCCCGCCCAAACGGCATCGCCCGGAACCGATTCGAACCTTTCAATTTCGATTCGTATCGGATGTAAGCAAGTGTCGCATTCACTGCTGCGCCGCACTCGACGTGCTACTAATAGCAGGCGACGCGAGATGCGCGCTTGCGGCAATTGCCGCCGCGCCCGCTCGCCAGACACCACCCCGGAGAGCCAACCATGAAGAAAATCTCGCTCACCCTCGCTACGCTCGCCGTTGCAGCCAGCGCGTTCGCACAAACCCCGGCGCAGCCGCAGGCCCCCGCCACGACGGCCGCGGCGTCGGCCCCGAGCGCCGAGCAGCGCGAGGCGCGCCACGAAGCGCGTGTCGAGCAGCGCATCAAGTACCTGCACGACCAGCTGAAGATCACGTCGGCGCAGGAACCGCAGTGGAAGACGTTCGCGGACACGATGCGCGACAACGGCGACACGATGGGCCGCCTCTATCGCGAACGGATGGCGAAGCACGACGTCTCCGCACTCGACGACATGAAGCAGTACGCGGAACTGTCGCAGGCGAACGCCGACGGCGCGAAGAAGCTCGCCGACGCCTTCGCACCGCTCTACGAGAGTTTCCCGGCCGACCAGAAGGCACTGGCCGACACGACGTTCCGCAGCTGGCTGCACCACGGCGGCGAGCATCGTGGCAAGGGCAAGACGAAGGGCAAGGAAGGCAAGGCGGCAGCCGCGCCGGCCGCCAGCGCACCCGCGCAGCCCTGACGCCCGCCCTGCCGGCGCCGCCGGCACCGCCGGCACCGTATACGGTCCGTCCGGGCCGAACGGCACCGCTACAGGCGACCGGCGCGTCACACGGCGCGCCGGATTCGGGATAAGCTCCCGGCTTTTCCCGCACTTCCCCGCCATGCTCGAACTCAAGCACATCGACCTGCGTACCGATCCGCAGGCCCGTCGCGTCGTCAAGGACGAAACCGTCGCCGTTTCCTTCGCGGACGCCGACGGCGAACTGATGAGCCTCGAAGGCCCGAACCGCTATGTGGCGGGCGACGCGCTGATCACGGGCTCCACCGGCGACCGCTGGGTCGTGTCGCGCGCGCGCTTCGACGCCAAATACCTGCCCGCCGATCCGGCACTCGTACACGGTGCGCCGGGCGCCTACCGGAACCGGCCGGCCGTCGTGCTCGCCCGCCGGATGGACGAGCCGTTCACGATCGCCCGCTCGGAAAACGGCGACACGCTGCGCGGCGTCGCAGGCGACTGGGTGATGCAATACGCGCCCGGCGACTACGGTGTCGTGCAGGCGCAGCGCTTCGCGCAGGTCTACCGCGACGCGTGACGCGGCGCGCCGGCATCGCGCCGGCGCGAACGATCACGCAAAGTCTTCATCGAGCTCGAGTTCGGCGTCCCGCTCGACGGCCTCGCCGGCCGCGTGGCGCTCCTCGAGCGACCCGAGCATCGCTTCCGTATACGCATGCAGCACCGCATGGCTGCGCGCGCGCTGCATCGGCTTGAGCGCCAGATAGCGCGCGAATGCCGCCGGCACGATGCGGATATCGAGCGTCATCCGCTTCGGCGTCGCGCCGAAACGCATCGCGAGCCAGTGCACGGACAGGAACCGCCCGCGCGCGTCGCTGCTTTCGGCGAACCGCGTCTGCTCCGGAAAGAGATCGCAGATCACGCGTGCGAGCGCGTCGAATTCCGCGCTCTGGCATTCGATCAGATAGTCGTCCATCCCGTCTCTCCCGTCAGGCTGCCGATTGCGACGGCCGGCAGGTCTTCACCAGCACGACGACCAGAAGCGCGGCCAGCACGAAATACGCGGCCTCGACCCAGCCGGCCGGCAGCACGCGCACCTGATACAGCAGCGCCGGCGCGGCTGCCAGCGCATGCAGCACGATCGCGAGCGGCAACACGCCCGCGCGGCCGGCGCGCACGCCGCGCCAGACCAGCACCGACAGCGCAAGCTGCAGCACGAACGCCGCGCAGCGTTCGAGCAGCAACAGCAGGATCGACTGTGCCGACAGCGTCGCGAGCATCACGTGCAGCCGCACGACGGTATCGCCCGGCAGGTCGGCGAGCTGGGTCTCCAGCTGGCCGCGGCTCGCGAGCCACGCGAGATACGACCACTGGCCCCACACGAGTACGCCGACGAACCACGCTTCGGCGCCGCCGTGGCCGATCCCGTAGCCGATTCCGCGGCTGTCGCCGGCCGACGCGCCGTAGCGGCGGTTCAGGAAACGCATCCCGAGATAACGACCGGCTTCCTCGAACACGGCGGTCGCAAGCGCGCTGTACGCGACGAACGCGAGCGGCTGCGTGAGCCAGCCGTCGGGCGGCGTCCGGCTCAGCACGAGCCCGTGGAATGCGCGCTCGAGGATCATCGCGAACAGCGTGAAGACGGCCACGCCGACGATCGTGTCGCGGCGGTTCAGCGCAAGCGGCTTGCGCAGGATACGGAAGAGGACGAGCGGCAGGAGCGCGATGATCAGCGTGGCGGCGATCAGCACCGCCAGCGTGACGGGGGCGACAGTCATGTATTTCCTTGTTCGGGGCAGCGCACCTGACGCGCTGCGTGCCCCGAATGATACTCAGCTTGCGGTCGACGCGCGCACAACCAGCTCGCCGGGCAACAGCGAGACGCGTACGTCGCCCGCTGCGCCGTCGATCCGCTCGTGCACGAATTCGACGGCCTTGTAGCCGATTTCGTAGGTCGGCTGCCGGATCGTCGTGATACCGATCAGCTCGGCCCATTCCGGATCGTCGATCGACAGCAGCGCCGCCTTCTGTTGCCACGCGGCGCCGAAACGCGCGCGCAGGTGGCGCGCGATTGCAAGCGCGACCGGCGCGTTCGCGGCGAACAGCGCCGCGCGCACGCCGCGCCGTGCCGCGTCGTCGATGCGGGCATCGATGTCGGCGAGCGCCGTCGCGGTCGCATCGGGCTCGTTCAGGTCGAGCACGACCGTCGACGGCACCGTCAGCCCGCGCGCGCCGAGTGCCGCGCGGAATGCGGCCTCGCGCAGGCGCCGCGAGCTGACGCGCTCGAACGGCTGCACGACGAAATGGATCGCGTCGAAACCGTGTTCGACCAGGTGCGCGAGTGCCGTCTCGATCGCGTCGGCGTTGTCGAGGCCGATCAGGTCGGCCTCGAAGCCCTCGACGGTCCGGTCGACGAGCACCGCCGGGATGCCGGCCCCGCGCAGCGGGCGCAGCACGTCCTCATCGGCGCCGAGCGCGTTGACGATCAGCCCTTCGACGCGGTAGGTCGTGAGCAGCTGCAGGAAGCGGCGTTCCATCTCGACTTCGTTCGCCGCGTGACAGATCAGCGGCATGTAGCCGAGCGCCTGGCAGGCAGCCTCGACGCCTTGCAGCACTTCGACGGTATAGGGATTGGTCAGGTCGGCCGCGAGCATGCCGAGCAGCCGGTTGCGGCCGCGCTTGAGCCCGCGCGCCATCTGGTTCGGCCGGTAGTTGAGCCGCGCGATTGCCGCTTCGATCCGCTGGCGCAGATCGGTGGACAGCACGTGCGTCTCGCCGTTCAGGTAGCGCGACACGCTGGTTTTGCCGGTGCCGGCTTCGCGCGCGACATCGCTGATCGTCGCCGGACGCGTTGTGGTTGGTTGCGAATCGGTCACTGTCGTGCCTCGCGACGTTCGATCCGCGCCGCTTCGTGAGCAGACGGATCTTTGTTGTTGGAAACGTAAGCCACCCGGTGGAATCTCCTGTCGATCCGCGTTAGCGCTTCAGCGCTTACGCGGATCCCATGCTTCGCGGTCGATCCGCGTCCGCCCTTCACCGCTTACGCGGATCCCACGCTTCGCGGTCGATCCGCGTCCGCCCTTCACCGCTTACACGGATCCCATGCTTCGCGGTCGATCCGCGTCGGCGCGTCGGCACCCGCCCCGGTCACGTGCACAAGCAGCCGGCCGCACCGGACCCGGCGCGGATACCCGTCGCTGGACGCCGCCGGCAGCGCTGCCGTGCCGTCGATACGACGCGCGGGGATCATAACGCAGCCAGCCCTCCGGCACCAAGACCATCGACTCTAACGAAGGCGCCCGCCCGCCGGGCGGGCACCTGCTCGTGGTGGCCCGTTACCCGCCGCGGCTCAGGCGCGCGCGAGCGCATCCGGATTGACGAGATTCGTGCGCAGCGTGCCGGCCAGCGCGCCGACCAGGTTTTCCGCGGCGCAGCGCGCCATCGCGTGGCGCGTCTCGTGCGTCGCCGAGCCGATATGCGGCAGCGCGACGACATTCTTCATCTGCAGCAGCGGCGAATCCGCGGCCAGCGGTTCCTTCTCGAACACGTCGAGCCCCGCGCCGCGGATCGTACCCGCGCGCAGCGCATCGATCAGCGCGGCTTCGTCGACCACCGGCCCGCGCGATGCGTTGATCAGGATCGCGCCGCGCTTCATCTTCGCGAATTCGGCCGCGCCGATCAGGTGGTGCGTTTGGGGCGACAGCGGCACCTGCAGGCACACGAAATCCGCTTGCGCGAGCAGTTCGTCGAGCGTCACGCGCCGTGCGCCGTACTGCGTTTCAGCTTCCGCATGCGCGGAACGGTTCGCGTACAGCACCTGCATCCGGAAGCCGAGCGCCGCGCGGCGCGCGACCGCGCCACCGATCCGCCCGAGCCCGACGATGCCGAGCGTCTTGCCCTGCACGTCGGTGCCGTACAGGTCGGGGCCGATGCTGCGATGCCAGTGGCCTGCCTTCACCCACTCGGCCAGCTCGACCACGCGTCGCGCGGACGCGAGGATCAGCGAGAACACCGTATCGGCGGTCGATTCGGTCAGCACGTCCGGCGTATGCGCGAGCACGATCCCGCGCCGCGTGAGATCCGCGACGTCGAAGTTGTCGTAGCCGACCGATATCGTCGACCACGCCTTCAGCCGCGGTGCGCGGTCGAGCAGGTCCGGCGTGACCTTCAGGCTCGCGCCGATCGCGCCGTCCGCGTCGCCGAGCGCATCGGCGAGGGCTGCGGCACCGTCGGCCTGCACGACGTCCGCATGCTCGCGCAGGTACGCGAGGACGTCATCGGGCAGCGGCTTGTACGCGACGATACGGGGCTTCATCTGGTTCATTTTCCTTGCAGCGGCGCCGCGAGCGGATGCGTATCGGGCGCCTGGGGTTTGACGGACAGCGTGAGGATCACCGCGGCGACGAGCGCGGCGCTCATGAACGCGTACGACGCGACGGGCGAGCCGGTCGCGCCGTTCAGGTAGCCGACGAAGTACGAGCCGACGAACGAGCCGAGCGCGCCCATGCTGTTGATCAGCGCCATCGCGCCGCCGGCGACGTTCTTCGGCAGCAGTTCCGGCACGATCGCGAAGAACGGGCCGTACGGCGCGTACATGGCGGCGCCCGCCACGACCAGCAGCGCATACGAGATCCAGAAATGCGACGAGCCGAGTGCGTACGATGCGGCGAACGCGGCCGCGCCGATCAGCAGGAATGGCCATACGAAGCCACGGCGGGAACCGACCTTGTCGGACGCCCACGACGCGGCGAGCATCGCGATCGTCGCGGCGAGATACGGCAGCGCGGACAGCCAGCCGGTCGCGACCATCCCGAGGTCGGAGCCGTTCTTGACGATCGACGGCAGCCACAGCACGAAGCCGTACACGCCGATGCTCCAGCAGAAGTACTGTGCGCACAGCTTGATCACGGCCGGCGAGCGGAATGCCTCGCCATAGTTGCGCACGGGCTTGATCGCCGCCTGCTCGGCCGCGAGCGCGGCGTCGAGGTCGCGTTTTTCCTGTGCGTTGAGCCACGGCGAATCGGCCGGCTTGTCCTGCACGAGGAACCACCAGCACACGGCCCAGAGGACGGCCGGCACGCCTTCGGCGATGAACATGTGGCGCCAGCCGAATTCGTGCACGAGATAACCCGAGACGATCGACATCCACAGCACGGTAACCGGGTTGCCGAGGATCAGGAACGTGTTCGCGCGTGAGCGTTCGTTCTTCGTGAACCAGTTGCTGATGTAGATCAGCATCGCCGGCATCACGGCCGCCTCGACGACGCCGAGCACGAAGCGGATCGCCATCAGCGACGGGATGTTGCTGACGACGCCCGTGAGCGCCGCGCAGGCGCCCCACAGGATGAGGCTGACGAACACGAGCTTCTTCACGCTGCGGCGTTCCGCATAGATTGCGCCGGGGATCTGGAAGAAGAAGTAGCCGAGGAAGAACAGCGCGCCGATCAGCGACGACAGGCCTTTGCTGATCCCGAGGTCCTGGTTGATGCCGGCTGCGGCGGCGAACCCATAGTTCGCGCGATCGAGGTAGGCGAGGCTGTAGGTGATGAAGACGATCGGCATGATCGTCCACCAGCGGCGGGCAGCGAGTGTATTGGCCATCAGAATGTCTCCTGTGTCGATCGGAGTTAGCGCTTTAGCGCTTACTCCGATCCCATGCTTCGCGGTCGACCAGAGTTGGCGCTTTAGCACTTACTCTGGTCCCATGCTTCGCGGTCGATCAGAGTTCGCGCTTCAGCCCTTACTCCGATCCCATGCTTCGCGGTCGACCAGAGTTAGTGCTTTAACGCTTACTCCGATCCCATACATGCACGACTAAATGAGTCCGCGGATTGTGCCGTGTCCGGCCTCTCATTGCGCGGTGAAGGTTTCCTCTAAGCGATCGGCGTGATTGGTGACGTTTTCGAATCGATCGAGCGCGGCACGGGTCGGCAGCCCTTCCGAGTCGCCGATCACCTGGATCGCGAGCGCACCGATGCGGTTGCCGCGCGCCACTGCCTGTTCGATCGTCTTCCCTTCCAGCAGCGCGCTGACCACGCCGACCGCGAAGCCGTCACCGGCGCCGACCGTGTCGACGACGTTCCGCACACGCTCGCCCGCCACCGTTCCGTCACGGCCGTCAGCCGTCCGGTAATACGCACCTTCGGCACCGAGCTTGATCACCACACCACGCGCGCCTTGCGCGAGATAGAAGCCCGCGATATCGGCCGGCGTGTCGTGCCCGGTCAGTTGCCGCCCCTCGGCGATGCCCGGCAGCACCCAGTCGGCGAGCGACGCGAGTGCATTCAGCGTCTTCGCCATCACGTCGACAGACGGCCACAGCGTCGGGCGCAGGTTCGGGTCGAACGAGATCGTCTTGCCGGCCGCGCGCATTTCGCGCGCCAGCTTGAACGTGAGCTCGCACGACGTCGCGGAGATCGCCGGCGCGACGCCCGTCAGGTGCAGGTGGCGCGCGCCGAGCACGTAGTCGGCCACGTAGTCGTCGCACGACAGGTGGCTCGCGGCCGAGCCCTTGCGGAAATACTCGACGGTCGGGTCGCTGCCGTCGTCGTTGCGCGACTTGAGCTGAAAGCCGGTCGGGTAGCGCGGATCGACGGTCACGCACGATGCGTCGATGCCCTCGCGCGCCAGCGTGTCGAGCACGTAGCCGCCGAACGAATCGCGGCCGACGCGGCTCATCCAGCCGACCCGGAAGCCGAGCCGCGACAGGCCGATCGCGACGTTCAGGTCGGCGCCCGCGATCCGCTTCGCGAATTGCGCCGCATGCGCGAGATGACCGGGCTCGGTCGCGACGAACATCGCCATCGCTTCGCCGTAGGTCACGACATCGAGTGGTGCTTTCATGAATGAACTCTCCAGGATCCTTCCGCCGTCACGCGGTTGCGAGCCACGCGACACGCCGGCACGCATCGCCCGCCAGGTCGGTCGCGTCGAACGGAAACTCGATGCCGCGCGGCGCCTGCTGCGGCAGCACCGCGAGCACGCCGGTCACGAGCGGGTCGTTCGGCGCCGGCGCGGCGGCGAAACGGCGCGCGCCCTCGCCCTCGACGGCCTTGCAGTGAATGTATTCCACATGGGATGCGAGCACTTGCGCGCAATCAAGCGGCGCCTCGCCGGGCCACTGCCAGTTGCCGATGTCGAACGTCATCCCGAGCGCATCGGGCATGCCCGCGGCGGCCAATGCATCGAACAGCCCGCGGAACTGCGCGAGCGCGCCGCCGACCGGAAGCTGGCCGTTCTCGACCACCACGCGAGCCTTCGCGTCGCGCGACAGCGCGACGATGTCGGCCGCGTGCGCGTCGCCGGCGAAGCCGCCGAGCTGGAATTTCACGAAGCGCGCGCCGAGCGCGTCGGCTTCCGCGAGCGCGCCGCGCAATGCGTCCGCATCGAGCGCGCCCGTTTCCGTGTACAGGTTGGCCGGCGTCGAATAGACCGACCACAGCCCGTGGCCGGCCAGTAGCGCACCCAGCGCGGCGAGCGCGCCGGGTGCGGCGTCCGCTTCCGACGCGAACAGTTCGCGCCGCACCTCGAAACCGGTCGCACCCGATGCCGCCGCGGTCGCGACGAATGCGCCGTGGCCCTCCTGACGCACGCGGTCCATCCCGAATGCGCTCGCCACGATCACGATGTCTGTCATTTAGCCCTCTTTTCCCCGGAATGGAACCGGTTCCATCTACTTGAGACGGATGGTGCGCTTCGCCTCGAACCCACGCCATAGAGGAAATCCCTAAGTTGGGGCATCGCGCGGACGCACGTTCCGACGGCACGCATCACGCATGCCCGGGCCGGCTTCGGCCGTTCAGGCGAGGTTCAGGCGATATCGTGCGCGAGGCTCATGTCGAGGAATTGTGCGGCGACCCGCGACGGCGCACCGCCGTGCGGCACGAGGATGGAGAAGTGACGCGTGAGCGGCGCGGGCGCGAGCGAGCGCAGGACGAGCGCGGCATCGTCGTGACGCAGCGACATCGCGGACACGAACCCGACGCCCATCCCGGCACGCACGGCTTCCTTCACGGCCTCGACACCCGCGATCTCGAATGCGACCCGCATCGGCGCCGCGCCTTGCGCGAACGCGCGCTCGACGAGTTGCCGCACGGCGGAGCCCGCCTCGCGCAGGACGAGCGGATGGGCCGCCAGCGCGTCGAGCGTGACGCCCGGCGCGTATTCGGGCGCGGCCAGCGGATGCCCGGTCGGCACGATCGCGACGATCTCGTCCTCGCGCCACGCGTGCACCGCGGTGCCCGGCGGCAGCGCCTCGCCGGGCGGCCCTTCGATCATCGCGATGTCGAGCGACGGCAGCGCCGCGACCACGTCGGCCGTATTGCCGCTCATCGTGTGGATCGCCACGCGCGGGGCGCGCGGCTGGAACGCCGCGATCAGGTAAGGCAGCAGGTAGCTCGCGGGTGTCGTGCTCGCGCCGATGCGCAGCGTGCCGGCTTCCAGGCCGCGCACCGCGTCGCGAAACGCGCGCGCCTGCGCGAACGTGTCGCGTTGCGCCTTCGCGTACTGCGCGAGCTGTTCGCCGACCGGCGTCAGGCGGATGCCGCGCCCTTCGCGCTGGTACAGCGGCTCGCCGAATTCGTCCTGCAGCAGCCGCAACTGGCCCGACACGGCCGGCTGCGACAGATGCAGCGCCACGGCGGCGTGGCTGATGTTCAGGTGTTCGGCGACGGCGGCGAACGTTATCAGTTGATCCGGGGTCATGGGGATAAATTATCGGATTTCCGGATAGTTTACGTCACAAATCACAATTTTTCATATCGATATAACGAAATTAGGATTACACCATCGCAACACGCTCCATCACGGTGCTTCCATGTCCACTGCCCCGACTCCCCATCTCAACCATGCCGCGCCGTCGATGCGCGGCCAGTTGAACGGCGTGCTGTTCGTCGCGCTGTTCGCCGCCGCCGTCACGAGCCTGTCCCAGCTTCCCGCGATCGCGGGGCTCGGCCTGTCGCCGCTGATCGTCGGCATCGTCGCCGGTGCGCTGTACGGCAACGCGCTGCGCGACGGCATGCCGGCGAGCTGGGCGGCCGGCGTCAATTTCTCCGCGCGCAAGCTGCTGCGCATCGCGGTCGCGTTCTTCGGGTTGCGCGTGAGCCTGCAGGAAATCGCGCAGGTCGGGCTGCCGGGCCTGACGGTGTCGGTCCTCGTCGTCGTCAGCACGCTCGCGATCGGCACCTGGGCGGGCATGAAGCTGATGAAGCTCGACCGCGATTCCGCGCTGCTGACCGCCGCCGGCAGCGCGATCTGCGGCGCGGCCGCCGTGCTCGCGTTCGAGTCGACGCTGCAGTCGAAGCCGCACCAGAGCGCGATGGCCGTGGGCAGCGTCGTGCTGTTCGGCACGCTGTCGATGTTCCTGTACCCGATCGCCTATCACGCCGGTCTGCTGAACCTCGACCCGGCCGGCCTGGGCCTGTTCTTCGGCGGCACGATCCACGAGGTCGCGCAGGTGGTCGGCGCGGCGAGCGACATCAGCCCGCAGGTCGCGCACATCGCGACGATCGTCAAGATGACGCGCGTGATGCTGCTGGTGCCGGTGCTGCTGGTGCTCGGCTGGTGGCTCGCCCGCTCGGCCCGCGCAACGGCCGGCGGCGCGCAAGGCAAGCGCAAGGTGGCGGTACCCTGGTTCGCGCTCGGGTTCCTCGGCTTCGTGATCGTCAATTCGCTGAACGTGCTGCCGACGGACGTCACGCACACGCTGAACGTGCTCGACACCTTCGCGCTGACGATGGCCATGACCGCGCTCGGCATCGAAACCCGCGTGGCGCAGATCCGCGCCGCCGGCCCGCGCGCGCTGATGACCGGCCTGATCCTGTACGTGTGGCTGATCGCCGGCGGCTACGGGATCACGTGGGCCGTGCAGCACTGGCTTGGCTGAGTTGCCCGCCCGTGACACGTCGCGCGCCGCGCCCGCCGGGATGGTCCCGCGGGCGCGGCGCAGTGCTATGCTTCGCGTCGTTTTCCTTCGCCCTCTTTCAGCCGTGCTCTCGTTCCTGCTGAAGCTGCGCACTCGCGCCCAAAAGCTGTTCCGCCTGTCGGACGCCCATACGATGCTGATCTGGTCGGCCATCGTCGGCGTCGGCGGCGCCTTTGCCACGATGGCGTTCCGCGAAGGCATCGACCTGATGCAGCACCTGATCTCCGGGCAAAGCGGCAGCTTCGTGCAGATGGCGAAACGCCTGCCGTGGTACGTGCGGTTCTGGATGCCGGCCGCGGGCGGCTTCCTCGCCGGCTGCGTGCTGCTGCTCGCGACGCGCGGCGACAGGAAGGCGGGCAATACCGACTACATGGAATCGGTCGCGCTCGGCAACGGCGTCGTGCCGGTACGGCAGAGCCTGTGGCGCAGCGTGTCGTCGCTGCTGACGATCGGCTCCGGCGGCTCGATCGGCCGCGAAGGCCCGATGGTGCAGCTCGCGGCGCTCGCCGCGTCGCTCGTCGGCCGCTTCGTGCATTTCGACCCGCCGCGCCTGCGCCTGCTGGTCGCCTGCGGGGCCGCCGCCGGCATCACGTCCGCCTACAACGCGCCGATCGCCGGCGCGTTCTTCGTGTCGGAAATCGTGCTCGGCACGATCGCGATGGAAAGCTTCGGGCCGATGGTCGTCGCATCGGTCGTCGCGAACATCGTGATGCGCGAATTCGCCGGCTACAAGCCGCCGTACGAGATGCCGGTGTTTCCGGCCGTCACCGGCCCCGAGGTGCTCCTGTTCGTCGTGCTCGGCGCGCTGTGCGGCGTGCTCGCGCCGCAGTTCCTGCACCTGCTCGACGCGTCGAAGAACCAGTTCAAGCGGCTGCCGGTGCCGCTGCCGGTGCGGCTCGCGCTCGGCGGCCTCGTCGTCGGCGTGATCTCGGTGTGGACGCCGGACGTATGGGGCAACGGCTACAGCGTCGTCAACCAGATCCTGCATTCGCCATGGACCTGGCAGGCGCTGGTCGCGGTGCTCGTGTTCAAGGTCATCGCAACCTCGGCCACGGTCGGCTCGGGTGCGATCGGCGGCGTGTTCACGCCGACGCTGTTCGTCGGCGCGGTGTTCGGTTCGCTGTTCGGGCTCGCGATGGAAGCGCTGTGGCCCGGCCATACGTCGGCGTACTTCGCGTACGCGATCGTCGGGATGGGTGCGTTCATGGCGGGCGCCACGCAGGCGCCGCTGATGGCGATCCTGATGATCTTCGAGATGACGCTGAGTTATCAGGTCGTGTTGCCGCTGCTGGTGTCGTGCGTATTCGCGTATTTCGTCGCGCGCGCGACCGGCACGACGTCGATGTACGAGATCACGCAGCACCATTACCAGGACGCGCAGGAGAAGCTGCGGCTGCGCACCACGCAGATGCGCGAGCTGATCCAGCCCGCGCAGACGGTCGTGCCGCTCACGGCGAGCGTCGCCGACATGACGCGCGTGTTTCTCGAATATCCGGTGAAGTACCTGTACGTCACCGATGATGCCGGGCGGTTTCGCGGCGCGGTCGCGCTGAAGGACATCACGTCGGACCTGCTCGACAAGCGCGACACGACCGACAAGACGGCCGCGCATTACGCGCACACGCCGTTTCCGCTCCTGACGCCCGACATGCCGCTCGCCACCGCGCTCGAACGCTTCATGGCGTTCCAGGGCGAACGCCTGCCGGTGATCGAAAGCGAAGCCGAGCCGACGCTCGCCGGGGTGGTCTACAAGACGTCGCTGCTCGACGCGTACCGGCGGATGACCGGCGAGCGCTGATTCGCACGACGCGATGAGGCACGGCGCATGCCGCATGCTTCATCGCACCCCGCCTTTGCCGCGCATCGCACGCGGCACGACGAATCCGCTGCCGCGTCAGTCGGGCGCGCGCCCGAGCACGACACGCGCGAAGAACCCCGCGAGCACCGACTCGGCCACGTCGGCCGGCACGTGCTGCGGATCGGCCGCGTAATACGACTGCACGCCGTCGCACAGGCACATCAGCCCGAACGCGAGCGTCTCCGCCGGCAACAGCAGTGGCGTGCCGGAGCGCTCGGAGAAGCGCCGGATGAACTCGGCCATCTGCACGCGCTTGGCGTGCAGGAACTGGTTGAAGCGCACGCGGAACTTCGCGTCACGCGCGGCCTGCAGCTTCGCCTCGCCCCACAGCAACGAGAATTCGTCGTCGGCGAACAGCGTGCGGTAATGCGCGAGCGTCATCGATTCCATCTGTTCGCGCGACCCGCCCTCGTCGAAGATCGCCTGGAAATCGGCCTGCACCAGCGCATGGTTGCGCTCCAGCAACTCCAGCAGGAGTTCCGACTTGCTGCGGAAATTCGAGTAGAACGCGCCGCGCGTATAGCCGGCCGCGGCCGCGATGTCCTCGACGCTCGCGGCCACAAAGCCTTTCTTCAGAAAAATGCGATGCGCGGCATTCAGCAGACGTTCGCGCGTCTGATCCCTGCTCTGCTCGCGGGTTAAGCGCTGTGGTTTCATGGCGCGCAGTCTAGCATCGATTCCCTTTCAAATTCATCTTTGCACTCAGATACAGGTGTGTATTAGAATTCGCCACAGTTTCTGAAAATGCTGTCCGCGCGCCTCTGTCGGCGCCGCTCGGGGCAAGCGCAGGCCGCGCTTGCCGCCTTCGTTCCGCTCTCGCTCTCACCTCACTTGGGGGTTTCGTGAATCGCTCCGGTTCCCGCGCCGTGCTGCTGGTCGGCACCGCGCTCGTCCTCGCCGCCTGTCATCCAAAAGAATCCGCGCCGCCCGCCCCGCGCCCCGTCGTCGCACTGCCCGCGCATGCCGACGACGCCGCGGTCGCCCGCACGCTCCCCGGCGAGATCCAGCCGCGTTATGCCACCCCGCTGTCGTTCCGCATCGCCGGCAAGATCATCGAGCGCAAGGTGCGTCTCGGCGATACGGTCAAGGTCGGCCAGGTCGTCGCGCTGCTCGATCCGTCCGACGTCGAGAAGAACGCCGCGAGCGCACAGGCGCAACTCGACGCCGCGACGCACAGCCTCGCGTTCGCGAAGCAGCAGCTCGACCGCGACCGCGCACAGGCGCGCGAAAACCTGATCGCGACCGCCCAGCTCGAACAGACCGAGAACAGCTACACGTCGGCGCTCGCGCAGCGCGACCAGGCGCAGCAGCAGCTCGCGCTCGCCCGGAACCAGCTTCGCTACGCGACGCTCGTCGCCGATCACGCGGGCTACATCACCGCCGAACAGGCCGACACCGGCCAGAACGTGTCGGCCGGCCAGCCCGTCTACCAGCTCGCGTGGTCCGGCGACGTCGACGTCGTCAGCGACGTGCCCGAAGCCGCGCTTGCATCGCTCACGCCCGGCCACGCGGCCAGCGTCACGCTGCCGTCGCTGCCTGGCCGCCAGTTCGCGGCGAAGGTGCGCGAAATCGCGCCGGCCGCCGATCCGCAAAGCCGCACGTATCGCGTGAAGCTCACGCTCGCCGCGCCCGATCCGGCGATCCGGCTCGGGATGACGGCCAGCGTCGCGTTCGACGGCGCACCGGCCGCCGGCGACACGCCGTCGATCACGCTGCCCGCGACCGCGCTGTTCCATGACGGCGCGCAGCCGGCCGTGTGGGTCGTGCGCACGAAGGACGACACGCTCGAGCTGCGCCGCGTCGACGTCGCGCGCTTCAACGAGCGCACGGTGACGGTGTCGCACGGGCTGCAGCCCGGCGAGCGCGTCGTGTTGCAGGGCGTGCACACGGTCAGCGCGGGTGAGAAGGTACGCGCGATCGCGCCGCTGCATCCGGAGGACTTCGCATCGTGAGCACTCCGCACGAAGAAGGCCGGTTCAACCTGTCTGCATGGGCGCTGCGCCACCAGGCGCTCGTCGTCTACCTGATCGCGCTCGCGACGCTCGCGGGCATCCTCGCGTACACGCGGCTCGCGCAGTCCGAAGACCCGCCGTTCACGTTCCGCGTGATGGTGATCCGCACGTTCTGGCCCGGCGCGACTGCGCGGCAGGTGCAGGAACAGGTGACCGACCGGATCGGCCGCAAGCTGCAGGAAACGCCGGCCATCGACTTCCTGCGCAGCTATTCGCGCCCCGGCGAATCGCTGATCTTTTTCACGATGAAGGATTCGGCGCCCGTAAAGGACGTGCCCGAGACCTGGTACCAGATCCGCAAGAAGGTCGGCGACATCGGCTATACGCTGCCGCCCGGCGTGCAGGGCCCGTTCTTCAACGACGAATTCGGCGACGTCTACACCAACATCTGGACGCTCGAGGGCGACGGCTTCACGCCCGCGCAACTGCACGACTACGCCGATCAGTTGCGCACCGTGCTGCTGCGCGTGCCGGGCGTGGGCAAGGTCGACTATTTCGGCGACCCCGACCAGCGGATCTTCATCGAGGTGAACAACGCGCAGCTCACGCGCCTCGGCATCTCGCCGCAGCAGCTCGGCCAGGCAATCAACGCGCAGAACGACATCTCGTCGGCCGGCGTACTGACGACCGCCGACGATCGCGTGTTCGTGCGGCCGAGCGGCCAGTTCGACAACGTCAATGCGATCGCCGATACGCTGATCCGCATCAACGGCCGCACGTTCCGGCTCGGCGATCTCGCGACCGTGAAGCGCGGCTACGACGACCCGGTCGTCACGCAGATGCGTGCGGCCGGTCCAGGTTCGGCCGGCAAGGCCGTGCTCGGCATCGGCGTGACGATGCAGCCGGGCGGCGACGTGATCCGGCTCGGCAAGGCGCTCGACGCCGAATCGAAGGACCTGCAGGCGCAACTGCCGGCCGGCCTCAAGCTGGTCGAGGTGTCGAGCATGCCGCACGCGGTCGCGCATTCGGTGGACGACTTCCTCGAAGCCGTCGCCGAAGCGGTCGCGATCGTGCTGGTCGTGAGCCTCGTGTCGCTCGGCCTGCGCACCGGGATGGTGGTCGTGATCTCGATTCCGGTCGTGCTCGCGGTCACCGCCCTCTTCATGTACCTGTTCGACATCGGGCTGCACAAGGTGTCGCTCGGCACGCTCGTGCTCGCGCTCGGGCTGCTCGTCGACGACGCGATCATCGCGGTCGAGATGATGGCCGTGAAGCTCGAACAGGGCTACACCCGCGCACGCGCCGCCGCGTTCGCCTATACGAGCACCGCGTTCCCGATGCTGACCGGCACGCTCGTCACCGTGTCGGGCTTCCTGCCGATCGCGCTCGCGAAATCGAGCACCGGCGAATACACGCGCTCGATCTTCGAGGTGTCGGCCATCGCGCTGATCGCGTCGTGGTTCGCGGCCGTCGTGCTGATTCCGCTGCTCGGCTACCACATGCTGCCCGAGCGCAAGCGGCAGGCGCACGAGGCGCACCTGCCCGACGATCACGAGCACGACATCTACGACACGCGCTTCTACCGCCGCCTGCGCGGCTGGATCGACTGGTGCATCGAGCGGCGCTTCGTCGTGCTGCTGATCACGGGCGCCCTGTTCGTCGTGGCAATGATGGGCTTTTCGCTCGTGCCGCAGCAGTTCTTCCCGAGTTCCGATCGCCCCGAGCTGCTCGTCGACCTGCGGCTGCCCGAAGGCGCGTCGTTCGCGGCGACGCTGCGCGAGACCGAGCGCCTCGAGAAAGTGATCGACAAGCGCCCCGAGATCGATCATTCGGTGAGCTTCGTCGGCAGCGGCGCACCGCGCTTCTACCTGCCGCTCGACCAGCAGCTTCAGTTGCCGAACTTCGCGCAGTTCGTGATCACCGCGAAATCGGTGAAGGATCGCGAGAAGCTCGCCACCTGGCTCGAAACCACGCTGCGCGAGCAGTTCCCGGCCGTGCGCTGGCGGCTGTCGCGGCTCGAGAACGGCCCGCCGGTCGGCTACCCGGTGCAGTTCCGCGTGAGCGGCGACAGCATCGCGACGGTCCGCTCGATCGCCGAGAAGGTCGCGGCGACGATGCGCGGCGACGCGCGCACGGTCAACGTGCAGTTCGACTGGGACGAGCCGGCCGAGCGCTCGGTGCGCTTCGAGATCGACCAGAAGAAGGCGCGCGAACTGAACGTCACGTCGCAGGACGTCTCGAGCTTCCTCGCGATGACGCTGTCCGGCACGACCGTCACGCAGTACCGCGAACGCGACAAGCTGATCGCGGTCGACCTGCGCGCGCCGAAGGCCGATCGCGTCGACCCCGCGAAGCTCGCCGGCCTCGCGCTGCCGACCCCGAACGGCCCGGTGCCGCTCGGCTCGCTCGGCCGCTTCAAGCCGACGCTCGAATACGGCGTCGTGTGGGAGCGCGACCGCCAGCCGACCATCACCGTGCAGTCGGACGTACGCGCCGGCGCGCAGGGCATCGACGTCACGCATGCGGTCGACGCGAAGCTGAACGCATTGCGCGCGCAGTTGCCGGTCGGCTACCAGATCAACATCGGTGGCTCGGTCGAGGAAAGCGCGAAGGCGCAGAAATCGATCAATGCGCAGATGCCGCTGATGGCGATCGCCGTGTTCACGCTGCTGATGATCCAGCTGCAGAGCTTCTCGCGCGTGCTGATGGTCGTGCTGACCGCGCCGCTCGGGCTGATCGGCGTGGTCGCCACGCTGCTGATGTTCGGCCAGCCGTTCGGCTTCGTCGCGATGCTCGGCGTGATCGCGATGTTCGGGATCATCATGCGCAACTCGGTGATCCTCGTCGACCAGATCGAACAGGACATCGCCGCCGGCCACGGCCGCGTCGACGCGATCATCGGCGCGACCGTGCGGCGGTTCCGCCCGATCACGCTGACGGCCGCGGCCGCCGTGCTCGCGCTGATCCCGCTGTTGCGCTCGAACTTCTTCGGGCCGATGGCGACCGCGCTGATGGGCGGCATCACGAGCGCGACCGTGCTGACGCTGTTCTACCTGCCCGCGCTGTATGCGACGTGGTTCCGCGTGAAGCGCGACGAACGCGACCCGCAGAACGGCCCGCCGCCCGGCGGCAGCACGCCGGCCGCACCGTCGGGAGCCTGACCATGGATCGATCGATGAACCTGAAAACGAAAGCCGTGCGGGCACTCGCCGTCGCGAGCCTCGCCGGCCCGCTCGCGGGCTGCGCCTGGTTCGCGCCGAGCGGCGAGCCGCCCGCGATGCCGTCGCCCGCGCACTACGGCACCACGCCGCAAGTGCAGCAGACCGTGTCCGCGCAAGGCGTCGCGCAGCAGTTCGAGGTCGGCGCACAGCCGGTGCCCGACTGGTGGAAGCAGTACCGCTCCGATGCGCTGAACGCGCTCGTCGACGAAGGGCTGCGCAACAGCCCGACGCTCAGTGCGGCATCGCACTCGCTCGATGCCGCGCGCGAACAGCTGCGCGGGCAGATCGGCAGCTCGATGCTGCCGTCGATCGACGCGGGCGGACAGGCCACGCGCCAGCGTGCGCTCGGCGTGCCGATCCCCGCGCTCGGCGCGCCGACGCTGCTGTACGACACGTTCGTCGGCCAGCTGCAGGCGAGCTACACGATCGACCTGTTCGGCGCGTCGCGTTTCGCGAACCGCGCGCTGGCGCGACGCGTCGACGTCAGCGCGTTCCAGCTCGAATCCGCGCGGCGCGCGCTGGCCGCGAACATCGTCACCGCATCGATCACGGTGTCGGTGCTGAATGCGCAGATCAACACGACCGAGCGGCTCGTCGCCCTCGCCAACGACCAGGCGCACGATGCCGAACGCCGCTACGCACTCGGTTCCGCCTCGCGCAGCGACGCGCTGAACGCGCGGCAAAGCGCCGACACGTTCGCGGCGAGCCTGCCCGCGCTGCGCCAGCAGCGCGACTCGGCCCGCCATGCGCTCGCGGTGCTGGTCGGCCGCACGCCCGACCGGCCGCCGGCCGATCTCACGCTCGCCGATCTGCACCTGCCCGAACAGGTGCCCGTCGTCGTGCCGTCGGACCTGCTGCAAAGCCGCCCGGACATCCAGGCCGCCGACGCGGGGCTGAAGGCGGCCGCGGCCGAAGTCGGCCTCGCGACCGCGCAGATGTTCCCGCAGCTGTCGTTGTCGGCCGCGATGGGCAAAGGCGGCTTCAGCTGGCCGGCGATGCTGTCGGGCGCCGGCGCGATCTGGAACGTCGGCGCGTCGCTGAGCCAGCCGATCTTCCACGGCGGCGCGCTGCTCGCCCAGCGCCGCGCGGCGAAGGCGACTTACGAGGCCGCCGTCGACCAGTACAAGCAGGCCGTGCTCGGCGCGTTCCAGAACGTCGCCGATTCGCTCGCGGCGCTCGAGCACGATGCGGAAGCGCTCGACGCGTCGTCGCGCGCCGCGCTGTCCGCGCGGGGCGCGTACGACGACGCGGCGGCCCGCGTGCGGCTCGGCGCGCTGCCGCCGTCGGCCGCGCGCGCCAGCGAGCTGCAGTATCGCAATGCACGGCTCGACGAGATCCGCGCGACCGGCGCGCGGTTCGCGGATACCGCGCGGCTCTACCAGGCGATGGGCACGCCGCCGGTCGACAAGGGCGGGCCGTCCGGCAAGGCCGGCGACACAGCCGCCGACGGCGCAATCGGCCAGCAAGCGCGCGCCGCCACCGCCGATACTGCCGCCACCGACACGCCGCCTTCACCGCCTTCACCGCAATAAGCCGGCCCGCCATCGCGTGCGCGCGGAATCCCGCGCGCACGCCTCCCCATCTTCCGCTTGACCCTCACGTAGCGTAACGTTCGAGACTCCAGTGCGCGTACCGAACGGAGGAACGAATGCGACTGAAAGTGGGAGAACTGGCGAAACGCAGCGGGCTGACCGTCCGCACGCTTCATCACTATCACGCGATCGGTCTGCTGACGCCTTCGGCGCGCGCCGACAACGGCTACCGGCTGTACGACCGCCACGACATCGCCCGGCTCCACCAGATCCAGGCGCTGCGTCGCTTCGGCCTGTCGCTCACCGAAATCGGCGACCACCTGAACCAGCCTGGCACCCCACTCGTCGATCTCGTCGCGAAGCAGATCGCGCTGCTCGACCGTCAGCTCGCGCAGACCGCGCAGCTGCGCGAGCGCCTCGTGAGCCTGCATGCGCAGCTCGCCGCGGGCACGGAGCCGGAGCTGGCCGATTGGCTCACCACACTGGAGTTGATGACCGTGTACGACAAGTATTTTTCCGAGGAAGAACTCGCGCGCCTGCCGATGTACCAGAAAAGCCAGGCGGGCGACGCCGAATGGATCGCACTCGTCGACGAAGTGCGCGCGCTGCACGACGCGGGCGTACCCGCCGAGGACGAACGCCCCCGTGCGCTCGCCAGTCGCTGGATGACGCTGCTCGTGCGCGACACGAACAACGACCCGCGGCTGCTGGCGAAGCTGAACCTGATGCACGAGCACGAACCGGCGATGCAGTCGAAGATCGGCATTTCGACCGCGCTGCGCGACTATGTGCTGCGTGCGTCTTCCGAAAACAAGATGCGGATCTTCGAGAAGTATCTCGCGCCGGACGAGATCCGCTTCATGCGCGCGCACTACGGCGAACGCGCGATGGAATGGCCGCAACTGATGGGCGACGTGCGCGACGCGATCGATGCGGGTACCCGACCTGCTTCGCCGGAAGGCCGCGCGCTTGCGCAGCGCTGGCTCGAGCTGTTCTGCAGCTATGCCGGCCACGATCCGGCCACGCACGCGAAATTCCGCGCGGCGCTGATGAACGAGCCTGCATTGACGCAGGATACGTGGATCGACGACACGCTGATCGGTTTCGTGCGGGAGGCGATGGCGCAGCTTGCGCCCGCGCGCTGAACGCGTTGAGCGCATGAAGGTGCGGGCGGCACGCGGGTTTCCCGCGTGCCGCCCGTTTCACCATTTGCAGCCCGTGTCGCGCACCGCATCCAGCGCGAGCATCGGCAATGCCAGCAGGCCCGCGTGTGAATACGCGTGACGGCAGTCGGTGCGACGGGCATTCGACACGCCGTCGGCCAGCCTCGCGTCGACGCTGTCACGGCGCGCGACCACGCCGCCGGACGACGCGCCCAATGCCCCGACCGCCGCCTGCGCCGGACTGCGCGCCGCCGCATGCCGCGAGCCGATCGCGTCCAGATCGCGGCGCCAGTCGAGATCGGGGCCTGGTGCGGGCTCGGGAAGGGGTTCACGTCGGGTCGCGATTGCACCGGCAGGCGTTTCACCTTGCCGATGCGAAACGCCCTCCGTATTCGAAGACGGCCGCGTCGTCATGCGCGACACCACAACCGCGGCGGATCGTTTCGTCGATGACACGGCGCCCTCGGCACCGCGCCCGCTCGCGGCGGGCCCGGTTCGCCCCGCGTCAGGCACGCCCGCCACGGGCACCGGCCGCGCGGGAATCAGCTCGACGCGCAGCGCGAGCCGGGGCCGCGCCCCGGCGTTCGGGCCGGCCAACGTCGACGCCCGCTGCAGCAGGAACCATCCGAGCAGGTGAATCGATACGGACGCGACGACAGCCAGCGCGACGATGCGCGGCCGGCGCCGCCCCGCCACGCCGGCAAGCCGCGAGGGCGATGCGTCAGTCCGGCTCGCCGACACCGTCATCGCTGAACGCGAGCAGGTCGCCGGGCTGGCAGTCGAGATAACGGCAGATCGCCTCGAGCGTCGCGAAACGGATGCCCTTGACCTTCCCTTGCTTGAGCAGCGACAGATTCTGTTCGGTGATGCCGACCGCCGCCGCGAGATCCTTCGAGCGGACCTTGCGCGTCGCGAGCATCACATCGAGCTTGACCACGATCGACATGGCGCGCCTCAGACGAACTGCCGATGTTCGGCATCGAGTTCGCTCGCCTGCCGGAGGATATGCGCGATGACCGCGATGCAGGCCGCGGTGAACAGCGCGACCACGTACGGCAGGCTGAAACCGATGCTGACCACGCGATGGCCGACCGGTTCGCGCAGCGTCGCCCACACGCTCAGGAGCGGTTCGCACAGCAGGCTCAGCAACACCCACATCCCGATCGCACGGCCCGTCTTGCCGAGATGGCCGGCCGCTTGCGCGGAGAAATAGTCGCGGCGCGCGTAGGTGCGGAACAGCGCACGCAGATGACGCAGGCCGTTCGCGAGCGCGATCAGCGGCACGCTCGACAGCAGGATGCCGACCGCCTTCTGCCACCACGGGAACGCGGCGACATCGACGTGCAGGTTCGAGATCACCGAATCGGTGAGGCCGAATACGAGGCCGGGCCCCGACGCCGCGTTCAGCGACGGGAACGCCCAGCACGCGGCGTTGAGCACCAGCATGCCGACGATGAACCACAGCGTGACGGTGGCCATCTGCTGGCTGATACGGGCGATGCGATCGGAATGCATGACGTGTCCTCGACGACGAATGAACGAGCGTCGATTGTACGTCTAAAATTATCGTAAAACGATAATTTATTGCCGTTGCACCATGATTTCTTATTGTTCGACAGGTTCGACTCACCCCCGACAGGCGTGAGTCGCACGCGCCGTCACGAGCGCCGGGCGCGCGCCTATCGGTAGTCGTGCACGCTGATCGCGTGCCAGCGCTTCGTCATGTAGCGCAGAAACGCGGGTCGGGCTTTCAGGTCCGCATTCGGCACGGGCGCCGCGCCGCCGTCCATGAACTTGCCGTTGACCGTGACGGTTTCCTCGCCGCGCAGCACGTACTTCGTGCCCTGGTCGATCAGGAAGTACTTGACCTGGTCGGCGCTGACGTCGCCGCGGCAGCCGATCCTGTACGCGAACAGAAACTGCTTGCGGCCGTTGCCGAGCAGGTCGCGCATCTCGATCGACGCGGGCACGACGTCGAGAATCACGTCGACCGGGCATGCCTTCACGTAGTCGCGCACGGTCCAGTCGGGCCGGCCGTCGAGCGTCGCGGCGACCTTGAGCTCGAGGTCGTCGCCGGACGCGGTGCGTGCGAGCGTCACCGCATGTGCGCCGGCCGCATCGGTCCATGTGTATTCGGTGGCGGCCTGCGCCAGGTTGCACAGCGCAGTGGCGGCCAGAAACAGGCTAGGCGAAAGGAAGTGTCTCTTCATCGGCGAGGTGGAAGCGGGATCGAACGCGCCATTATCGACACAGCCGCGTGCCTCTGCCAGCCGCCTGCCCGTTCAGCGCTCGCGCGCCCCGAGCCCGAGCGCCTTCATCCGCCGGTACAACGTCCGCTCGCTCATCCCGACCTGCTCGGCGAGCGCCTTGCGTGTGCCGTCGAACGTGCGCGCGATGCGCACGAGCTCCGCGTCCGACACGCCGCGCGCATCGGACGCGCGATCCTGCGGCGCCGCCGATGCGGCGACCAGTTCGGCCGGCAGGTGTTCGACCCGGATCGTCCCGTCGTCCGCGAACAGGCATGCGCGTTCGAGCACGTTGCGCAGCTCGCGGATATTGCCCGGCCACGCGTAGGCATCGAGACACGCACGCGCGCGTTCGGTCAGGACGAACGGCCGGGCCGCGAACGGCCGGGCGCCCGCCTCGCCCGCGCCGGCGCGCGCGTTCGCGATTCGCCGCAGGATCGATTCGGCCAGTAGCGCGACGTCTCCGCGCCGCTCGCGCAACGCCGGCAGCGGAATCGGAAACGCGTTGATCCGGTAGTAGAGATCCTGCCGGAACCGGCCGTCGTCGATCATCTCGCGCAGCGGCTTGTGCGTCGCCGCGACGAGCCGGAAATCGGCGCGCAGCGCCTCGACGCCGCCGACGCGGCGGAACGTGCCCGACTCGATCAGGCGCAGCAGCTTCACCTGCATCGGCAGCGGGACGTCGCCGATCTCGTCGAGAAACAGCGTGCCGCCCTGCGCGGTCTCGACGAGGCCCGGCTTGCGCTGGTTCGCGCCCGTGAACGCGCCCTTCTCGTAACCGAACAGTTCGCTCTCGAACAGCGTCTCGGCGATCCCCGAGCAATCGACGACGACGAACGGCCCCATCGCACGATCGCTCGCTTCGTGCAGCGCACGGGCGAACAGTTCCTTGCCGGTGCCCGATTCGCCGAGCAGCAGCACCGGCAGCATCGACGGCGCGACGCGCTGCAGTGCGCCGAGCGCCGCATTGAACGCGTCGGCGCCGCCGACGAGCCCTTCCGCACTCGGCTGCGCGGATGCGCTGCGCACCGTGGTCAGCCGCTCGACGTACGCGATCACGTTGCCGTGCGCATCGAAGATCGGCCGCAATTCGACGTCGACGTGCTCGGGGCCGCGCGGCGTGTGATGGATGTGCAGCACGCGGTTCAGCCCGCGCGACTCGAGCGCCTGCTTCATCGGGCAATGCTCGCCGGCCTGGTCGCACGGCACGTCGTAGTGATGCGACACCTGGAAGCAGTGCCGGCCCACGTGCTCGACGCCCGCGACGCCGAACTGGCGCCGGTACGCATCGTTCGCCGCGAGGATGCGGTAATCGGGATCGACGACGATCATCGGCTGCGGATCCTGCTCGAGATACGCGACGAGCGCGCGCACGTCGGGCATGACGTCGGGGCGCGGCGCGGGGACGATCGGGATGGTGTCGTGCGGATTCATGCGGATGCTCGGTGAAGGAGATGCCTGACGAACGGGCGGGCGTACTGCCAGGCGGACTGCCAATTCTGCCACGACACTGCCAGAAGTGGCAGTCCGCAGCGGCAACCGTATGCCGGCGACGCCCGTGCTTCACCGCGCCTGCGCCGAAAACCCGAGTCGAATCAAATCCCTGGCAGATCGGCCGGTGCCGCGATGCAGGCTGGCACGCTTCTTGAGTTACAGATCGCGATTGCAGATGCAGAACCCGATCGAGGACACCCCGTGAGCGATGCCACCACACTGTCGGTCGAAGGCTTTTTCGACCCGGCGACCCACACCGTCAGCTATCTCGTGCTCGATACCGCGAGCCGCGCATGCGCGCTGATCGACAGCGTGCTCGACTACGACCCGACATCCGGCCGCACGCGCACCACCAGCGCCGACCGGCTGATCGCCCGCGTCGCCGAACTCGGCGCGGACGTGCACTGGCTGCTGGAAACCCACGTGCACGCCGACCACCTGTCGGCCGCGCCGTACCTGAAGAAACACGTCGGCGGCCGGATCGCGATCGGTTCGCACGTGCGCCGCGTGCAGCACGTGTTCGGCACGCTGTTCAACGCGGGCCCCGGCTTCGCGCACGATGGCCGCCAGTTCGACCGGCTGCTCGACGACGGCGACACGCTCGCGCTCGGCACGCTGACGATCCGCGCGCTGCATACGCCGGGCCACACGCCCGCGTGCATGACCTACTGCGTCGACGACGCGACGCAGCGCGCGGCATTCGTCGGCGACACGCTGTTCATGCCCGACTACGGCACGGCCCGCTGCGACTTCCCGGGCGGCGACGCGCGCACGCTGTACCGCTCGATCGCGCGCGTGCTCGCGCTGCCGCCCGACACGCGCCTGTACCTGTGCCACGACTACCAGCCGGGCGGCCGCGACGTGCAGTTCGTGACGACCGTGGCCGAGCAGCGCCGCGCGAACGTGCACGTGAAGGACGGCGTGACCGAGGACGATTTCGTCGCGATGCGCACCACGCGCGACGCCACGCTCGCCATGCCGGTGCTGATGCTGCCGTCCGTGCAGGTCAACATGCGCGCCGGCCACCTGCCCGAGCCCGAAGACAACGGCGTGCGCTACCTGAAGATCCCGCTCGACGCGATCTGAGCGCCGGCGCCCCAACCGAGACCCCCGACATGACCTCCATCCGCAAGCTGACCGACGCGCTGTCGGTCTCGCCGCAGATCGCGGCGGCCGACCTGCCCGCGCTTCACGCGGCCGGCATCCGCGCGATCGTCTGCAACCGCCCCGACGGCGAAGGCGCCGACCAGCCGACCGTCACCGAAATCCGCGCGGCCGCCGCGCCGCTCGGCATCGACGTGCTTTACCTGCCGGTCGATACGGGCAAGGTGACCGACGACCAGGCCGCGCAATTCGGCGCACTCGTCGCGTCGCTCGACGGCCCGGTGCTCGCGTACTGCCGCAGCGGCATGCGTTCGGCCACGCTGTGGGCGTTGTCGCAAGCCGGCCTGCGCCCGCTGAACGACATCGTCGCGACGGCCGCCGCGGCCGGCTACGACCTGCACGCGCTCGCGTCGCGTGTCGTGCAAGGCGGCAAGCAGGCGGCACCGGCCGTCGACGCGCGGCACGACATCGTGATCGTCGGCGCAGGCGCGGCCGGCATCGCAGTCGCGTCGAGCCTGCTCGCGCGCGACGCGTCGCTCGACATCGCGGTGATCGATCCGGCCGACGTCCACTACTACCAGCCGGGCTGGACGATGGTCGGCGCGGGCGTGTTCCGGCCCGAGACCACCGCACGCCGGATCACCGACGTGCTGCCGCGCGGCGTGCACCGGATCCAGGCCGCCGTTGCGGGCTTCGAGCCCGACGCGCACGCGGTCGTGCTCGACGGCTGCCGCCGCATCGGCTATCGCAAGCTCGTCGTGTGCCCGGGGCTCAAGCTCGACTGGCACGCGATCGAAGGCCTCGCCGATACGCTCGGCCGCAACGGCGTCACGTCCAACTACCGTTACGACCTGGCGCCGTACACGTGGGAACTCGTGCGCGCGTTCCGCGGCGGCAACGCACTCTTCACGCAGCCGCCGATGCCGATCAAGTGCGCAGGCGCACCGCAGAAAGCGATGTACCTGTCGTGCGACCACTGGCGGCGCGCGGGCCGCCTCGAGGCCGCGAACGTCGAGTTCCTGAATGCGGGCGGCGCACTGTTCGGCGTCGCCGACTACGTACCCGCGCTGATGGAGTACGTGAAAAGCTACGACATCGCGTTGTCGTTCGGCCACAACCTCGTCTCGATCGACGGCCCGGCACGCCAGGCGACGTTCGCGCGCGCGCTGCCCGACGGCGGCAAGGAAACCGTGGTGCGCTCGTTCGACATGATCCACGTCGTGCCGCCGCAGAAGGCGCCCGATTTCGTGCGGTCGAGCCCGCTCGCCGATGCGGCCGGCTGGATCGACGTCGATCCGGCGACATTGCGCCATCGGCAGTACCCGGACATCTATGCGCTCGGCGACGCCACCAACACGACCAATGCGAAAACGGCCGCGGCCGCCCGCAAGCAGGCGCCCGTCGTCGCACACAACCTGCTCGTGTCGCTCGGCCGCGCGCACGGCGACGCCGCATACGACGGCTACGGCTCGTGCCCGCTCACCGTCGAGCGCGGCAAGATCGTGCTCGCCGAATTCCTGTACGGCGGCAAGGTCGCGCCGACCTTCCCCGCGTGGCTGATCGACGGCAAGCGCCCGTCGCGGCTCGCGTGGCTGCTCAAGGAACGCGTGCTGCCGCCGCTCTACTGGAAGGCGATGCTCAAGGGCCGCGAATGGCTCGCGAAACCCGCGATCGCGCGTTGACCGGAGCCCGATGACGTCATGCTGATTTCCCTCGTACTGGGCGGTTTCGTCGGCGCCGTGCTCGGCCTGACCGGCGCCGGCGGCGGCATCCTCGCGGTGCCCGCGCTCGTCGTCGGCATGAGCTGGCCGATGCAGCAGGCCACGCCCGTCGCGCTCGTCGCGGTGGCCGGCAGCGCGGCGCTCGGCGCGCTCGAAGGCTTCCGCCGCGGGCTCGTGCGCTATCGCGCGGCATTGCTGATGGCCGTGGCCGGCGTGCCGCTGACCACGCTCGGCGTACGGCTCGCGCACGTGTTGCCGCAGCGCCTGCTGCTCGCGCTGTTCGCACTGACGATGCTGATCGTCGCCGGCCGCCTGTTGCGGCAGGCGCTGCGGCAGGCGGTGGTCGATGCGGATGCGTCGCCGCTGTGCGTCGGCCGCGTGAATCCCGATACGGGCCGGCTGATGTGGTCCTGGCCCGTGGGTATCGCGCTGGCGTCGACCGGCGCGATGACGGGCCTGATGACGGGGCTGCTCGGCGTCGGCGGCGGCTTCGTGATCGTGCCGATGCTGCGCAAGTTCACGAACGTGTCGATGCATGGGGTGGTCGCGACGTCGCTGATGGTGATCGCGCTGGTCGGCACCGGCGGCGTGCTCGCGACGCTCGTGTCTGGCACGCGCGCGCCGCTCGACGTGACGCTGTGGTTCACCGTCGCGACCGCGCTCGGCATGGCTGCCGGTCGCGGCGCGTCGCGCCACCTCGCCGCGCGGCACGTGCAGGCCGGGTTCGCGGCCGTGCTCGTGTGCGTCGCGCTGGGGCTGCTGGCGAAGGCGGCGTTCGGCGCGTAATCGCGTACCGACCGGCGCCGACTCGACGCAGCTCGACGCGCAGCGCCTCCAGACAAAACGCCCGGCCGACTCGACGTCCGCACCGGGCGTTTTTTATCGCGGGCGCCACCGGCCAACGGCGCGACGCGCCGTCGTCGTCAAGGCAGATGCTGGATGGCCGTCAATTCGGCCTTTCGAGCCATTTGCGCAGCCTGCCGGCAATCCCGGATCGCTCGACATACCCCAGCGCCGAAACCGCACACATCATTCCGATTGCCGCATACAGCAGGGCCATTTCTCCGTTCCCTGCGATGTCCGGCCAGGCTGCCTGTGTCAGAACCGCAAGAACGGTCAATCCAGCCGCACCGCCCACGATGACCAGCATCGGCAATACCGCCCTCCGAGGAAGCAGCGTGCTGGCCCGATAGACCGGATACGAAAGCAGCATTGCCACGGGAAATGCAACCGTGAAAGCCACAGCGGAAAAAAAGATCGAAACTTCGCCGAAATCCTTGACGGACACAATGCCGATCAACAAGCCTGCCACGATCGCGGCAGTCAGGCTTGCACCAAGCAATTCTGGAATCTTCAATTCCTTTCTCCCGTCGCGCCAGACAAAACGCCCGGCCCGACTCGTCGTTCGGCACCGGGCGTTGTTCATGGCAGACGCCATTCAGGCGTCAGGTCGCGAACCCCGCCATCCGCTTGCGCTCCTGGCGCAGCATCACGAAGTTCGCGATCACGACGCCGGCCGTCACCGCGACGATGAACAGCGTCGCGAGCGCGTTCATCTCCGGGTTCAGCCCAAGGCGCACACGCGAGAACACCACGAGCGGCAGCGTCGTCGAGCCGGGGCCCGACAGGAACGCCGACAGCACGAGGTCGTCGATCGACAGCGTGAACGACAGCAGCCAGCCCGCGATCAGCGCCTGCGAGATCAGCGGCAGCGTGATCGTGAAGAACACCTTCAGCGGCGTCGCGCCGAGATCGAGCGCGGCCTCTTCCAGCGACGGGTTCAGCTCGCGCACGCGCGACTGCACGATGATCGCGACATACGAGATGCACAGCATCACGTGGCCGAGCCAGATCGTGAAGATGCCGCGCTCGGCCGGCCAGCCGATCCACTTCGCCAGTTCGATGAACAGCAGCAGCAGCGAGATCCCCTGGATCACCTCGGGAATCACGAGCGGCGCGTTGATCATCCCGCTGAACAGCGCGAAACCGCGAAAACGCCCCATCCGCGCGAGCACGAAACCGGCCCAGGTGCCGATGATCACCGACGCGAACGCGGTCAGCACGCCGATCTTCAGCGACAGCCACGCGGCCGTCAGCAGCTCGTCGTCCTCGACGAGCGCCGAGTACCAGCGGAACGAGAACCCCGACCACACGGTGACGAGCTTCGACTCGTTGAACGAATAGACGATCAGGCTGATGATCGGGATGTACAGGAACGCGAAGCCGGCAAACAGCGCCGCGAACTGCAGGTAACGATTCGGCTTCATCGACGGCCTCCCTGCTCCTTCGCCTGGAAGTGCTGGAACATCGCCATCGGCACGAGCAGCAGCAGCACCATCGCGCAGGTCACGGCCGACGCCATCGGCCAGTCTGCGTTGTTGAAGAACTCGTTCCACATCACGCGGCCGATCATCAGCGTGTTCGCGCCGCCGAGCAGCTCGGGAATCACGTACTCGCCCACCGCCGGGATGAACACGAGCAGGCAGCCCGCGATGATCCCGTTCTTCGACAGCGGCAGCGTGATCTGCACGAACGCCTTCCACGGTTTCGCGCCGAGGTCGTATGCGGCCTCGAGCAGACGCAGGTCCATCTTCACCAGGTGCGCGTACAGCGGCATCACGAGGAACGGCAGGTACGAATACACCATCCCGATGTACACCGCGTAGTTGGTGCGATACAGCTCGATCGGCGTATGCGTGAGGCCGATCCACATCAGGAAGTTGTTCAGCAGCCCGTTGTTCTTCAGGATGCCGATCCACGCGTACACGCGGATCAGGAACGACGTCCAGAACGGCAGCATCACGCCCATCATCAGCAGGTTGCGGGTCGCCGGGTTCGAGCGCGCGATGTAGTACGCCATCGGATAGCCGATCAGCAGGCACAGCAGCGTCGTGATCGCGGCCACCCACACCGAGTTCACGTAGGTCGCGAAATACAGGCTGTCCGTGAACAGGAACGCGTAGTGCGACAGGTTCAGCGCGACGTGCACGACGCCGTCGGCGTACGACGCAAGCTCCGTGTACGGCGGGATGCCGAGCTGCAGCTCCGCGAAACTGATCTTGACGACCAGCACGAACGGCACGAGGAAGAACAGCACGAGCCACGTGAACGGGCCGGCCACGACCGCCGTGGCGCCCGTCAGGTTGAAGCGCCGCACCGGCCACGAGAGCATGGACTTGAACGAGGTCATGACGTCAGCACCACGCCGGCAGTCGCGCTCCAGCGCACGTAGATCTCGTCGCCGAGCGACGGCGTGTCGAGCTCCGAAATCGCGAGGCTCGACACGTTCGCGATCACCGTCTTGCCGCCGTCGAGCTTCACGTGGTACAGCGAATAGCCGCCCATGTACGCGACGTTGCCGATCCGGCCGCGCGCCCAGTTGAACGCGCCTTCGGGCGGCTTGCGCGTGAGCGCGATCCGCTCGGGGCGCACCGACACCGTGACCGGCATCCCGAGCGGGCCCGAGATCCCGTGGCTCACGTACAACCGGCTCGGCAGCTCCGGCGATTCGATGTACACGTGGTCGGGTTCGTCCTCGACGGTCACGCCTTCGAACAGGTTCGTCGAGCCGATGAACTCGGCCGAGAAGCGGCTGTTCGGGTATTCGTACACTTCGTTCGGCGAGCCGATCTGCACGATCTGGCCTTCGCTCATCACCGCGAGTCGATTGGCCATCGTCATCGCTTCTTCCTGGTCGTGCGTGACCATGATGCAGGTGACGCCGACCTTGTTCAGGATGTTGACGAGCTCGATCTGCGTGCGCTGGCGGATCTGCTTGTCGAGCGCGGACATCGGCTCGTCGAGCAGCAGCAGCTTCGGGCGCTTGACCAGCGAGCGCGCGAGCGCGACGCGCTGCTGCTGGCCGCCGGACAGCTGGTGCGGCTTGCGCTTCGCGTACTTGCTCATCTGCACGAGTTCGAGCGCCGCGGCCACGCGCTCCTTCAGTTCGGCCTTCGGCGTGCCTTCCTGCTTGAGGCCGAACGCGACGTTCGACTCGACCGACATGTGCGGGAACAGCGCATACGACTGGAACATCATGTTCACGGGCCGCTTGTACGGCGGCATCTGCGCGAGGTCCTCGCCGTCGATCAGGATCTTGCCCGACGTGACCGTCTCGAGGCCCGCGAGCATCCGCAGCAACGTCGACTTGCCGCAGCCCGAGCTGCCGAGCAGCGCGAACAGCTCGCCCTGGCGCACGGTCAGGTTGACGCTGCGCACGGCTTCGGTGTCGCCGAATTTCTTGACGACGTCGACGATCTGGACAAAGTTCTCGGCGCGCGCATCGGCGCCGGAGGAGGAAACGGAGGACGGTGCGCCCGCGACCGGCGCACCCGACTGGCTATTCATGATGTGCTGCATCTCTCCTGCGTTGAACGAACAAAGCCCCCGGGGGCACCAGGGGCTTCATGACTGCTGGGAACGCCGGCTCGCGTCAGCGGCCCGACTTCAGCTCGGTCCACAGACGCGTCTGCAGGCGCTGGATTTCAGGCGGCAGCGGCTTGAGCAGGAACAGCGTCTTCACGACGTCGGCCGGCGGATAGACGGCCGGGTCGTTCGCGACGTCGGGCCGCACGTACTTGCGGGCCTCGGCGTTGGCGCTCGGGTAGTACACTGCGTTCGTGATCGCCGCGTGCACCTTCGGATCCTCGATGTAGTTGATCCACTCCAGCGCGGCTTCCTTGTTCTTCGCGTCCTTCGGGATCGCCATCACGTCGAACCACACCGGCGCGCCGCCCTTCGGAATGTAGTACTCGACCTTGTACGACTTCTTCGCCTCGATCGCGCGATGCTTCGCGATCACGACGTCGCCCGACCAGCCGAACGCGAAGCAGATGTCGCCGCCGACCAGGTCGTTGATGTAGCCCGACGAGTTGAATTGCGTGATGTACGGGCGGATCTTCTTCAGCACTTCCATCGCGGCCTTGTAGTCGGCCGGGTTCGTGCTCATCGGATCCTTGCCGATGTAGTGCAGCGTCGCCGCGAACATCTGGTCGGGCGCGTCGAGCACCGACACGCCGCAGGTCTTCAGCTTCGAGATGTTTTCCGGCTTGAACAGGATGTCCCAGTTGTCGAGCGGCACCTTGCCGAGCGCCTGCTGCGCCTTCGTCAGGTTGTACGCGAGACCGGTCGTGCCGTACGCCCAGGGCACCGAGAACTTGTTGCCCGGGTCCGCGCCGGCGACGAGCGCCATCAGCTGCGGATCGAGGTACTTGAGGTTCGGCAGCTTCGACTTGTCGAGCGGCGCGAAGATGCCGGCGGCGATCTGCTTGCCGGCGTAGTTGCTGGTCGGCACGACGATGTCGTAGCCCGAGCTGCCCGTCAGCAGCTTCGCCTGCAGCGTATCGTCGCTGTCGTAGTTGTCGTAGCGAACCTTGACGCCCGTCTGCTTCTCGAAGTTCGGGATCGTGTCCTTCGCAATGTAGTCCGACCAGTTATAGACATTGAGCTGCGTATCCTTCGCCGCTGCCGCCGATGCACCCACGCACAGCGCGAGCGCTGCGAACCGGCCCACTACCTTTGCTTTCATCCCGTTCTCCCTCCGGCCGGACACGTTGCCCGGCTGCCGTCTGCCTCGTCATGGCGGCGCATTCTGGCGCGCCGCCCCTCGAAAACCCCGAAAACTACCATCATTCGCGCCCCGTCACAAAAAAATCATGCCGGTGTCGCGCAAACGGAACAGATATCCCGCTGCCGGCCGGTCAGGCGGCCCGTGCGGCGAGACGTTCCCGGGGAATTCTATCGGGTAATCGGCGGCTGTCCACCGGGAAAGACAGGCGGCGACGAAACCGCGTTCGCCGGCCGGACGCGAGCCGTGCGGCGGCTGCGCCCGAACCCGGCCATACTGTCACGCCGCTGCACCGGTACGGTATGCCGGCCGCGCCCGTCCGACCGACCGGCCGCGATGCATTAAAATGGCGGCTGACGATTCAACTGCGTGAACCCCTCCGATGGCCTCCAATCTCCACGACCTGCCCGACAGCCCCTGCATCGGCGTGTGCTCGACCCTCTTCGACGAAGTCTGCAAGGGCTGCGGCCGCACGGCGGCCGAAGTGTCGAACTGGGTGTTCCTGAGCGACGACGAAAAGCGCGCGGTATGGGAGCGCATCCAGCGCGAAGGCACCGCGATGCGCTTCCAGTACGACAAGCTGTAAATCCGCCGCGCAAAAAAAAGCGGCATGCAGACCGCCATGCCGCCAACCCCAACTCTGTTCTGTTTCTGTTCCTGTTTCTGTTCGTTTCCCGCCGCGTCTAGAACTTCATCCCGACGCCCACGCCGACGATCAGCGGATCGATGTGCAGCGTGCCGATGCCCTTGTCGCCGAGCGTCGCATCGGTGCTCATCCAGATCTTCTTCACGTCGACGTTCATGAAGACCTTCTTCGTCAACTGCACGTCCACGCCGAACTGCAATGCCGGGCCGAAGCTGCTCTTGTTGATCGACACGCCTTGCCCGCCGACATTGAGCCCGTTGTTGTAGAAGTACGTGTAGTTCACGCCCGCGCCGAAATACGGACGCACCTTGCCGGCATGGTTGAAGTGATACTGCAGTAGCAGTGTCGGCGGCAGCACGCCCACGCCGCCGAGATTGCCCAGGCTCGACGTCAGTTGGTGCCGCGACGTGCCGAGAATCAGTTCGACGCCGAGGTAGTCGCGGATCATGTACGTGAAGTCGAGCTCGGGCACGATCGCGTTGTTCACGCCGACGTTGAGCGCGCCGAGCGTGTCGCTCGCGCGTTCGTTCGGCTGGATGCTGATCGCACGCAGCCGGACCAGGACGTCGCCCTGGTTGATGCCTTCGCCCGGCGAAGCCGCGTGCGACAGCGACGGCATCGCGACGAAACTGGCCGCAACGGCGGCAGCGGTGACACAAGTTCGAATCGTTTTAAGCATGGTACGGACCCCCAAAGAATGGTTCCCATTCTCCTCGTAGGGTCTTTTCATGTTCTTGATATCCGTCAAGCCAGCGTAAACGTGGGACGGTTTGCCGCAGGCTCGGTCGCACAGCCCGTCAGCAGCAGGTCGAGCAGGTCGCGCACGCTGCGAATCGCAGGGCCGAACGGCAACGCTTCACGGCCGCGGAAGAACAGCCCGTTCGCGACGTCGCCGCGCAGCGCCGCCGCCAGCCGCGTGTCGATGCAGAAATGGCCGAACTTCTCGATGCCGTCGCGCAAGCCGCATACGCTCAGGCATTCGAGCGCGGTCGGGCAGCGCTGCTTCAGCGCGCCGAGCTTGCTGCGGATGCGCGTCTCGTTGCGCAGGTAACGATCGAGCCACGGCGTCTTCACCGCGCGCGCGGGCAGCCCCGTCACGCTGACGAATTCGACGATGTCGTCGGGCGTCGCATCGGCCAGCACGCGCTTGAAGTGCGGATGCGCATCGCCCTCTTCCGTCACCGCGAACGGCGTGCCGACCTGCACGCCGTTCGCGCCGGCCTCGAGCGCCGCGCGCACCGTGTCGTGACTGTTGATCCCGCCCGCAACGATCAGCGGGATCGTTTCGCGTTCGATGCCGAGCGATGCCATCACCTGCGCGGTCTCGTCGAGCACGCGTGCGAAATCGAAACGGCGGTCGTGCATGTCGTCGATCTGCGTGACGCCGAGATGGCCGCCCGCATGCGCCGGATGCTCGATCACGATCGCGTCGGGCAGGCGCCCCTTCTTCATCCACTTCTTCAGCACGAGCGCGATCCCGCGGCTGTCCGACAGGATCGGGATCAGCGCGATGTCGTGTCCTTGCGTGAGATCGGGCAGGTCGAGCGGCAGGCCCGCGCCCATCACGATCGCATCCGCGCCCTCGTCGCATGCGACCCGCACGTAGTCCGCATGCGCGCTCACGGCCTTCATCACGTTGACCGCGATCATCCCGCGTCCTTCGCTGTAGGTCTTCGCAAGACGGATCTCGCGGGCGAGCGCCTCGAGGTTCGCGGCCTCGAGCGTCGCGCGATCGGGTTGCGCGCGGCAACGCGCGAGCAGGTCCGCATGATGGTGACGCAGGTCGATGCTCGCGATCGTGCCGACCGCGCCTTCGCGCGCGACGCTGCCCGCCAGCCGGTGCGCGGAAATGCCGACACCCATGCCGCCCTGCACGACAGGCAGCAAGGTGCGGCCGCGGATCGTCAGCGGCGGAAAGGAAGTGCGTACGGTCATCTGAAACCTCGTCGGAACATCGGAACCGCGATGATCGACGATCCACCGCCGCGCACCTTGACGACCGTCAATAAAAAAACGGCACCAGCGTGCCGTTTCCGGTTCGTGCGGTGCGAAGCGCTCAGGCAGGCTTCGCGGGCTTGAGCTGCATCGACTTGTACTCGAGATATTCCTCGAGCCCGTACACGCCGTTCTCGCGGCCATGCCCCGACTGCTTGTAGCCGCCGAACGGCGCGGCGCCGTTCCACGTGCCGCCGTTGATGTCCACCTGCCCGGTGCGGATACGGCGCGCGATGCCCATTGCGCGTTCGTCGCTGCCGGCCCACACCGCGCCACCGAGCCCGTACGGCGAATCGTTCGCGATCCGCACGGCCTCGTCCTCATCGCGATACGTGATGATCGACAGCACCGGCCCGAAGATTTCTTCCTGCGCGATCGTCGATTTCGGATCGACGCGGCCGAACACGGTCGGCTTCACGAAGAAGCCCTTCGTGAGCCCTTCCGGCAGGCCCGTGCCGCCCGTCACGAGTTCAGCGCCTTCGTCGATCCCGCGCTGGATGTAGTCCTGCACGCGCTGCTGCTGCACGGCCGACGCAAGCGCGCCGAGACGCGTCGCATCCTGCCGCGGGTCGCCCGCGACGTACGATTCGGCCGCGGCCTTCGCGATCTCGCGCGCTTCGTCGTAGCGCGCTTCCGGAACCAGCATGCGCGTGTGCGCCGAGCAGGTCTGCCCCGCGTTCAGGTAGCACGCGTTGACCGTGCCCTTCACCGCCGTCGCGAAATCGGCATCGTCGAGGATCACCGACGCCGACTTGCCGCCCAGCTCGAGCGCAACGCGCTTGACGCCCGCGGCCGCCAGCTCGGCGACGCGCTTGCCGGCGCGCGTCGAGCCCGTGAACGACACCATGTCGACGTCCGGATCGGTGGCCAGCACCTCGCCGACCACGGGGCCGTAGCCGCACACGAGGTTGAACACGCCGGCCGGCAGCCCGGCTTCGTGAATCGCTTCGGCAAGCATGAACGCGTTGAGCGGTGCGACCTCGGACGGCTTCAGGACGACCGTGCAGCCGGCCGCGAGCGCCGGCGCGACCTTCAGCGTCACCTGGTTGAGCGGGTAGTTCCACGGCGTGATCGCCGCGACGACACCCACCGGCTCGCGCACGACGAGCGAGTTGCCGACCTGTGCCTCGAACTCGAACGACTCGGCAAGCTTCGCGTACGCCTTCCAGTTGTAGATCGGGCCGCCGACCTGGATCGCGCGCGACAGCTTGATCGGCATCCCGACTTCGCCGGTGATCGACTGCGCGAGCTCCTCGCTGCGCGCCTGCAGATGCTCGACGATCTTGCGCAGGTAGCCCGCGCGCGTCGAGGCCGGCGTGGCCGCCCACGCGTCGAAGGCCGCGCGCGCCGCGCGGATCGCGTCCTGCGCGTCGGACGCGACGCCTTCCGGAATCCGGCCGATCACGGCTTCGGTGCCCGAGTCGATCACGTCGATCGTGCCGGTGCCGGCCGGCTTGCGCCACGCGCCGTCGATATAGAACTGGTCGTAGATTTTCATCGTTTTCCGCCTCCAGGAAAGCCGACATTCTAGCGAGCGTTTCGGCCGGCCGGTGTGACGATTGACAGCTATTGGAAAGGTCTTTAGCCTCGGCGCCTCATTCATCATAAGAAAGGAGAATGCCTTGAGCATCCTGACCAAAATCGAGGGCGGCTATCTTCAGGTATTGCGCGTGATCGTGCTGTTGTTCGCGACCGCGGTCCTGATCGGCGGGGTCATATTCGGCGCGATCGCACTCGATGCGCGCCTGTCGAAACCGCCGAAGGTCGATTCGGCCATCCAGGTCGATCCTGCATCGTTCGCGTGGGAGAACGGCGCAACCCCCAAGGCCACGCCGGCCGCCGACGGCGCGGCAGCGAAGGACGACAACGCGTCGCCCGCGCTGCGCCTGTCGACACAACTGTCGGGCATCGTGCAGAAGCACGGCCGGGCGGCCCTGTCGCCGGACTACGCGGTCGATCGCGACGCGTACGAACCGTCGTTCCAGCGCGTGCTCGACGACGACGACCATCCGGACGTCGCGTACTACGAACAGCAGATCGCGTATCTCGACAAGGTGCTGTCACGCGCGGACGTCGCGGCAAGCGTCAAGAAGAAGGTCACCGCGCACGGCGACGAATATGCGCGCGAGCAGGCGTACACCGACGTCGTGTCGGCGGTCATGCGCGACTTCTCCGAGCGCTACGACGCACGCCGGACGGCGATCGACAACGAGAAGAAGGCCGCGGAAGAAACGGCTGCCGAGAACGGCCAGACCGCGCGCTTCGCCGGTGTCGCCGCGCTCGTCGCGCTGTATTCGTTCGTGTCGCTCGCGGTGCTGATCATCCTGATCCGCGTCGAGCGCAGCATCCGCTCGATCGCGCGCGCCACGCACACGGCGAACTGAACCCGCGCATCCGCCAGCCCGCGCGCCGGGCTGCGGGGGCCCGGCAACGGGCCCGCTTCGCGGCGCAAGCGGCCGCTTCCTGGTCGCTTCCTGGCCGCTCACCGGCCGCATCTTCCCGCGTCGTTCCCCACGCTCTCGCGCACTTTTCGTTCCCGCCGCCCCCTCATTCCGCCATCGGCCATCCGCGCCGGCGCAGCGTCCGTTTCGCCACCGCCATGTCAGCATCCGCCCGGGTGCGCGGGCGGGCCCGCATCGTGCTATGTTTTTACTATCGGCACCGGCCCGTTGCAACCGGCGCCGCCCGGAATCGACGTATTTCGTGAGCGCTGCCATGTCCGACGCACCCCATACCCTCGGCTCGCAAGACCGCCTCGAGCTGCTTTGCTGGCTCACCTGCGGCAACCTCGGCGCGTTTTACCTCAACGAATCGTGGCCGGACGCCACGTTCCAGGTCCAGGCCGCGCACCGCTGGCTCGACCGCCATCACCGTCAGGCCGACTGGCTCGCGATCGCCAAGCTCGCGGCGCTCGCGCAGGACATCGCCAAGCGGCACGCCGGGTTCGTCGATGCGTCGTGGGCGCGCGACGCGGTCGAGGAAATCGTCGATACCGACGACCTCGACTATCGGGCGAAACTCGTGCAATGGGTCTACGAAGACTGCTGCAAGGCGCTCGCCGACAAGCGGCTGGCCGATTGACGATCGGGACGGCACGCGCGGCGCCGCGCTCCTTTCGTTGACGGGAATGTCAGCCGGAAAGACTGACGGGGGCGGTACGTCGCGCACCGCCCCCGACCCGCGATGCGCGCTTACAGCAGCGATTTCGCCTGCGTCAGCACCTTGTCGCAGATCTGCCTGGTCACCTGCTGCTTCAGTCCGCCGCCGCTCAGGTCGAGCTTGCTGCCATTGCCGGCGTCGAGAACACCGCTCACGCCGCTGGTATAGCCGCTGTCGGACGACGCGTTGCCGCCGAGCTTGCCCATCAGCGCGTCCTTCACCGACGACGCACCGCCGGATGCCCCGCCGAGATAGTTGTTCTGGATGCAGAACTGCAGCAGGCCCGCGACGTTGCCGGTGCTGCCCGGCATCAGCGACGAACCGCCGCCGCCCGTCAACGCGCCGCCGATGCCGCCGAGGTTGCCGAGCGCACCGCCCGCGCTGCCGCCCGAATCGCCCCCGCCGCCGACCTGCTTCAGGACATCGCCCAGCTGCGCATGCGCCACCGAAAACGGCGCGAGCAACCCGATCAGCGCACCGGCAATGGTCGCGCGGTATAGACGTGCATTCATGTGAAGCCTCCCGGTTGTGACTGCGTGAGTACCGCGAATCGAATCCAAGGATACTCAATCAACCCGTGCATGACAGCCTTCGGAGGCGGCCTGAAACGTCAGGCATCGTGATATCGCCACGATTTGACAAAGCTTGACGGCGCGCCGCGTGCGGACATGCCGGTGTTGCATCCGCGCGCGATCGGCCGCCCGGGTCGCCCGCGCGCGCGAAGCGTCATAGAATCGTCGTCGCCGGCCGCCCGGACCCTCCGGCCCGCTCTCGATCCCGAACATGAAGGACGCTCGCGTGACGCTTGCCCATCGATTTCTGCTGTTCGCCGGCGCAGCGGCCGCGCTCGGTTGCGGCGCCAGCACCGCCGGCGCGGCCACGGCCACGGCCGCCGCCGCATGCCCTTCGCCGTCGTTCGAGCGCTATCCGGCACCCGCCGCAAGCGCACCGCGCAAGCCGGCCGCGGCACCACGCCTGACCACCCGGGAAGCCCGCCTCTACCGCACCGTCATTCGCGACGAATTCACGCAGCCGGCCAACTTTGCCGGCCACTACCGCGTCGCGACCTGGGGTTGCGGAACGGATTGCCGCAATTTCGCGATCGTCGACAAGTACACGGGTGCGACGTACACGATGCCCGGCGTACAGGCCATCGCAGGCGTGATGGGCAACGACGAGGAGCGCGTCGATTTCCGGCCCGGCAGTACGCTGCTGATCGTCGCGGGTTGCTTCAACGACGACTGCGACTACAACGACGCGAAGGCGGCCCGGTTCTTCTACGAGTGGACCGGTACGCGCTTGCGTCGGGTCGGCACCTGTCCATTGGCCATTGAGCCGCGCGAGTAGCCGGTCGCCGGCTGCCGCTCGTCGCGACTTGCGCTATCGTTCCCCCGGTACACCCTGAACGGCGCACCCACCTGCGATGCCCATTTGCCTCAGTTTCGATGACGGCCCCGGCCCGTCGACGCCCCTCCTGCTCGACGTCCTGCACGCCGCGTCGTGCCGCGCGACCTTCTTCCTGCTCGGCCGGAATCTGGCAGGCGCGCTCGATGTGGCCGCACGCATGGCGCGCGAAGGCCACCGGCTCGGCAATCACACCCGTTCGCATGCGACGCCGGGCACGCTGTCGGACGACGCGTTGATCGACGAGATCGAGACGACCGACGCGCTGATCCGCGATGCCTACCGCGAGGCACGCGTGCCCGCGCCGGATGCGATCCCGCTGCGCCTGCCTTATGGACTGATGCCGCAGGACAGTCGCGCCCGCGTGCTCGCACGGCTGCAACGCGAACACACCGGCTGGACCGCGATCCTCGACGACTGGCAGCGGCCGGCGCCGTCGCCGCAGGCGCTATTCGACGCGATGTGCGCCCATGTCGACGCCAGCACGTCACGGCAGCGCGACGTGCTGTTCTGCATGCACGACGGATCGCGGCACGGCGAGGCGCGGCCCAACACGGTCGAAGCCGTGCGCCTGTTCCTGAATCGGCCGCGCTGACGCGGCATCCGGCCGGCGTCAGGGCGCAGCGCCATCCAGCAACTGCCGCCAGCCGCCGAGAAAACCGATGCCGGGCCCCGGCACCCACAGGCCGCGCTGCGCGGCTTCCAGGTGAATCAGCGTCTGGTCCGCGCAGAACAGGGCCATCAGCGCGTCGCGGTGGTCATGCATCCAGTCAGGCACGGCATCGGGCCGCGTAGCCGCATAGGCCTGCAGGCCGGCATCCCAGCGGCGCGGGTCGAATACGAAGCGATCGTCCCGGCCCGCATCGCGCGACAGCGCAAACAGCGCAAAGGCCGCTTCGAGCCACTGCGCGCCCTGCCCGACGTCGTCGAAATCGAGCACGCCGTTCACGGCGCCCCCTACGTACAGCAGGTTGCCCGCGTGATAGTCGCCGTGCAGCCAGTGCACCGTCCCCGTCAGCCAGCGTGCGGCAGCGTCGAGATGCGCGTCGATCCGACGGATCATCGTCCCGTACCGGTCGCCCAGGTCCCCCGGCAACGGCGGCGCGGCACGCGCGGCTACGCGTGCGTGCCGCGCCGACAGCCAGGCCAGCGGCGCCGATTCGGTCACGGGGATCGCCGCCAGCGCCGCATGCAGATGCGCGAGCGCACGCATCGCGTCGATCGCGCCCGCCTCCGCTTCGGCCGGCAGGCCGGGGCTGCCGTCGATATGCTCGAACAGATGCAGCCAGCTTCCGTCAGGCAGTCGCACGCCGGATTGCGCGTCGACGGTCGGCCGCAGGCGCGGCAGCGCCGGCAGCGTCGGCGCCGCCCGCGTCTCACCGAGATGACCGAGTATCGCCGCCTCGCGATCCACCTGCCCGACCGGCTTGCCGGACCACGACACGCGCAGCACCGCGCGCCCCGCGTCGCACTCGACGAGATACGTTTTGTTAGTATGGCCCGACGCCAGCGCCTGCATGCGTGCAGGCCCGATGTTCCAATACCGGTGAAGCCACGGTTCCAGCGTTTTCACGTCACTCCTACTCGTTGCATTGACCATGTCAGAGCGTCCTTCGGCCCGCATGCGGGACATCAACATCGAATGGCTGACGCGCGCCGCCGAATTCGACCACCTGTTCCAGACGCGCTGGCTCGGCGAGCGCTTCTTCCACTTGCCCGGCGACATGCTCGCGCTCCAGGAACTGATCTGGCGCGAGCGTCCCGACTGCATCGTGCAGACCGGCATCGCGGCGGGCGGCGGCGTCGTGTTCTCCGCGTCGATGCTGGCGCTGAACGGCGATCGCGGCCGTGTCGTCGCGATCGAGCCGCGCCTGCGCGACGACGTCAGGCAGCGCCTGCAGTCGCATCGGCTCGCCGATCGCATGGTGCTGATCGAAGGCGAGTCGTGCGCGGCCGACACGCTCGCATCGGTACGCGCGCAGATTCCCCAGGATGCGCGCGTGATGGCGATCCTCGACCTCACGCATACCCATGCGCACGTGCTGCGCGAACTCGAATGCTATGCGCCGCTCGTGACGCCGGGCAGTTACGCGATCGTGATGGATACCGTGATGGAATACCTGCCCGCGTCGATGTTCGACGGCAAGCCGTACGGCAAAGGCAACAACCCGGCCACCGCCGTGCGCGACTATCTCGGCCGCGACGACCGGTTCGAGGTCGACTACGACATCGAAGACCGCGTACTCATGACGCTGTCGCCAGGCGGCTTCCTGAAGCGAGTTCGCTGATCAGGCGCGCGGCCTCCGCCGAGCCGTCACGCGCGTAGCTCGCACGGATCCGCGCCGCCTGCTCGCGCAACGAACCGGGGCGCAACAGGCACGCGAGCGCATCGGCAATGTCGGCCACGCCGGCGTGCTGCAGATCCAGCACGCGCCCCGCGCCGGCCCGCTCGACGAAGTGCGCCGAATGAAACTGGTCGTTGCAGAACGGCGACAGCAACATCGGCACGCCGCATGCAAGCGATTCCATCACCGAATTCGCGCCACCATGGCTCACGAACGCGTGCGTGCGTCGCAGCAGCGCCAGTTGCGGCACGTAACGCACTGCGATGACGCGCGCGTCGTCGGCCGGCAGCAGATTCGCATCGACCAGCTCGCCCACCGACAACACCAGTTGCGCCGGCGTCGCGCGCGCCGCCTCGATGACTTTCGCGAACACATCGGGATGGTAATAAAGCTGGCTGCCGAGCGACATGTAGACGAGCGGACGATCGGCATCGAGGCGCTCCCACGGGAACGGCGTCTCGTCGCCACGCGGGCCGGACGGCAGCGCGGGGCCGACCAGCTCGACACCGGGCGGCGGCGCGCCGACCAGCGCGTCGGTCGTGAACGCGAGCGTCAGGTGCGGCGACAGGATGTCGCAACCGCGAAAGCGCGCATCGAGCCCGTAACGCGCGAACAGCCGGGTGCGTTCCGGCGCCAGCCATCGCACCGTGCGCAGCAATTCGGAGTCGAGATCGTCCGGCAGCACCGGATTCAGCGAATTCGACATCGCCACCCACGGCAGCCCCTCCAGCTCGGCGGCGATCGCCGCCGCATAGAGCAGCGGATCGATCACGACCACGTCGGGCCGCCAGTCGCGCAGCACCGCGCGGATGCCGTCCACCTGTGCGGGCGCCAGGTCGATCAGCAGCGTGCGGATCCAGTGCCGCAGCCAGTCCGCGTCGCGGATGTTCGCGGCGAAGCTCGCACCGCGCGACAGGTCGTGACGCTCGGGTGTCTCGCGCGGCCCGACGAACGCGAAGCCGCCGGCGCCGTCGAGCTGGGCGCTGATGTCGGCCGGCGCATAGAACGCGACGTCGCAACCGGCGGCGCGCAGGTGCTGGGCCGGGCCGATGCACGGATTGACGTGCCCTTTCTCGGGCACCACGCAGAACAGGATGCGTTTCATGAGTGGCTCAGGTTGGGCGATGCGCGGCATCGAGGGAAGTGTCGAGGCGGTTGAAATGATCGAGGATCAGCGACAGCGTCGTCCACAGCACGCGTTCGTTGTCCGTTTGCAGCGTGGGCGCGTCCAGATCGAGCGTGTCGGCCAGCGCGCGCGTGCGGTCGCGATCGAGCAGCGTCGCGAGATCCATCGCCGGGGCGAGCCGCCCGCGCTTGGGGCCATGCACGAGCCGGTCCGGCAGGTTCAGGCGCGCACCGAGATCGCGCAGGCATTGCTTGTCCGGATCGGGTGCGATGCTGGTCAGATGCGCAACGACGGCATCGTCGACGAACGGCGGATGCAGGTCGACCGACGCCGCATCGAACAACGCATGGCACAGCGGCAGATAGTTGGCCGACTGGTCGCGGCGCAGCACCTGGTCCGCGCCGTCGCCGGTGATGGCCACCTCGACGCCGTCCGCGGCCATCGCCTCTGCCAGCAGCAGCTTCGCGACCGGATGCAGGTTGAACATCGGCTCCTCGACCGCATGGGTCGTTCTCGGCAGCGCCGCGACGAAATCCGCCTCGTTCACGCGCACGAGCTTCACGTTCGCCTGCATCTGTCCGGCCAGTTCGAGTGCCGCATCGCGTTCGCAATAGTCCGGCATGTCGGTCACGAGGATGTAGGACGTCACGTGCCGCTGCGCGCCGAGTTCGCGCAGCAGCGCAAGCAGCAATGCCGAATCGAGCCCGCCGCTCAACGCCAGCGCAACGCGCTTGCCGCTGTCGAGCGCACGTTGCAGCGACGCGCGCAGCACGGTTTCCAGATCCGCGTGCTGCGGCCGCCCGGGTACCGGCTGAACGGCCAGCCCTTGCGGCGAACGGATCAGCGCATGGCCGGGCGGCACCGCGCGCACGTCGCGCAGCACGGTGCGGCCGACCAGACGCTCGCCGCTCAGGTAGCCCGCGATGGCCGCCGCGTCCGGCTCGCCGGCCGGTTGCGCCGACGCGCGCAGGACGGCCCGGATGCCGGACGCCGCCGTGCCGCTGCGCGGATGGTAGTGAAGCCGGTCGAAGCCGAACAGGTCGCGCGTGCCGACGATCATGGATAACGAGCCTTCAAGGAGTCCACTTCAATGCGTTTGAGGATGCGATGCGGCGCCACCGGCGCGCTGCCGCCCTGGCAATGCAGGCACGCTTCGAGCGGCGCCTCGCGTTGCAGATAGGCGAGCATCGCGTCGAGCATGCCCGCGTCGTCGCGCAGCGGCAGGCCGTCGGATCGAAAATCCTTCTCGCCCTTGTAGAGCGTGTGGAAATGCGCCGGACGCGTGCACGTGTAGAACATGCCGTCGCGAATCATATGGCAGCGCTCGCGAATCCAGCAATCGTGATAAAGGCGCTGCGCGGCGTCCCGGTCGGTGCCGGGCTGTGCACGGTTCATCGTCGTGAACACGTCCTGCACCTTCCAGTTCAGGCGCACGTCGAAGCGCGCGGCCTGGTGCTCGATGTGCGCGACCAGGTCGGCCGAAAGCGACGGCTTCGGATAGCGCGAGATCGTCAGCGCGTCCACCGCCTGCCAGAACGCGTCCGTCATCTCGCCGAGCTTCAGGCCATTCGTCGTGACGGAGATCACGGGCGCGATACCCGTGGCGCGCACGCGCCCGACGAGCTCGACGAGCGCCGGATGCAGCAGCGGTTCGCCGCCGACCAGCTTGAACATGCGCGGGCGCAGCACCTTCGCCGCACGGCGCAGGTCGGCCTCGAGCGATGCAGGGCTCGCGTACCATTCGGGCAGAAGCGGCGACAGCGAGCAGCATTCCGCGCACGTCAGGTTGCAGTGGTCGACGATATGCGCTTCCATCGAGCGCGTCAGGACACGCCCGTCCTCGACACGGTAGTCGCGATCCAGCGGCGGCGGAAATACGTGCTGCCGCTCGCCCGGCGGCGACGTCGAAGGCGACATCCGGTTCAGGTTCGAATTCACTTCAGCGTCCTGCTTCGATGCAACGGGAAAAGAAATCGACCAGGCGGTCGCGGGCATCCACCATCGCGGATGCCATCGTCACCGCGCCGCTCAGATGCGACGCGAAACGCGACGGATCGTCGAGCCAGCCTTGGACGATCCAGAGCTTCAGCGCGTGCTGCAGGCATGCGGCATCGACCGCCCAGGCAATGCGTGCGGGATCCACCGGCCGCACCCGCCGGTATGCGCGCACGAACGCTTCCGCCAGCTGCGGCGCTTCCAGCGGCAAATGATTCAGGCAACGCACCAGTTCGTATTCGCGCGGCGCGCCGATCGTCGCTTCCCAGTCGAGGATCAGCGGCGGCAGCGTGCCCGTGAACAGATAGTTGAACTGGTTGTAGTCGTTGTGGATCGGGTGCTGCGGATCGTCGGCGGGAAACGCGTCGATGCTGCCCGGATAGTAGCGGTCGAGCATGCGCAGCGCGAGATCGACGTAGCGGCGCAGGTTCGCGGCGTTCTCGTTCGAGCGTGCGTGATTCAGCGCATCGAGCAGACTGCGCCGCACCGCATCCGCGTCGATCGCGATCAACCGCGCCCGGATCGTGTCGAGCGACGGCAGCTGAAGCCGTTCGAGACTTAGATGCAACGCGGCCAGGCTCGCGCCCAGCGCATCCCATTCGGCCGGCGAAAACGTGTCGTAGGTTCTGAACTGCCCGGGTTCCCAGCGGGTAAGCATCGCGTGGGCGTTCGCCCCCGTCCACAGCGGTGCGCCGGCTGCCGTGCGTTTCAGCGCCTGCACATGGAAACGTGCATCGCCGTGCGTCTCGAAGTGCGCGAGCACCGCGGCTTCCCTGGCCGCACGCGCCTGATGCCCGGCCGCGTAGAGCTTGACCGCCACGCCGCCGTCATCGGTCGGCAGGTGCCACACGCGTTCGCTGACCTGGCGCGGCGGCCCGCTACGGCCGAGCGCGCAGGCTTCCAGGATCTCGTCGAAGGTCGCGGAGAGCGGGCCCATTCAGATGTGCTCGGCCGGCCCGTGCCGATACGGATGACCGGTCAGGAACGTGTTGTGTCCGACATAGCGCAGCTTGTACATCGCGGGCCGGAACAGCACCGAAGGATCGTTGTTCGCGATGCCGAGCAGCGGATACAGGTCCTGACGCACGAAGAATGCGTTGTTGCCCATGTCGTCGCAGCAGACGAGTTCATAACCCTTCTGCCTGCCGAGGTGCACGAGCGATTCGAGGCTCGCGCCGTAATAGGTCGAGCCGTCCCATTCGTGATCCGGGTTGAAGCACATGACCCAACGCTCGGGCGGCGTGTAGTACGGGTTGTATTCGATCACGACGATGCGCGGCTTGAACGCCTGCAGGCCACGCCAGACCCAGTAGTCGTTGCCGTCGATATCGATCGACAGCAGGTCGAAGTCGGTCGGCGTGTTCGCGTCGGCGAGCAGATGATCGACCGTGTCGGGCTGGACGCGGTCGTGATGCAGGCGGATGCGCGCTGCACCCGCGTAGTGCGCGGCCAGCTTGCCGAACCGGTACGCGCTGCCTTCCACCAGCACGCCGGCCCAGTCCTGTTCGCGCAACAACCGGGCGGTGTTGCTGTTGCGCAGGCCGTCGCTGGCGCCGATATCGACGCAGAACCGGTTGACCGGCGTGATCCGCTCCATCAGGCGCGACAGGATGCCCTCCTCGGTGCCCTGCGCGTACAGGCTTTGCGCAAGGCCGGACAGGTCGAGCGGGAGAGGATGGTCCGGCATCGGGGGCGGCTCCGGGTCGAAATGGGGAATGATGATTGGCGTTCGGTGGGTAATTTACCCGAAGTCTATTGATGGGAGGAAACCGGAATGAGACACGCTGCCGGGTTGCGCGGCAAGCGGAAATGAAAAAAGCCCGCATCGACAACGCTGTCGATGCGGGCTCGATTTACTTCCGGCGGTTCGCTCCGTGGGGACGGCTGGAGGTACTGCTTGCCTGCCCAGCCGCGACCCTTGGCCGGAGGAACGCTCAGGACACTTATTCCTGCCCCTGGCTCGTCAGGAACTCCTCGTAATTCCCGCCGAAGTCGAACAGCGTGCCGTCCGTGCGCACTTCGATGATCCGGTTCGCCAGCCCGCTCACGAATTCGCGGTCGTGCGACACGAAGATCAGCGTGCCTTCGAACTGCTCGAGCGCGATCTGCAGCGACTCGATCGATTCCATGTCCATGTGGTTGGTCGGCTCGTCCATCAGCAGCACGTTGTGGCGGCCGAGCATCAGCTTGCCCCAGATCATCCGGCCCTTCTCGCCGCCCGACAGCACCTTCACCGACTTCTTGATGTCGTCCGACGAGAACAGCAGGCGGCCCAGCGTGCCGCGCACCATCGTTTCGTCGTCGCCGTCCTTGCGGTACTGGTCGATCCAGTCCATCAGCGTGATGTCGTTCGGGAACTCCTCGTACGTGTCCTGCGGCATGTAGCCGACATTCGCGTTCTCGGACCACTTCACAGTGCCGTGCTCGAGCGGGAGCGCGCCGAGCAGCGAACGCAGCAGCGTCGTCTTGCCCGCGCCGTTCTCGCCGATGATCGCGATCCGCTCGCCCGGCTGCACCGACAGGTTGAAGTTCTGGAAGATCGTGCGCTCGTACTTCTTCGTGATGTCTTCCGCGACCACCGCGACGTTGTGCAGCTTCTTCTCGAACTCGAAGCGGATGAACGGGTTCTGACGCGACGACGGCTTGAATTCCTCGATCTTGATCTTGTCGATCTGCTTCGCGCGGCTCGTTGCCTGACGGGCCTTCGACTTGTTCGCCGAGAAGCGGCGCACGAAGTCCTGCAGCTCGGCCACGCGCTCCTTCGCACGCGCGTTCGCCGCGGCCTGGCGCTCGCGCGCCTGTGCCGATGCGAGCATGTAGTCGTCGTAGTTGCCCGGCCAGACCTTCAGCGTGCCGTAGTCCATGTCGGCCATGTGCGTGCACACCGAGTTCAGGAAGTGACGATCGTGCGAGATGATGATCATCGTCGAGTTGTACTCGTTGAGCGTGTGCTCGAGCCAACGGATCGAGTTGATGTCGAGGTTGTTGGTCGGTTCGTCGAGCAGCAGCACGTCCGGCTTCGAGAACAGCGCCTGCGCGAGCAGCACGCGCAGCTTCCAGCCCGGTGCGACGTCGCTCATCGTGCCGTTGTGGAATTTCTCCTCGATGCCGATGCCGAGCAGCAGCGCGCCCGCGCGCGCCTCGGCGTCGTAGCCGCCGTATTCGGCGAACTTGCCTTCGAGTTCGGCTGCGTGCATGTAGTCGTCGTCGGTGGCTTCCGGGTTCGCGTAGATCGCGTCGCGCTCGGTCATCGCGGCCCACATCTCGGTGTGGCCCATCATCACGACGTCGAGCACGCGCACGTCTTCATACGCGAACTGGTCCTGGCGCAACTTGCCCAGGCGCACGTTCGGCTCCAGCGCGACGTTGCCGGCGCTCGGCTCGAGGTCGCCGCCGAGGATCTTCATGAAGGTCGACTTGCCACAGCCGTTCGCGCCGATCAGACCGTAGCGGTTGCCCTCGCCGAATTTGACCGAGATATTCTCGAACAAGGGCTTCGGCCCGAATTGCATCGTGATGTTGGCAGTAGAAAGCACGGCAGGTCCCGTAAGAGAGAAATCGACGGAAAACCGTGTATTTTAGCAGGTGTCGGAGAAACTGCCGACCGCACCGCCCCGACGGCGTATTCCCGGCCCTCCCGGCCCGCCGCCCGGCGGCCCGTCAACACGACGGCACGCGCTCCACCGCCGTCTCACCGGAACCCCCGCATGCTTGCCAGCCAGCTTCGCGAACAACTCGTCGGCGCATGGCGCCTCGTGTCCTACGAAATCCGCCCGCGCGACGGCAGTACCGTCACCTATCCGCTCGGCCGCGACGCACGCGGCTGGATCCTCTATACGCCCGACGGCTATATGTCCGCCCAGTTGATGGCGGCCGGCCGCCCGCCCTACGCGGACGGCGACCTGCAGGGCGGCAGCGTCGAGGAACGCGCGGCCGCGGCGCACGGCTACATCGCGTATTCCGGCCCCTTTAACGTCGACGACGACGGCACGTTGACTCATGAAATGGACGTCAGCCTGTATCCGAACTGGATCGGCAACGTCCAGCAGCGTGTGGTCAGCCTGGACGGCGACCGGCTGCAACTCGGCACCGCCGAACCGGTACGGATCGGCGGCCGGGAAGTCGAGCCGGTGATCGTCTGGGTACGCGCCGGCCGCTGAGCGCACCCCTGATGGCGCCCCGCGCGGCCGGCGCTTCGCCGGGCGCGGCCACGACCCCGAACGGCACCGTGGCGCAAGCCGCTCCAGCGGCTGCGTGCGTCACTTGCCGGCTTTCGCGGCCGCTCTTTGCGCGGCCTTCGCGTTGATCTGCCCGAACAACTCCGAGCACGGCACGTCGCGGTTGTTGCTCGGCGCGATCAGCGGAATCAGCGCCGCGAACGGGTTGATCAGCCCGAGCCCGACCATCGCGCCGGCGCGCAGCGCGAGCGCGCCCGCATCGACACCGACCTTCGGATTCTTGAACGTGCCCTTCGCATACAGCGGCGAGCGCAGCGAGAAGATCCGGAAACCCTTCGTATGCGGATGGATCTTCAGGTCGAGCGTTTCGTCGCGCAGGCTGATCGGGCCGTCGACGTTGATCAGCGCATCGTCGGTATCGAGCGCGAACACCTTGGGGTCGAGCATCCCGTTGGTTGCGACGAAATCGATCGCCGCGCAGTTGATCTTCACGTCGTTGTTGCCGAACAGCTTCTCGTAGACGACGTTGGCGACGTTCAGCCCCGCCGCTTCCATCAGCAGGCGGCTGATGCGACCGTCCGTCACGAGCGCCTTCACTTCGCCGGTCGACGTCGCGGCGAGCGCGGCCGGCGAGTTGCCCGTCGCCGACAGCGACGCGTCGCCGTTGATCTCGCCGAGCGCCGACTGCATGACCTTCTGCGTCGGGAACAGTTGCTTGAGCTTCAGGTGCCGCGCGGCCACCGTAAAGCGGCCCTTCAACGGCGCGCCGCTGCCGTCGAGGTGCGCGGTCGTCGCGAGCGTGCCGCCCGCGACGCCGAACTGCAGCGGTTCGAGCGACAGCACGCCGTCCTGCATCACGATGTGCGTGTACAGGTTCGTGATCGGCAGGTTCGAACTCTTGATCAGCTTGCGGCCCGTGAACTTGACGTCCGCGTCGAGCGCGCGCCAGCGATCGGTACGGAACGTCTCGACCGGCAGCACGCGGTCCGGCGGCTGGCGCGTCGTGTCGCCGCGCCTGGCCTTGCTCGCGGCCGTATCCGCGCCGATCACCGGCGCGAGGTCCGAGAACTGCAGCAGGTTCGACACGAGCTCGCCCGACAGCTTCGGCCGCGGCTCGCGCTGCTCGTACACCAGCGTGCCGCCGAGATCGCTGCCGCCGACGCGGCCGTTGAAGTTCTCGTAGCGGAACGTGCTCGCGCGCCGCTTGAAGTTGCCGATCAGCCGCCCTTCCGTCGCATAAGGCGGCGTGTCGGGCAGCGTGATGCCGGTGAGCTGGTAAAGGTGCGACATCGACGTGCCCTGCAGCCACAGCCGCAGGTCGATCGCCGCGAGATGCATCGGATCGGTCAGCGTGCCGACGATCGCGAGCCGCGTGTCGCCGGCCTTCACGTCGGCCTGCAGCGGGAACGGCCGCGACGCATCCTGGATCGCCAGCACGCCGCCGAGCTTGCCGGTACCGCTGATCGGCACGTTCTTGTAGCGGCCGTCGACCTTCAGCCCGAACGCATAGGTTGGGCCGGACGGCTTCGCGGGCGCCGCGGCGCCGCTTGCGCCGGACGCGGCGGCAGCCGTCGATGCGGAAGAAGCGGAGGAAGCAGAAGCAGCGGACAAAGCCGAAGAAGCCGAAGCAACGCGCGAAGCAGCCGAAGCGCCCGGCGCCGACGCCGCACTCGACGCCTCTGCGCCCGACGCAGCTTCCGCGCTGGCCTTCGCGCTCAGTTGCGCGGCGCCGCGCTTGCCGACACGCTGCGCGGATGCCGCGCGCGACGTCTGCTCCTGCTCCTTCAGCACATCGCCGAGCGGGATCGGTTGCCCGAGCGTATCGATCGCGACGGTCAGGTCGGCCTTCGTGATCGCGTCGCGATACGTGACGGTGCCCTTCGCGAAGCCGAAGCTGTCGAGCCGCACTTTCCACGGCGACGGCTGCGACGATTGCTTGAACTGGAAGGTCCACGTGTTGCGGCCGTCGGCGAGCCGCTCGAGGTCGACGGCCGGATTCACGACGTCGATCGACGGGATGACGATTTCATGCGCGAGCAGCGGCAGGATCGCGAGGTCGAAGTGTGCGGCATCGAGCGTGACGAACTTGGGCGTCTTCGCCCAGTCGGGGTTGCCGATCTCGAGTTGCGTGGCCGAAAAGCTCGGCCAGGGCACCCAGGCACGCCAGCCGGTTTCGCCGTCGGGTCGGCGCCAGCCGACCTTGAGATCGCCGTTGATCGCGAACGGGCGGCCGAGTGCGGCACTCACCTGTTCGTTGACCCACGGCTTCGCGCGGTTCCAGTCGAACGCAAAGAGAAAGACGCCGGCCGCCGCGATGAGCACCGCGACGATACCGACGATCCATGCAGCCGATTTGCCGATGGCTCGGGTAAGCGTCATGGCGGTTCCGTTGTTGTTCTGAAATGTCGCCGCACCATGCCGGGCCGCTTGCGTGGACGAACGGCGCACGACACCCGCGGCTTTTCAGTCGGTATTATGACGCACGCCATGGTGACGTTTCGGCGCCATTAACGCTTTTTTTCATTTGTGACATGACAGCCCCCACCGGCCTCATCGATGCGCAGCACATCACGCGGCGCGACGCCAGCAGCGGCAAGACCCTGCTCGCCCCGACCGATTTCAGCCTCGCAGCGGGATCGCGAATTGCTGTCACGGGACCGTCCGGGTCGGGCAAGAGCGTGCTGCTGCGCGCGCTCGCGCTGCTCGATCCGCTTGACGGCGGCCACATCCTGTGGCGCGGCAAACGGATCCGGCGCAGCGCGATCCCGCGTTACCGGCGCAGCGTCGCCTATGTCCGTCAGCGCCCCGCGCAAATGGACGGCACCGTCGAATCGCAGTTGCGTTATCCGTATTCGCTGGCGATCTATCGCGACGTCGCGTTCGATCGCGCGCGCGCCGAAGCGCTCGCCGCGCAGGCCGGCCGCGGCCCCGACTTCCTCGACAAGCGTGCGAGCGACCTGTCGGGCGGCGAAGCCCAGATCGCCGCGCTGCTGCGCGTGCTGCAGCTCGATCCCGACGTGCTGCTGCTCGACGAGCCGACCTCCGCGCTCGATCCCGAATCGGCGCGCGCGATCGAGTCGCTCGTCGGCGCATGGTTCGACGCGGCGCCCGACGCCCGCGCGTACATGTGGATCTCGCACGATCCCGCCCAGGCAGCACGAATCGGCACGATGCGGCTCGTGATGCAGGCCGGCGTGATACACGTTGCCGACCCGACGGAGGCAACACGATGAGCCCCGCACTGCAGGACCTGAGCCTCGTCGACGTCGGCATCGCCGCCGCACTCGTCGCGGTCAACGGCGCGATCTCGATGGCACTGTCGCTCGGCCTCGGCCGCAAGCTCGCGCTCGCGGCCGTGCGCACCGTCGTGCAGTTGCTCGCGATCGGCTACGTGCTCGGCTGGGTATTCGGTCATCCTCACTGGTACATCGTGCTGCCGCTCACCGCGCTGATGACCTTGATCGCCGGTTTCGCCGGCGCGGGGCGCGGCAAGCGCACCTACCGCGGCCAGCGCATCGACAGCATCGCATCGATCTGGTTCAGCAGCTGGTTCGTCGCGGCGGTCGGCCTGTTCGTCGTGATCCGCATCCATCCGTGGTACGCACCGCAATACGCGATTCCGATCCTCGGGATGATTCTCGGCAATACGCTCACGGGCGTGTCGCTCGGCGTCGAGCGGATGATGGAGGAGCTCACGGCGCGCCGCGACCGCGTCGAAACCGCACTCGCGCTCGGCGCGACGCGCTGGGAAGCCGCGCAGGACGCCGCGCGCCAGGCCGTGCGCGCAGGCATGCTGCCGACGCTGAACCAGATGGCCGTCGTCGGCGTCGTGAGCCTGCCGGGAATGATGACGGGCCAGGTGCTGGCCGGCCAGTCGCCGCTGCAGGCCGTGCGCTACCAGATCGTGATCATGTTCCTGATCGCCGCGGCTTCCGCGCTCGGCACCGTCGGCGCGGTGCTGATGACCTATCGCCGGCTGTTCTCGGCGGATCACCGCTTTCTCGCATCGCGGCTCGAGGAACGCGCGCACTGACACGCGAAGTCACCGCGCGATGCGTCCGCGCGGTTCGCCGGTCAGCGCGCGCCGCGACGCTTGCCGATCGCCTGCCGCAATGCGGCCGCGATGTCCGCGTCCGCTGCGAGCCCGTCGACCGACGCAATGAGCCGCACCGCGCGCGGCGTCGTCACATAGGCCTGCGCGCCGACATAACCGCCGCTGCCGGCCGAGCGTGTCGTCACGACGAGCGCCTGCGGCGCCCGCGCACCGAGGTCGGCCGTGAACGCATCGGTAACCGTACCGTCACGCGCATGCAGCGCGCCCGTCACGTAGTCGTCGGTATCGAAGCCGGCGGCGGCATGCGCGGTCGAATACACCCGCACCGCGTAGCTGCCGGTCGAGCAGGGTTCGAGCGCGCCGCTCGACACGACGGCCACCTGCTGCCGGGACGGCAGCTCGACCTTTTTCACGAAACCGCAATCGTCGGCCGCGTGCGCGTGCATGGCAGCGAACGCAATGGCGCACAGCAATGCGCGGATTCGGCATTTCATCGGGATGTCGTTACGGGAAGTGGATGATGCGGGCGAGCATAGCGTGACATTCGCATGACGTCACGCGGGTCGACGCGCGACACCGCCGCATGCCGGGCGGCCGCCATGCCGCTGCCGCAGCACGGCACCGCGAGCGGGTCGCGGGAAAGCATCGTGACGGCGACACGAAACGCTCACGCGCCGCCGGGCAGGCCCGCGCGTCGAATCCGTTGCGCGCGCACCGGTTCCGGCAGCGGCCCGCGCGCGCCGTTCAGCGCTTGATCGACACCGTCACCTTCGTGCCGTCGCTCATCGTGACGGACTTGGAACCGCCGTTGGTCGGGATCGATACCCACTTCACCTGGCTCACCGACGCGACGTCCGGGCATTGCAGCGACTTGCCGCCGGCCGTCACGCTGCGCGTGCCCTTCGGCGCGGCCGCCTGGAAGCTCATCTGCACGTTGGCGACGCCCTTCGCGTCGATCGACGGCGCGAGCCGCACCTGGGTCTGGCGGACCATCGCGCCGTTCGCGTCGCGCGGCAGGCTGTCGGCGTTCGGGCAACCGTCCGGCATCGCGACCGCACCGCTCGGCGGCACCGACTTCCAGTTGAAATCGTCCGTCTCGCCCGAGCGGATCTTGCGGGTCTCCTGCGTGTTGCCGAAGGTCTTCGATTCGACCTTGACGGTGTATTCGAGCTGTCCGGTGCCGCCGCCCTTCAGGCTGCCCTTGACCGGCGGCGCCGCGAATACGCTCGCGCTGACGCACGCCGCCGCGAACACGACCGACAACGATGCGGCGACTGACAAGCTGCGTTGGCTCATGCTGACCTCCTTGGTATGCGGCGGCACGCGCGTGCCGCGCGGTTTTCGATGCATGATGCGCTGCCAGTCTACCGCCAAGCGGGGTGCAATGCGCCGCAAACGCATCGGGTGTTACCCCGCTTGCGTTCGCGGCGCCGCAACCTTACGCGCGATACCGGCTCAGAAGCCGCTCAGCACGAGCTTGCCGATCGCACGCCCGGCCTCGAGCAGCCGGTGCGCGCGCCGCACGTTCGCGGCATTGATCGTGCCGAGCTGTTCGCCGAGCGTGGTGCGCAGCGTGCCGCCGTCGACGAGCCGCGCGACTTCGCCGAGGATCCGGTGCTGCTCGATCATGTCCGGCGTCTCGAACATCGCACGCGTGAACATGAACTCCCAGTGAAACGCCGCACTTTTCGCCTTCAGCAGTTCGACCGGCACCGGCTTGTCGTTCTCGACGATCGTGCAAATGCCGCCCTGCGGCCGGATTACCTCCGCAGCGGCAGGGAAATGACGATCCGTATCGTTGAAGATCAGCACGTAGTCGACGCTCGGATGCCCGGCCTCGCGCAACTGCGCAGGCAAGTCGCCGAAATGGTCGACCACCGCATCCGCGCCCAGCGCGCGCACCCATTCGGCCGACGCCGGCCGCGACGCGGTCGCGATCACGTGCAGCTTGCCGAGCGCCTTCGCGAGCTGGATCGCGATCGAGCCCACGCCACCCGCGCCGCCGATGATCAGCACCGATTTGCCGGCGTCCGCACCCTGCGGCGACACGTGCAGCCGGTCGAACAGCGCCTCCCACGCGGTCAGTGCGGTGAGCGGCAGCGCGGCCGCCGCGGCGAAATCGAGCGTACGCGGCTTCAGCGCGGCGATCCGCTCGTCGACCGTATGGAATTCGCTGTTCGCGCCGGGCCGCGTGATGCTGCCCGCATAGAACACTTCGTCGCCGGGCCGGAACAACGTGACGTCGGCACCGACCGCGACCACCGTGCCCGCCGCATCCCAGCCGAGCACGCGCGGCGTGTCCTCGACCTGCGGCTTCGGCGCGCGCACCTTGGTGTCCACCGGGTTCACGGAAATCGCCTCGACCTTCACGAGCAGGTCGCGCGGGCACGGCACGGGCTGCGGCAGCTCCACGTCGAGCAAGGCTTGCGGGTCATCGATCGGCAGATAACGGGTCAGTCCAACGGCCTTCATCACGAAACTCCTTCAGGGAAACCTGGGGGCCGCGGCGCAGCCCCATGAACGTCATCGTAGGCAACCCGATCATTCGAGAAAACCGCTATATTTCCTGAAACATTTTCAGGAAATTCAGAATAATGGCCTCCGATCCGATTCCGGCCCCCGACAAGCCGCTCGACCTGCTCGACGTCGCGCTGTTCGTTCGCGCGGCCCTGCTCGCGAACGTCAGCGCGGCCGGGCGCGAATTCGGCGTGTCGGCCGCGGTCGCGAGCGCGCGCATCGCACAACTCGAGCGTCAGCTCGGCGCACGGCTGCTGCACCGCACCACGCGCCGTATCAGCCTCACGCAGGACGGCGAGGTATTCATGGCGCACGCCGACACGCTGCTGTCGGCCGCCGACGCCGCGCGCGCATCGGTCGGCCACGGCCGCACCGAACCGTACGGGCGGCTGAAGGTGTCGATGTCGTCGTCGTTCGGCCGGCAGCATGTCGCGCCGGTGATTCCCGCATTCCTGCGCCGCTATCCGTCCGTGTCGCTCGACCTGCGGCTGTCGGACGAGATCGTCGACCTGGTCGACGACGGCTACGACGTCGCGATCCGCCTCGGCGCGCTGAAGGATTCGACGCTCGTCGCGCGCAAGCTCGCCGCCAACCGCCGCGTGCTGTGCTGCTCGCCCGCGTATCTCGCCGGGCACGGCACGCCGCGCCATCCGGCCGACCTGACGCAGCACGAATGCGTGATCCTCGGCGACCAGCGCGACTGGTCGTTCACGACGCCGCAAGGCCCGCTGACCGTGCGGGTCGGCGGCCGGCTCGTCGCGAGCAATGGCGAGGCGATCCGCGAAGCGCTGGTCGACGGCTTCGGGATCGCGATCAAGTCGACCTGGGACGTCGGCCCGCTGCTCGCGAGCGGCGCGCTCGTCACGATACTCGACGACTATCCGTTCGCCGACGACGTCGCGATCTGGGCCGTCTACCCGAGCCGCACACACGTGCCGTTGAAGACGCTCGCGTTCATCGCGTTCCTGGCCGAGCATTTCGGCGATCCGCCGTACTGGGATCGCGCGAACGGGCGATAGGTGCCTTCGTTCGGCTCGCGCCGCGGGCGTGCCGGTTCGAGTCGGGCCTCAGGATTCGTCCCTGCCGCGACCGCCCGGCCCGGCCAACCGGCTACAATGGCGCGTTCGCGACGCAATGGCCCGCAGTCGAACGGGGCCACGCACGCAGACGGCCGCCCATTGGCCGCGCACGCTTTTCATACGCCTCCCAACCATCCCGTCATGACCCACAACCTCGTCATCCAGAGCCTTGCGCCGCTGTCGGACGCCCATCACAAACCGCTGCTCGCGCTGTCGCGCGGCACCCGCATCGTGCAGACCGACGATCATGCGCTGCGCATCGAAGACGCGAGCCCGGCACAGCGCCTCGACATCGACGCGTACTGCGGCACGCACGCGCTCGACTTCGCGTTCGTCGAGGCCGGCCGCACGCTCGCCGATTTCGGGCTCGCCGTGATGGACATGGATTCGACGCTGATCACGATCGAATGCATCGACGAGATCGCCGATTTCTGCGGGTTGAAAACGCAGGTCGCCGAGATCACCGAAGCGTCGATGCGCGGCGAGATCCGCGACTTCAACGAAAGCCTCACGCGCCGCGTCGCGCTGCTGGCCGGGCTCGACGCGCACGCGCTCGAACGCGTGTACGAGGAACGGCTGCAACTGACACCGGGCGCCGAGACGATGCTCGCCGGCGTGAAGGCCGCCGGCATGAAGACGCTGCTCGTGTCGGGCGGCTTCACGTTCTTCACCGAGCGGCTGAAGGCGCGCCTCGGCCTCGACTACGCGCATGCGAACACGCTCGAGATCGTCGACGGCAAGCTGACCGGCAAGGTGCTCGGCGAGATCGTCAACGCCGACGTGAAGGCGCGCCTGCTGCGCGAGACGTGCGCGTCGCTCGGCCTCGAGCCGAGCCGCGCGATCGCGATGGGCGACGGTTCGAACGACCTGAAGATGATGGCCGAAGCCGGGCTGTCGGTCGCGTACCACGCGAAACCCGTCGTGCGCGACGCGGCGACGGTCGCGTTCGATCACGTCGGCCTCGACGGGCTGCTGCGGCTGTTCTGATCCCGCGGCATCCGAAATGAAAAACGCCGGCGCGATGCAACATCGCGCCGGCGTTTTGTTTTTCCGAAGGCCGTGATCGGCTGGCGATCAGCCCAGTGCGGCCTGCAGCGCGCGCTCGATGTCCGCGCGCAGGTCGGCTTCGTCTTCCAGGCCGACATAGAAACGCACCAGCGTGCCGCGATGCGCCCAGTCCGGACGCATCGACGCGACGTCGTAAGGCATCGCGAGGCTGCACGCGCCGCCCCAGCTCCAGCCGATCGCGAACAGCTCGAGCGACTCGACGAAGCGGTCGACCTGCTCCGCGCTGTAGCGTTCGTCGAACACCACCGAGAACAGCCCGCCCGCACCGGTGAAATCGCGCATGAACGACGCGTGCCCCGGACAGTCGGCGATCTGCGGATGCAGCACTGTGGCGATCTCCGGCCGCGCCTTCAGCCATTGCGCCAGCGCGAGCGCGCTCTTGCCGTGCGCGTCGAAGCGCACCTGCATGCTCGGCAGGCTGCGCAGCACGAGCGAGCAATCGTCGACCGACACGCCGATCCCGCAGCGCATCCGCGCGAGCTTCAGCTTCGCCTGCAGGTCGGCGCTCGCAGTGATCGTCGCGCCCATCAGCACGTCGCTGCCGCCCGACTGGTACTTGGTCAGCGCCTGCACCGAGATGTCGACGCCGTGCTCGAACGGCTTGAACGCGAGCCCGGCCGAAAAGGTGTTGTCGATCGCGGTAACGATGCCGCGCGCCTTCGCGGCCGCCGTGATCGCCTGCACGTCGGGCACTTCCATCGTCACCGAGCCGGGCGCCTCGATCCAGATCAGCCGCGTGTTCGGCTGGATCAGGTCGGCGATGCCGGCACCGACGAGCGGATCGTAGTAGCGCGCGGTAATGCCGAAATCCTTCGCGAGCCAGTTGCCGAAATCGGCGTTCGGCCCGTACACGTTGTGCGGAATCAGCACGTCGTCGCCGGCTTTCACGATCCCGAAATAGACGTTCATGATCGCCGCAAGGCCCGACGGCTGCAGCAGCGCATGCGTGCCGCCCTCGATCTCGGCAAGCCGCTGCGCGAGCGCGAGCGACGTCGGCGTCGAATGCAGCCCGTAGCGCCACTGGTTGTCGTTGTGCCAGACGAGCGCACGCATCGTCGCGAGATCGGGGAACACGACCGTCGACGCGCGCGCGACCGGCGGCACGAACGAGCGGAAACCTTCCGGGATCACGTCGTCGGGTTGAACGATGCGGGTTTGCAGCGCGCGCTTGGGAGTAGATGCAGTCATGACTGGAAGCCGGGCACGAGGCCGTTCGGTTGCGGAATATGCAGCTAGATTAGCCAAAATCGGCGCAATTGGCCCGGTACAATGCGCGCCGCGCGCACCGAGCCAGCGCGGGTTCAGTCGTCGGTGCGCAGATTGACGATGCCGCCCACCGTCTCGATTTCCTGCACGCGGCCGTCGCGCACCTGCAGCGCCGCGCGCTTGCCCGGCGCGAGACGCAGCACGACGGGCTGCGGATCCGACTCGTCCGAGTTCATCCGGTCGGCCTTCAGGGTGCCAGTCGCGTCGAAGCGGCCGATCCACACGCCCGTGATGTTCGTGCCGTCGTTCGATTCCTCGATTTCAAGCGTGTCGCCGTCGCGATCGCCCGCGAGCAGTACGACCTCGCCCGTATCGGCGAACTGGTATTCGCCGTGCACGCCTTCCTCGTCCGTCTTCGGGCCGAGATGCACGACGATCGGGCGGTCGCCGAGCGTGCCTTCGTAGCGCGGCAGGCGGGCAAACTCCGGATTCGGCTTCAGCGGCCGCGCCGGTGCCGGTTCGTCCTGCTGCATGCCCGGCGCGACAGCCTGCGCCGCGACCACGCCCGGCATCGCCATGCCCGCCGCCAGCGCGCCCGCGACGACGAGCGCCCGTTGCCATTGCGAATATCGACCCACCTTTTGTTGCTCCTTGCTTCAGATTCGCTCGTAAATTGCGGCGATGCGCTGGCCGTCATACGGGGCCGCGGCCGGCGCGCGTACTTTGCATCAGCGTTGCATCAGGCGCTCCACCGCCTCGCGCTGCGGAATCGGCGCGACCGCGCCGTAGCCCGTCGTCGACAATGCCGCCGCGGCGTTCGCATAACGCGCCGCCGCGAACGGATCGTCGCCCGCGACGATCCGCGCGACGAAGGCACCGCCGAAGCAGTCGCCCGCGCCCGTCGCGTCGACGGCTTCGACCGCGAAACCCGGCACGACGCGCCGCTCGTTCGGCGTCGCCACGTAGGCGCCTTCCTTGCCGAGCTTCAGCGCAACGACCTGCGGCCCGTGTTCGAGCATCGCGTCGACGATCGCGTCGCGATCGTTCGCGCCCGTGATTGCCGTCACGTCGTCCCAGCTGGGCAGGCAGATATCCGTCTGGCGCAGCGCCTCGCGCATCACCGCGCGGGCGCGCGGCAACGGCCACAGCTTCAGGCGCAGGTTCGTGTCGAAGCTGACCTTCGCACCGTTGCGGTGCGCGTGGTCGATCGCCGCGAACGCGGCGTCGCACGCGGCCGTGCTGATCGCGAGGCTGATGCCCGACAGGTGCACGGCCTTCGCGGCGGCCAGTGCGTCGAGCGGCAGATCGCCTGCCGCATAGCGGCTCGCCGCCGAGCCGGCGCGCAGATAGTCGAACTGGTGGCCGTCGGCGCCGTGCGTGACGAAATACACGCCGGTCGGCGCCGTGCGATCGATCCGCACGTACGTCGTGTCGACGCGTTCCGCACGCCACATGTCGGCCAGCAGCCGGCCGAACGGATCGTCACCGATCGCCGACACGAAACCCGTCGACGCGCCCTGGCGTGCCGCGGCGATGCAGAAGTTCGACGTGTCGCCGCCGAAGCCCTGCAGGAATTCAGGCCGGCCCGGCTGCGACTGGTTGAATTCGATCATCGCTTCGCCGAGTGCGAGGATCTCCGGGAATGCGGCGGCCATCGCTTACACCTCGCCCCACAGATCGTGGCCGTCGGCGCCCGTGATCTTCACGGACACGAAATCGCCGACCTTGTAGCGCTTCGAGGCCTTCGCCGCCGGCTCGACATAGACCACGCCGTCGATCTCCGGCGCATCGGCCGCCGTGCGGCCGATCCCGCCTTCCTCGCTGACTTCGTCGATCAGCACCTTGAGGGTCTTGCCGACCTTGCGCTGAATGCGGTTCGCCGACACTTCCTCGGCGACTTCCATGAAGCGTGCGCGACGTTCCTCGCGAACCTCATCCGGCAGCGCGCCGTCGAGTTCGTTTGCCGTCGCGCCTTCAACCGGCGAATACGCGAAGCAGCCGACGCGATCGAGTTCCGCCTCGCGGATGAAGTCGAGCAGCGTTTCGAACTGCTCTTCCGTCTCGCCGGGGAAGCCCGCGATGAACGTGCTGCGGATCGTCAGGTCCGGGCAGATCTCGCGCCACTTCTGCACGCGCTCGAGCACCTTCTCGGCGTTCGCCGGACGCTTCATGCGCTTCAGCACTTCGGGGTGCGCGTGCTGGAACGGCACGTCGAGATACGGCAGCACGTGGCCCTTGAACGGACCTTCGGCCATCAGCGGAATCACTTCGTCGACGCTCGGGTACGGGTACACGTAGTGCAGGCGCACCCATGCGCCGTACTGTGCCGCGAGCTCGCCGAGCGCGGCGACCAGGTCGGTCATGCGCGTCTTGATCGGCTTGCCGTTCCAGAAGCCCGTGCGGTACTTCACGTCGACGCCGTACGCGCTCGTGTCCTGCGAGATCACGAGCAGTTCCTTCACGCCCGACTTGAACAGGTTCTCGGCTTCCAGCATCACTTCGGCGACCGGACGCGACACGAGATCGCCGCGCATCGACGGGATGATGCAGAACGTGCAGCGGTGGTTACAGCCTTCGGAGATCTTCAGGTACGCGTAGTGGCGCGGCGTGAGCTTGATGCCGGCCGCCGGCACGAGGTCGGTGAACGGGTCGTGCGGCTTCGGCAGGTGCGAATGCACGGCCTGCATCACTTCGCCCACCGCGTGCGGGCCGGTGACGGCGAGCACCTTCGGATGGACTTCCTCGATCAGGTTCGAGCCGCTGGCGCTCGACTTTGCGCCGAGACAGCCGGTGACGATCACCTTGCCGTTCTCGGTCAGCGCTTCGCCGATCGCGTCGAGGCTTTCCTGCACGGCTTCGTCGATGAAGCCGCAGGTGTTCACGACGACGAGGTCGGCGCCGTCGTAGGTGCCGGAGATTTCATAACCTTCGGCACGCAGTTGCGTGATGATCTGTTCGGAATCGACGAGGGCTTTCGGGCACCCGAGGGATACGAACCCTACTTTGGGGGAGTGGGACATCTGGAATGTGGGGGCGTGGCAGCAAAGCCGAGAGTTTACAGCTATTTACGGTTCAGCGACCCAAAACAAGCGGCCGGCGGCAGCGTCGATCGGCAGCTCGAGTACGCCGCCCGCTGGGCGGCCGACAACGAGATGGAGCTTGATGCGTCCCTATCACTCAGGGACGAAGGGCTGTCCGCATACCACCAGCGCCATGTGCGGCAAGGCGCGCTGGGCGTATTCCTCCGCGCGGTCGAGGACGGCCAAGTGCCGGCCGGCTCGGTGCTTATCGTTGAGGGTCTGGATCGCTTGAGCCGCGCCGAGCCGTTGCAGGCGCAGGCGCAGCTCGCCCAGATCGTGAACGCCGGTATCACGGTCGTGACGGCCAGCGATGGCCGCGAGTACAACCGCGAGCGCCTCAAGGCGCAGCCGATGGACCTGGTTTACAGCCTGCTGGTGACAATCCGCGCGCACGAGGAATCGGACACGAAGAGCAAGCGTGTCAAGGCGGCAATCCGTCGGCAGTGCGCCAGGGCTGGATCGCCGGCACTTGGCGCACGCCGATCCACGTCGGCAAGGATCCGCATTGGGTGCGGGAGGCTGAGAGCGGCGGGTTCGAACTGGTGCCTGAACGCGCGACTGCCGTCCAGCTCATCGTAGAAATGTTCAAGCAAGGTCACGGCGCCGTTCGAGTCGTGCGTGAACTCGCCGAGCGCGGACTGCAGATCAGTGAAACCGGCCGCACTCACTCGTCCCACATCTATATGCTGCTCGCCAATCGCATGCCGATCGGCGAAAAGTCAGTCGAGGTTGATGGGGAGACATTCCGGCTAGACGGTTACTATCCGGCCCTGCTTTCCCCTGCCGAGTTCGCTGACCTTCGATATCTGGCGGAGCAGCGCGGTCGACGCAAGGGCAAAGGCGAGATTCCAGGCGTCGTCACGGGCCTCGGCATCACGTACTGCGGTGCGGCGATCGTCGCGGTCATGGAAATATACATCTTGGCCAGAAACACCGAATCCGCTACCCATGGGTTACGTAGACACAACACATCCCGGTCAACGCTGATCAGTTGATCGCGGATGGCCGGCGCCACGCCGGTTCGCGCCTGATGCGAAAACTTCCAAACAGTCGTCATGGGTTCATCGCTCCAATTCAAACTGCGCGGTAGCATCTGCGCTTTCGTCCAATCCTTGGTTGGGCTTGTAATCGATATCCAAGGCCATCTTGTACAAGAACTGGGTCAGGTTCACTTCTGGCGTAACGGCATGGCGATGGCTGACACGATCCGCACGCCCATGACGACCCCGGTAGCTTGGGTGTGTCGCCACACTGGCTTCATGGCCCGACTTCCTCGACTCGATTTGCCCGGTATTCCTCAGCACATCGTGCAGCGGGGTAACAATCGCCTCCCCTGCTTTCTCGATGACGCCGACCCGCAGCGTTATCTGCATCTGCTCCGCGATGCGTTGCTGCACACGGGTTGCCTTCTTCGCGCCTACGTGCTCATGGACAATCACGTTCACCTCTTGCTAACACCACCCGATACCGGCGTGACCGCGCAACTGATGCAGAAGCTTGGGCGTCAGTACGTCGGTCAATTCAATGCTCGGCACCAACGTTCCGGAACCTTGTGGGAAGGTCGATACAAGTCATGCCTGGTCGACAGCGAAAGCTATGTCCTGCGCTGCTACCGCTACATCGACCTCAATCCGGTCCGCGCTCGCATGACCGACGACGCGGCGGCTTACTCCTGGTCCAGCGCCGCCGCACACGTAGGACTTCGCTACGATCCGTTGCTGACGCCGCATCCTGCCGAAGCGGCCTTGGGTCTCACGACAGCCGCGCGCGGCGCGGCGTATCGAGCGCTCCTGCACGAAGCCCTGTCCGATGACGACGTGCTTGCCATCCGCACCTATCTTCAACAGCAGCGGGCTTTGGGCAACGACGCCTTCAAGGCCATGGTCGAGACCAAGACCCAACGTTTTGCCGGCATTCGTCCCTCTCATCGACCATCCCGTCGGAAGTAAACCTGACCCCGTTCTGGAAAATCCATGCGTCGGTAGCCGGGGATATCGACGTTGGTGTCCTGCGGGCTCGAGGCCCGGGACGACAGCTTGCCAGCCGATGACTGATCGTCGTCCTTCATCGCTACTCCTTGCCTACGCCACCGCGAGGCGGAATCCATCTTCGGTAGACATCGATGACGGCAGCCGCCCATCGCGACCGCTGTCACCGGCGGCGGTCACTCCACCAGCCATCCAGCCTCACCCTCGACCAGGGTGCCGCCATGGCTGGTGGTGTCGCCCTGGCGCGCCGCCGGCTGGCCTTCGATTTCCGTGCCGGTCGAGCCGGTTTGAATCACCGCGCCGCAACTGATGCGGTCGCCCACGCGCGCCACCGCTCGGCCGTTGATGGCGGCGGACTCGGCGCCGCTGACGACGGTACCCTCACCGTGGATGGGACAGCTGTGTCGGTGACCGACGAGTACGACAGGTCGCATATCAAGCTCCTTATGAAGTGGACTACTTCTGAATCTCCTCGCGCTTACTAGCGAGCAGGCGAATACCACCGAAGATGCCGATCGCCAAGGCCGGTAGCGAGGCCATGGCGAGCTTCATGGTTACGACGGTGATGGCGAGTCCGACGCAACTCAGCACGATGAGGGTGCCGAGCACCTTAGCCAGCCACGTACCCTGAAATTGGCTCTGCGTGACCGGCACCGTTGGGTGGTTCGACCGCCACGTCGCCATGGCGGGTCCGAGCGCCGCCCGAAAGGCCTTGTAACCGGGTGTCTTGTGGTTCCCGAGCAAGACGAGCGTTGGCTGATCCCGACGCGTGAGCCGGATCAGTCCTTCCAAGGTATAGGCGGTGATACTGTCGAAGGGGACGGTGCCATAGCGCGCGAAGACCAAGGCATCGGGCGTGATGTCCACCACATCTTTAGCAGGCGGATACACCACGTGGGCCAGGATCAATGGGGTGGCGATGCAGACGACTGCCAGCACTGCGATGGCGAGAAGCGACACGTCGGTGAGCGATGGGAATAGCGCGACCATCGGCACAACGAGCAGTGGGGAAAACAGCGCCGCCAGTGGAGCGGCCTGGTGCCATCGGGTGTAGATAATCACGTTAGGTGGTTCATTGGCCCCGTTGGTCGTCGTTTCGAGGCTGGGATTATTCATGCAAGCACACTCCAGAAAATAGTTGATCGGCAGTTGCGAGACCGATGGGGTGTGATGGCGTATTTCCGGTCGTTTATGATCGCGTTGCCTCGTCCCGTACAGCGCGTCGGCCCTCACCCCTTCAGTGCTTCCGCCGGCGACGGTGCGCTTCGCACGTTGAACAGGCGGCATACCACGTACCAGCACAAGGCGGAGAACAGGTTGTAGGGGAACAAGATCAGCCACATCGGCAGCAGCCAATTCTTCTTGCCCTGCCGCTCGCCCGGCTCGCCGGTGCGCCATGGCGCGTAGTGGCGCCAGGCTTCGGACGGTGTCAGGCATATACGGTGCAGCGGCACGTACCACCAGTTGGGTTCGCCGGGCGGCGGAAGCTGATCAGGGCCCTTCTCCATGAACTGGCAGATGTACTCCCACACTTGGGCGATGTAGCTCGGGTCGGGGTCGTTGGGCGCATTGCTATCGACCCACAGGACGGTGCGGTCCCTTTCCTCGTTGGATGCCGGCTTGGGGCCGAAGGCCAATGCGTACGTCGTACTGAAAGAGCGGCCACCAAACTCGGTACGGACGAATACGCCGCCTTCGGTGTTAGCCCAATCGAAGGTAATCAGCGTCTTGTTGCGCTGGTAGTAGACCTTGCATGTTTTGCGGTTGAAGTAGAAGTCGGATAGCCGCTTGATGAAGAAGATGCGGTACCAGGCGAGGACGGCTAGAAATAACGGGAAAATAAAGTCCATCCAGAAGAGCCAGCCACCGATGTTAGCTGATCTCCAGAAAACGGATGTATTAGTGAGAAACAGAATTGATATCCACGAGACGTAAATCTTCCCCATGAACACCGATCCTGCTACCCACGGATTGCGTAGACATAAGACATCCCGACCAGTGCTCACTACCTGATCACGAATAGCCGGTGACATGCCCGTTCGTGTCTGACGCGAAAACTGCCAGTCAATTGACATCGGTTCAGCGCTCCAGTTCAAATTGCGCGGTAGCATCCGCGCTTTCGTCCAATCCCTGGTTCAAGAACTGGGTCAGGTTCACTTCTGGCGTAACGGCATGGCGATGGCTGACACGATCCGCACGCCCATGACGACCCCGGTAGCTTGGGTGTGTCGCCACACTGGCTTCATGGCCCGACGTCCTCGACTCGATTTGCCCGGCATTCCTCAGCACATCGTGCAGCGAGGCAACAATCGTCTCCCCTGCTTTCTCGATGACGCCGACCGGCAGCGTTATATGCATCTGCTCAGCGACGCGTTGCTGCACACGGGTTGCCTTCTTCATGCCTACGTGCTCATGGACAATCACGTTCACCTCTTGATGACACCACCCGATACCGGCGCGACCGCGCGACTGATGCAGAAGCTTGGGCGTCAGTACGTCGGTCAATTCAATGCTCGGCACCAACGTTCTGGAACGTTGTGGGAAGGCCGATACAAGTCCTGCCTGGTCGACAGCGAAAGCTATGTCCTGCGCTGCTACCGGTACATCGACCTCAATCCGGTCCGCGCTCGCATGACCGACGACGCGGCGGCTTACTCCTGGTCCAGCGCCGCCGCACACGTAGGACTTCGCTACGATCCGTTGCTGACGCCGCATCCTGCCGAAGCGGCCTTGGGTCTCACGACAGCCGCGCGCGGCGCGGCGTATCGCGCGCTCCTGCACGAAGCCCTGTCCGATGACGACGTGCTTGCCATCCGTGCCTATCTTCAACAGCAGCGGGCTTTGGGCAACGACGCCTTCAAGGCCATGGTCGAGGCCAAGACCCAACGTTTTGCTGGAATTCGTCCGTCTCATCGACCACCTCGTCGGAAGCAAGCCTGACCCCGTTCTGGGCGAGGGGGATTGAGCAATGCTTGTTTCAAGGCGCCGTTCTCGACTCGTGGTCCATGTCCGCAGGCCACTTCACTTTCGGCGCCAGGCGCAGCGCGAGGTTGTACTCGGGCACGTCGTTGAGGTCGCGCGACGATTCGATGGGCGGCAGAGCCGAGGGACCCTGCTGCATGTAAGTGCAGATATAGGCCCAGGCGAACTCGTTGGGGCCCATGGTGCTCAGGGGGAAACGGTCGATGACCTTGTTGGTGCCGGGTTCGACGATGGACAGCACCACGCCCCACTTGATGATGACTGCGCCTTGCGCGGTGGCGCCACGCTTTTTCCAACCTTCGGCACGAACTTGCGACCAGTCGTAGGCGACCGGGACGACTCGCCAGCGCTCGAAGGGGTTCCACCAGCGGTACGTGAAGTTGTAGGCGTAGATGCGTTGGCGCGCCCGGTTAAAGCGGATGGGTTCACTACGCGGAGGGGATACATCGCACCGCCATGCGATCGCAACCATCCATACGCTAATCGCAATAGCTAGCGATGCAAGTAACATCAACGGGTATTCACCCACTTCCCAAGCTTCCACTACGAGTGTTCGTGACCAGATCAACCAGATGATCGAGGGCCAGCTAACCAGCAAAAGAATTCCGCGGATGGCGAATGCGTTCCTTGGTATTTCTAAATAGACATCATCTTGATGACTGGGTGCCTGATGCCCCATGGTCGCTTGCACGTTAGGTGGCGCGTAAGGGCCAGGCAGATCCAGTTGCCAGCCAGAGCAAGGAGGATGAAGTTGCGGGGTCGTCAACGGGAACCTCCCTTCTTCGAACGATCCATTTTGTCTTCCTTGGCTATCAGCCGAGCATAGCCGTCCTCATCGCTCTTGTCTGGCCAGTACGAGACGTTCAACTCTGCGGCATGAATGCTGTGGTTATCCTCCAGCTCAATCGCGCCACGGATCGTTAATGTATGTGTCGCGCCATCCCGTTCAATGGTGGGCATCGTTGTATTTGGGTTGTAGTCGACCTTCATCCGTGAGGGCGGTTGCTCCGTCATTTTCTGGCTGCTATCACTGCGCCCCGCCGCTATTTTCTGGCCGGCACTGTCTCCGGGACGATAAACGGTTAATGACCATTCGTACCGAGAGGCAGTGGGGTCATGGTTTGGTAAATCGATTCGGTAGTCTAAATAGAAGCCGGCGGGTACCGACATGCCATCACTGATCAAGACGCCGGCAGGGCCTACCGTTCTTCCACCGCCTGTTGTGTGGAATCGAATGGTGATTGATAGCTCTGCGGTCATCCCCAGCACGGCCGCATTTAGCGCGCCGATGGCCGTATCCAAATCCTCAGCGTGATGCCATTGGCGATGTGTTTCCGGTTTTCCCCATAGGCTATGACGCGCCCAAAGTTCCAGTGCCGACGACTCTTGCTTTTTGGCCCACATGGCGATGGCGTAGGCGGATAAGCCCAATATAAGGGCGATTCCCACGGGACCCAGTAAAAAGCTCCCTGCTGCCATGGAGCCCGCTACACCTGGGATCACCGACGCCAGTGCGAATCCACTTGCTACTTGGTAAGCAATTTTTGACGAATCGTCCCCTTGCAAACTCACTCTGCGAGCAGCAAAGAAATACTGGCCGCTATCCATAACCCCCGTAACCGCTGCGATGGCTCCGCCATACTGCGCAATCCGAGTGCCCCACATCACGGTCTTGACCTCTCCGGCTACCTTGATGGTCGTGGTCAGTTGTGGCCGTAGTATCTGGGTACTCACGCCGACGACTTCGACGCCCACGCCCATCACTCCAATGGAAGATGACCACACCGCGGCCAGCGCCTCGGGGTTGCCACTACCCGGTGTCTTGACGAAGGCGTCGTAGCTTTTGCGCAGGCTGTCCTGCTGGAACCAGAGACTGCCTAAGCTCAGCAGCAGGTCAGCGCCACCGGAGCCCAGGGAGGTGGCGGCATTGCGCATCCGCTGCATGGCGCCCTTGGCCAGCGCGCGGGCGCTGTCCGCGCCGATGGACAGGCTGCGCTTCATTTGGGCGGCGCCGTGCTGCAGTGTCGCCGCACCAATGCTGACGGCGCGTACGGCCCCAGCGACACCCACGCCGGCATTCACACGCAGCTTTTCCAGCCGGGCTTGCAGCGATTCGGCGCTTTCCAGCGACCAGAGCATGACGTCGACCATCTTGCCATGGTTGCCGGATACCGCGATGGCCATGGTACCGCTCAGCACCATGGCGCGGATCTTTCGCTCCGCTGGCTTGCGGAATTTCTGGTCGAGCTGGACGATGAACTGGTCGGTTCGCTCCTGTAGTGCCTCGTTGAGCATGGTGAGGTACTCGCCGATTTTCAGGGAGACTACCACCTGGGTCACGTGCTGGCCGGCATAGCGCAGGAAGGCCGCGCTGTGGATATGGCCAACCAGTGCCTGCGTTTGCGCTGACAACTGCTTTGTGAGGGTGTTGCTGGCGTTGGCGGCGGCGGCAAGCAGCTGGCCGATCGCCTGCTGCACCGGCGCCACCATGAGTTTTTTGCCCTCCTCGGTGCCGATGACGGTCTTGATGGTGCCGTAGACCTTGCCTAGGTCATCGCCTGCGAGTGCGGTCTGCAACTGGTCGAGCAGTGTCTGGTCCATGGCCAGCAGGGCCTGGTAGAACAGGCTTTTGCGATCCTCCAACTGTGCCTTCCAGAGCCGCTGCGTTGGGCCTAATGGCGCGCTTTCTTTCTTGTTTTCCTTCTGGCCTTTTTTCTTGCTTTCCTTCTCGATCACTTCGGTGGGCCCGCCATGCAGGCAAAGGCTCATCATGCGGATGAAGTCTTCCACGGAGCCCAAGGAGGTGACGTTGTAGTCGTGCCGCGCGGCGAGCTGGAACGGTGCGGCCTGGTACTCGCGGGCGTATTGCTCACCTACCTGGTCGATAGCTTGCTGCCAGGTATCCAGCTCGGCCAGATAAGCCTTTTCGAACTTCGCTCGTGCGCCCTCGTCGTAGCGTTCTTCGAGCCGCTTACGGGCTTCGGCTTTCTTGGACTTGGTCCTGCGCTCCGTTTCCGCCTTGATATCGACCGGTGGTAGCGCCGCTTTTGCCGCGATCGGACTGTTGTTCCACTTGCGGCGGTATTCGTCCTCGGCCTTGGCCTCTTCGGCGGCCTCGGCCGCCGCCCAGGCATCGCGCAGTTCTTTGATACCGAGCAGCGCCTGCGACGTGAAAAGTTCAAACCGCCGCTGCGGTTGGGCGCGCCATTCCTGCATGACCCTGACCCAATTCACGCGTTGGGCATTGCACTCCTGCACCAGACCGATCGGGTCGGGCAGCACCAGAGCGAGCACGCCCTTCTGCAATTTTTCGCGCTGAACCAGGGTGCGAATATGGCTATTCAGCGCGCCCATCCGGTGATTGCGGGTGTAGAAGCCATGGACGCTATTGAAGTCGCCCGAATTGACCTCGGCGTACTCCAGCACATGATGGATATTGAGATTGCCTTCGGTCATCGCGATGCCGACGCTGGCGGGGTTGTCGCGCGCCGCCTTCAGATCCAGCTTGTAGAACCGGCTCTCCAAGGCTGTGCCGTCGTCCGCCGTTCCGCGCCGGTACTGGTCCAGCACCTTCTTGGGCCACGGATCGTTAGCGATGGCGATCCATGCGGTCTTGTACTTGCTGGTGTCGATGTTGATGAAAGACGCGGGCGCGTCGTGGTCCTGGTCGATGCAGGACTTGCTCAGCGAGCTCGGCTTTTCGCGCGGCGGCTGGTAGGCGCGGAACTGACGCAATGCGCCCTCTGGCGTCACCTGGTAGGCCTGCCATACCTTCTTGTCCAGCAGCACGTAGAGGTAGCCCTGCCGAAGCGTGCGCGGCTGGTCCAGGCGCATGGGAATGGACTTCACCTCGCTATCTGCCGATGACTTTCGTTCGCGGGTTGAGCCCGGTGCGGGCGCATACGCGGCTCGCAAGGGCAAAATGGGCAGGCCGGTACGCTGGCAAGCGTTGCAGGATCCCGTGGGATTGGGTGCGGCCTGTTTGATGGCGCTGCCGAGGGATGTGCTGGTGCTCATGAATAGTTCTCTGCGCGTGGCAAGGATGCGGCGATGCGCATCCAGGTGGCGTCGTCGTAAGTTTCAAAGCGGTCTTGCAGCGCCCCATGGCCGGCGGCCGCTTCTGCTATGCCCCGTTGGATGTCGGGGTGTTGAGGCAGGTGCGGATGGATGAAGACCCGATGCAGACAGAGGGCGAGGATGTCGTGGCTGTTGCGTAGCCCGCGTTGCGTGGCGTCGCGAACCAGTCGGAAGGCGTGGGTGCCTGCCTGCGGCGGCAGGAGCGTGCTGCCTTTCCAGCGCCAGGGGGCATACGCCAGTGGTCGTTCCTGGGCATGCCGCCACACTCCCAGGAAGTCGCTGACCAGCGGTGCGGCGTGCTGGGTGTCCCTGACCAGATTGGGAAGCCCGGTATCCGGAAGCCCGTAGGTACTGCGAAGCAGGGCTAAGCTGCCCCAGCTTGTCGGACACAACCAGGCACGGATAGGCATGAGCAGTCCACCGATGTGATGGCCCAGCGCCGCGGCCAACAGTTCCAGTCGAATGGGTTCGTACCACGGCGATACCGTCCGGCCCCGGCCGGGAGCTGTGGTGTGGCATTGCACGGCCAGGTGATGGGCGACCGCCTCCAAAGGTTGGGGGCTGAGCAACCAACCGCAGACGTAGCGCTTGTTGTACGTCACGTCGTCCATGGCGTAGCGAGCACTGAGCGTAAGGAGCCGTGTCGATGGCGCTTCACCCGGCGCCGCCAATTGGACTAGCGCGGGGCATGCTTCGGGCGTGTGGGCCAGGTCGGGGCGCAGAACGCGCGCTACGGCGGCCTCACCGAGTGTGTGGGTCAGTGAAGCGATGCTGAGCGGGTGCTCCTGAGCGCAATCGGCCAACGCGTCGAGCAGCACGTAGACGTAATCGCTAGACGTGGACTGTTGCTGAACGAAGGCAATGACGTGGTCTGTGGTCATCGATTTCGCTCCACGCAATCGGCTTCGAGTCCCTTCAAAACTTGGCTACCCAGGGACAAGTTGTTTCCTCCCCCGCCACCCTGTTGTGTCATCGGCCCTTTCGTACGAATCGCCACGCCTTCCAACGTGATCCCGCCGCTATCGATGCGCACGGTGCCACCGGGGCCCTTGACTTCCAGGACCTCGGCAGCATGGATTTCATAGACCTTTGTGCGATGTCGAATGGCCTGCCCCGCCTCCAGCTCGGCATGCCCCTGCACGCGCTGCTCCAGATGACCGCCGATGTCTGCCGTGTGATTGGCGGCGGTCTTGTCGCGACGGTGGTTGCCGACTTCCTCGGTGCGGTCCTTGGCCGTGTGGATCGTGTGGTTGCGCCCAATGCTTAGGAAGTCGTCCTGCCCGATGTCGTGGCGTCGATCCTGACCGATGGTGACCTGCTCGTCGTGACCGACGGTTTCTTTGCGGTCGTTGCCGATGGCGATGGTTTCGTCGTGTTCCACCTGCTCGCTGCGGTCGTTGCCGACGAAGGTGGTTTCGTCGTGGTTGACGTGGATGTTCTGATCTTTCTGCGCGTGGACGTATATTTCTTCCTGACCCGCCTCGTCCTCGAAGCGCAGTTCGTTGTAGCCCTCGCCCTTGTGCGTCTGGCTCTTGATCGTCATCCGCGTCTTGTGCCGCGGCAGCTCGTACGGCGGCAACTGCAGGCGGTTGTACGCCCGCCCGATGATGAGAGGCTGGTCCGGATCGCCATCCAGGTTGACCACGATCACTTCCTGCCCGATACGCGGGATCGCCATGTGGCCCCACGTCGCGCCGGCCCAGTTCTGCGCGACCTGAATCCAGCACGAGCTGTGCTCGTCGTGCTTGCCTTCGCGATCCCACGGGAACTGCACCTTTACCCGGCCGTACGCGTCGGTGTAGATCTCTTCGCCTTCGGGGCCGACCACCGTCGCCGGCTGCGGGCCGTCGATGCGCGGGCGCGGCAGCGGCTCGGCGCGCCATTCCGCGTCGTCGGGTACCAGCACCGCCTCATAGCGGTAGTGCGTGCCCTGCTGCGCGTCGGCGCCCTCCTCGGCCTGGCTGGTGTATTGCTTGCCGTGATGGACGATGCTGACCGGGCGCCAGCCGCGGTTCATATCCTCACGCGGGTGGCCGGTGAGGTCAAAGGCAATGCCCAGCTGCAGGCGCGCATCGTCGCCGCTCACGCTGGCCATGCGCGCATCGCGACGGTGGCCGCGCAGGCGGTCTTGCGTGAAGGCCTTGCCGCTGGCTTCGTGCTTGTAGCGGCCCGGGTAGTCGTAGCGCGCGTAGCCTCGACCCTGGTGATCGAGGTCGGTGCCCTCGCGTGGGTATTCGTGCGGGTAGCGTGGGCTCTTGAACGTGTAGTCGCGCTGCACCTGCCGCGCGGTGCGTACGTTCTCCGTATAGGCGAACGTGCGTAGGCTGGGCTGCGGTTGATCGCCGCCGGGCGTGGGGTTATACAGCACCGGTTCGCCCTGCTGTCGACCGTAGATAAACAGGCGGTCGCAGTGGATCAGGCGGTGGCCATCAGCCTTGTGCTGGAAGGCGTAGAAGAAGCCTTCCTCGCGCAGGATGCGCTCGATGAAGTCGTAGTCGGTATCGCCCGCCTGCACACAGTATTCGCGCGCCAGATGCTCGTTAGTGACACGCTGCTCATAGTCCAGCGTTTGGTTGTGTGCCTTGAGCACGGCCGTCGCGATCTCGGGCACGCTCAAAGTCTGGAAGATGCGCCAGTCTGACGAGAGCTTCAGTCGTGCCAAACGCGGCTCGACCACGGCGGAATAGCGAGTGCGTCGAAAGCCCGTGTCACGCTGCACGAACGATGAGATGGCGCCATGCACGTAGCGCACGGGCAAGCCGCCCTGCCAGATCGTGAGCAGGCCGTTGTGATCGAGCACTTGGCCGAAGTCGATGGCACGATTCGCGCTGGCCAATTCCACCTGCAACAGGAAGGTCTCGGACAGGCCCTCGTGCAGGGTGAACTCGACGACCTCGAATGATTCGTCGCCGGCGGTGAAGGTAAAGCGCAGGTCAGGTCGATCAACCATTAGCATTCCTTACCAGCCCGTTACCGGACTGGTGGTCTATATGCTGAGTTAAAGAACGAAGTCAGATCACGTCCTGCTCGGTCACCATGTCAGAAGTGAACCTGACACCGTTCCTCGACCGCGTCGGAAGGAAACCAGACCCCGCTCTTTGATGTACTTAAATAGCCTTGATTAGCCGCCACCTAACCGCACGACCGTCGATCTCCGGCATGGGAATGCCATATGCGATGGTTTGCGGCCCCAGGTGCTCAGCATCCACGCATTGCCATACACCCGGCCAAGGGCAGGGCGTACCGGAAGCAATGCGCAGAAATCGGCGTGAATCGCCTTTGGCGACAGAGGGATCGACCGTGGGTTCCATGGGAGGTGGCAGTGGCAGATCGAAGCGGCGCAACCACAGGTTGCTGGTGCGCTGGTTGAAGCGCACTTCGCCTCCCACCGAGCCGTAGTGCAGCGAACCGATGTCATCCACGCGTAACAGCTTGATCGCTTCGTTAACCTTGACATACAGCTCAGGCTGCGGGTCGACCTCCGCCTTTCCTAACTGCGGCCAGTCGCCCGCGCGGATCATGCTGCCCCAGTCGTAGGGAATGGTGGCGATGCGGTCGTCGTCAAACTTGGCTTTCAGCTCATTTGGTGTGCCGAGTTTAGCGAGCCAGTGGTGGGCGAGGTAGGTGTACCAGTTGAGAGAACGGTAGCCACTTCGCCAGCGCTCACTTCCTAAAGGGCCACAGACATCCAAGCCACGATAGGCCCATGCCGATTCGTATTCCGTATGCTGGAAATCCTCCCATTCATGGCATTCTTGAATGGCTAGGCCAGCAGCTCCATGCAATGGGCGCAGTAATTGACAGAACTCCGCCAATAGCTGCTCAAAGCGCTCTTTTCCTCCGCGAGATAGCTCCTTAATGGGAAGATAGAACCTCACGACAGTCATTGGCTTATGAACTTGTTCGAACCAACCGGCCGGTGAATAAACGCCGAACATATAGTCGCTGACGTGACCGAAACTCGGCCGAGACATCCATGAAAATTCGATTGCGTTCATCGCACTTTCTTCGGTGATGTGCGCGTAGCAAGCGGTGAAGGTGTCACGCCTATAGGGCTGAATAGTCATATCCATATCGCCACGGTAGCCACCTTGGAGCTTGTCGCCAAAATGCTTGTCGTAGAGGGCAAACGCTTCGGCAATATGCTTGCGGCGCATCGGCAGGTAAGCGTCCACCAGATAGAACACCGCCACTAGCCCCACCTGCTGGACGGGTTGCTTGGTATCCTCTTCATCCATGAAGGTGAAGTTCCAGCGCTCGGCCTCGAACGCCGCGAAGAAGTCCTTTTCGTTCATGGTGTGCTCCTGGGGGCATCCGGCCAAAACAGATAGTGCCGTTCTTCGTCAGGCTTGAATTCCTGCTGTTTAAGCCACGCCATGTAGGCGTTCCATCGGCGCTCCTGCTCGGCCGATAACGTGGAGGTGGCGGTAGGGACATCCACGGGTTGGGCCGCCAGTTTGTCGGCGGCGCCGGCAGCTGCACCAGCCGAGCCAGCGGTGCGGGCTACTCGCAGATAGCGCTCGAACTGGATCACCTTGGCGCCCGCCTGCGCCGTGACTGTAGTTTCCCCCGCCACGCCACCCACCGCAGCCGAGGGGGCGGCCACGATGGCGAGCATGGCGGTACCTGCTGCCACAAACGGTGCGGCCAGTGCAGTTTCGATCTGCGCCACGGCCTGACGTCGGCGCGCGTCGACCTCCGCAGAATCGGGCAAAGCGCTCATCATGGGCGTGCCGGGCGCTGGCGGTTTCACTTCCAATTGGCGCCGTGCCAAATCGTGTTCAGCATCGATCTGCCCCACTAGCAGGGCGTCGGAATCGGCGGAGGCCCGTAGTCGCAGCGTTACCGACCCGCTTACAGGTTTATAGACCGGCTCTTTTTGTGCGGCACGCATCCAATCGCGGCGCAAGCGTTTATCGGCGATTTCGCAACGCGATGTATGGAGCAGCCGGAATTTGTCGGGGTCTCCCGCTATGAAGCGATATGCTTCCTGTTGCTCGTATCTCAGTGTATCCCCCGGAAACTTCATCTCAATCACACATGCCAGATTCGGCTGGCTGTACTGCGCCTCGCTAGGGTTACTCCACGTATGTAGTCGCACAACATCGGGAATACGCAGCAGTCCGCGTACTCCGCCCTGTACGTCAGTCCAGATACCGCGCGTTTCCGCGTCAGGCGGTAGTGGCAAGGCCAGCAGGAGTTCCAGTTCGTCCTTGCCCAGCAGATCGCGTTCCACTTCCACGCTGCTATAGCCGGGCAACGCTTTACTGGTGATCTGCTTGTAGTACGACAACGGAAATTCGCTGGGCCGCCATTTCTGGTCGGGCTTGCCACTCATGATGGGTGTGGGCGGACGGTTGTGCATGTCGTAGCCCACTTCGCTGCAGTACGGCCAGTGGTATTCGAATGCGGCATTGTCCAAACGGACGAGTTTGGTCACCTTGCGTTGATACATGGGGCGCCCATCGCGCGCACGTCGATAAGGATTGCGCTTCGCATAGACGGCCTTTTCGCAGAGGTACCAAAGGTCGAACGGATGGACCACGGGCAGTGCAGTGCCTTCGGCTTTGGTCTTGGTGGTGGTTTTGGCGCCGCCAGCGGGGGTGCGCGAAGCCGTGCGCGGTTAGTTGCCTGCCATGGCTTAGAGACGGTTTCAAAAAGACGCGTAGCTACTGTTAGCTTTTCTCTTGACCTGTTAACCTGAGCCGTCGTGACAACGGGATCAGGAAGATGGGCAAGCCGATCATTGACGACGAGTTGTGGAAACTCATCGAGCCACTTCTACCGCCTGCCAAGCCCCGTCGGTTCAAGTACCCGGGCCGCAAGCCCGTGCCGAATCGCGCAGCGCTGACGGGCATTCTGTTCGTGCTGAAGACCGGCATTCGCTGGCGCGATCTTCCTGCGGAAATGGGATGTGGCTCGGGCGTGAGTTGCTGGTGACGGCTGCGGGACTGGCAAGAGGCTGGCGTGTGGGATGCATTGCACGCGTTGCTGCTGACCAAACTACGCGCGGCAAACCAGATCGACTTCTCACGTGTGGTCGTCGACTCCTCGTCGATTCGAGCGGTTGGGGCGGGCGAAAAACTGGCCCGAACCCCACCGATCGAGCGCGACCCGGTTCCAAACACCACCTCGCCACCGACGCCAACGGCACGCCGATCGCGGCAATCTTGACCGGAGCCAACCGCAATGACGTCACGCAACTGATCCCCCTGATCGAGGCGATCGCACCGATCAAAGGCGTTCGCGGTCGGCCACTGAGCCGGCCCAAACGCGTCTATGCGGATCGAGGCTACGATCACGACAAGTACCGGCGCATCCTGCACGAGCGAGGCATTCCCACCAGCATTGCCCGACGCGGACAACCACACGGCAGCGGGCTTGGGAAGGTTCGATGGGTCGTTGAGCGCACGCATGCCTGGATGCACCACTTTCGACGTCTCCGTATCCGATTCGAACGGCGTGCCGACATTCATGAAGCGTTCCTCAAACTCGGTTGCTCCATGATCTGCTTTCAACAGCAGCGTGCTTTGGGAAACGACGCGTTCAAGGCCATGGTCGAGGCCAAGACCCAACGTTTTGCCGGCATTCGTCCCGCTCATCGACCACCTCGTCGGAAGTAAACCTGACCCCGTGCTTGTTTACCCCGTTCTTGTTTGCAGAACATCAGTTCTTCAACTCAAACGGTGAGCTAGGCTCCGTCCCACGATCGCTTTTGATGTTCGATGGCAAACGTTCGCCCTCGCGATCACAAAAGTAAAAGTTCCGCTCACGGACGTCGTAGCGATAGAAGATGATTCGATCCGATGCTACGGGCGTCGTGTCGATACCTGACAGGTCCGCGCCGGGCGCACACAGGCGCTCCACTTCTTCCGGCCAGCGGAACCGCGAGCGATGGTAGTTCGCCCATCGGTCGATCAACGGGCCGAATCCGGGCCAGTAGAACGAGTTCAGGCGCGATGGCGGCGACGGCTTGCGATACACCTCCAGATCCGCAGTGGGCTGGATCGCGTCGAGCCCTTCCTCCATGTAGCGACGAATGAACTCGAAGCGCAGCGCAGCCGTGCCCATGTCCGCGCTATCGAGCATGTCGAATTCGCCATTCAGCCAAAGCACGCCATCGGTGACATAACTATTAACCCCCGCCGGCGCGGGAAAGGCCAATTTCAACTCCACTCGCCCAGGTGGCATCAATTCGAAAAACGGCATCACATCGCACCAGCACAGCGTAATCGCCCGCCCCCTTCGATCGACGACGTGGACCCTCTGCGCCTGTCGGTTAAAGCGAATACGCGTTGACGGTCCCGTGAGCAACCACATCCCAAAAAGGAACACGACATTCGCTATTGGATAGAACAGCAGAAACTCCCATAACCACTCACCCATGAAAATGCTGAGGATCATCACAGAAACATAGATGGTGTGTAGCATTGACAGCATATAAATGAGGTCTATCGATTTCTCGTCTCCAAAGCGCGACTCGATAAACCGCTCATTGAAGAGTTCACGGTCGCCGATGTTATTCTCGAATTTGGCATCTCCTTTCCACATCGCCAAATCCACCGGTTCCATCGGCGCCTGATCTGGTCGCTTCAGCCACCGGGCGATGCCCTCCTCGAAACTCAGGACCTTCTTGTTTTTTCCGAACGTCATTTTTCCACCGGGAAAACTAAATCGGGATCGCTGAAGGCATTGGGGTAGTACTCCACCATGGTGGCACCCATCGACGTCGACGTATCGAACGTCAGGTAGCCTACGCCATCGACCAGCTTGACCTGGGATGGATCGCCAAACTCCTGCTCCTTACCCAGTGCCTTGATGTCCCGATGTTGCGTCAACTTGTACTCGCTGGCTTGCGGCAACCAGCCGGGAAAAGCCACTGTGATCGTGCGTGCGGGCATGCGGCTCGCCAGAATCGGTCCCAAGCCGGGAATTGCGATCTTGCTGAGACGCTCCATCATGCGTAGGTCCGTCCTGACGCGCGACTCTCTGTTCCAGCGCTGGTCCGGGCGTCATTCATCGTTAGCCGACATCGTCAAATCGCCATCCAGAAAGGACGGGAGCGGCTGCCCATTGCGGCCACATGCATAAAAGCTGTCGTCTCGAGGATCAATCCGGTAGAAGACCTGTTTGTCTGCCACCACGGGTGCCGTGTCGACGCCTGACAGGTCCGCGCCGGTCGCACACAGGCGCTCCACTTCTTCCGGCCAGCGGAACCGCGCGCGATGGTAGTTCGCCCATCGATCGATCAGCGGGCCGAATCCGGGCCAGTAGAACGAGTTCAGGCGTGATGGCGGCGACGGCTTGCGATACTCCTCCAGATCCGCGGTGGGCAGGATTGCGTCGAGTCCCTCCTCCATGTAGCGACGGATGAACTCGAAGCGCAGTGCGGCCCTGCGAATGTTCGCGCTATCGAGTTCGTCGAATTCGCCACTCAGCCAGAGCACGCCATCAGTGACATAACTTGTAACGCCGACTGGCGGCGGGAACGCCAGTTGCAACGCCACCCTTCCAGGCGGCATTAATCGAAAAAACGGTCGCATATCGCGCCAGCACAGCGTAATCTCGCGGCCGTCCCGATCGACGACGTGCACTCTCTGCGCCTGTCGGTTAAAGCGAATACGCGTCGACGGCTTCGTGAGCAACCACATGCCCACAAAGAAAACAATATTCACTATCGGGTAGATCGCCAGCAGCCCCCAAAACCAATCGCCCGTGAACACGCTCGATACCATCACAACAACAGAGATGGTGTGTAGCATCGACAGCATATAGATGAGGTCTGTCGATTCCCCGTCCCCAAAGCGCGTCTCGATGAACCGCTCATTGAAGAGTTCGCGATCGCCAATTTCATCACGAAATCTCGCATCCCCTTTCCACATCGCTACGCTGATCGACTGCATCGGCGCCTGGTCCGTGCGCTTCAGCCACAGCGCGATGCCCTCCTCGAAACTCAGGACCTTCTTGCCTTTTCCGAACATCATTTTTTCACCGGGAAATTAATATCGGGATCGCTGAAGGCATTGGGCCAGTAGCACACCTCGGTGTCGCCCGTCAGCGTCGACGTGTCGAACGTCAGGTAGCCCACGCCATCGACCAGCTTGACCCGGGAAGGATCGTTGAATGCCTGCTCCGTACCCAGTGCATCGATGTTCCGATGCTGCTTCAACTCATACGCGCTGGCTTGTGGCAACCAGCCGGGAAAGGCCACGGTGATCGTCCGCGCGGGCATGTGGCTCGCCAGGATCGGCCCCAGGCCGGGAATCGCGACCTTGTTGAGCCGTTCCATCACGCGCAGGTCTGTCTCGATACGCGGCTCCTTGGACAGCTGCATGAACGCCCACCGCTCCTCGCCGGCTGTTTCGAATTTCGGGTGTTTTCCCCACAGGCACTGATCGAGCCAGTCGGTAACCGTCTGCTCGGCCTTCGCTTGTTCCATATAGCCGGTCCAAAGGGTACGTGCGATATCGGCCGCAAACAGGATCAAGCCAACCTGCCCGCCCTTCAGCCTCGATAGGCTCGCGAGTAGTTCTCCGCCAAATCCCGTCCCCACGGAACGCGTACCAAGCAACCAAGCCGCGCCGAACCCTGCTTCGGCAAACTGAACGCCTGCGTCAATCATCGTGTAGATGCGCACATTTCCGTGCTGACCGCGTTGATCCAGGCTAGCCTTGAATCCCCCAATAAACGCCGCCGCACTCGTCCATCCGATCATCAAGCGGTCCGCTCGTGCCGCACCTCGCTCGGCCATCGCAGCTAGCTTCTCGTCGCCAGCCAAAACAGCTCGCCGTGCCTTCACCGCAAACAACGCGCCTTGCATCGCATAGCCGCTCGCCACCACGACGCCGGCATTGCTGCCGACGTCCAGCAGGTTGGCCAGGATCAACCCGTCCGTCGTTCCCAACTTCTTGACCGCATTGGCCAAATTAACCGTGCTGATCCAAGTGCCCAAGGCACCGCCGCCCAGCTTGATGTCGTGCCACAGGGAGAGACGCTTTTTCAGGCCCTTGACATATTCCCCCTTGGATTCGATTTGGCGTTTAGCGGCTTGCGCCTGGTAGTACGCCATCGCTTCTTCCATCGCCACACTAAGCTTGGTGCGCCGGAACCGCGCCTTGCCTTTGATGCCCATGTCCTTGAGCAATTTATCGGGTAGCGCACCCGGTTTTACGTTGACGTAGCCGAGCCCCGCCCCATCCATGACTTCGAACAACCGTGCATATGTCGAACCCGGAAACCGCTCCGGGCCCGCCAAGCCTTTTTTGCCCAGCAACGCCATCACCACTTGGCTGAGCTGCTGCGAAGCCGCGTCGGGCGGAACCTTCTGGAACAGTTTCTCCAAATGCTCCATAGCCGCACTTGCGACTTGATCCACGGCTACAGGCACGACTTTGCGTGCGGCATCCACGTAGTTGTCGATTCCGGGATAACCGAGCATGGCGTAGTAGAAGACGCCGGTCGGCCCCTCGGGAAGCAGTTGATTGGCCAGCGCCGTGCTGCCCTGTTCATGGTAGGCCAGTGCCAGCACCCCGCGCGCAATGGCCCCGCGCAACGCGCAGAAGTTGTCGCTATCCGTCAAATCGTATAGCGCCAAGGCTGGCGCCCAAGCCCCCGCACCGATGTGCTGCCACCAGATCCACGACGGCTCGCTATTGCGATTGAGGTTTTTCAGCAAACGAGTTCGTGCCTTTTTGTCGTTCTCAAGGAATTCCTGACGCAGATCATCGTTGAGGTAGTCACGGCGTTTCTTGCGCGCGATTTCACCCTGCCGCTTCGCCTCGTCCGCCGCCCTCAGAATGGGCACCCCGGTCGCGCCGGTTCCCCGTGCGGCACTAACGACAATATCGCCGTTGTAGCTGGCGTTGTATGCCTTGCTATACGCATGATCCAACAGTACGTCAGCGGCTTTGGATGCCCACAACGCGCGCTGGGAAACCTCGTTGTATGTGTTCCATTCCTCAAGCGCCACGCCCACTCGCTTACCCAGTTCGCTAAGCAATCCGATGGGGTCGTAAAGTGCGACAGCAAGGCGCGCGCTGCCCGGGCCCTGGGCCAAGGCCACGGCAGCCGCCGAAGGAAACCGTGCCCCTTGCGGATACTCCGACCAAGGCACCGGCTTGCCATCCTGGCCAACCGCTTGCTGGGCGACCACATCCTCCATCCGCAGTGTGTGCTTGACGGCAGGGGCAGTGTCAGGATTGGCCTTCGCCTTGAAGGCCGCGATCCATGGAGCCAAATCGATTTCCGTGCCCAGTTCGGTACGAATGCGATTCGCATTGGTCTTGAAGGCCTTGAGCTTATCGGGTGACTGCAACGTGTCGGCGAACCATACGACGACTTTCTTCGGGGTGTGGTCGTAGGCGGGGATATAGGCAAACGGCAGGGGCGAACCCACCAACTCGATAGCGTTGAATTTTTGGTCCAGTTGAAGTCGCTGGAATTGTGCAGGGCGTCGTTCGCCGCCGTTGGAGTCGCCATCGGGGCTACGATAGACGAAGCAGATGATCTGCTCGCGATTGTCCGGATCGAAGATGTACAGGAAGCCATCGTCATCGCGCAACGAACGCAGCACATACTGATACCCATCGAGTGCAGGAAAGCCTTTCTCGAGGTTGGGATGGCTGTAGGCAAAGCCCCCCTTCTCGGCAGGGGCGACGCTATAGCGGAGCGGGTAAAAGGGAATGACTTTGTTGCAGCTATGGGCGCCCTGGGCCGATTGGCTGACGGTACAGGCAGCGATTTCATTGGGTGTTTTGGCGATAGCTGTCATGCCATTTCCTTAACGAGCAGATCGTTCATTTGCATCAGGCGACGCCACGCGGGTTGCTCAGTGTCGTTGAGCAGGCGAGTCAATGGACTGTCCGCGTCCTGCAAGCGCCGGTGATGGCGGAAAAAGAGATCGAGGTAGGCCCCAAGGTCTTCGTCGTTGACAAAGCCCAACGTCATTGCGTGGTTGGCCTGGATACCGACGGCCTGCAAGAGGTAGTCATCGTCGAACGCCTCCAGCGCCGCGATGCTCTGGTTCCGAAGCCGGCGAACCCAACGGCGATGGCAGTAGTCGACTCGCTGAGCGTCGAGCGCATGAATCACACTGCTGCTTAGAACGAAGGGCGCCTCCAAAGGAAGTACCGGTGTCTCTGATTGGCGAGTGAGTCGATACCAGTCCCCGTGTCCTTCACTCCACTCACACCAGATCCAACTGAGAATCGGTCCAAGCAAGATGTCCTGCTCGCCATCCGACAAGCCTTCGACAAATCCGCGCAAAGCACGTGGCTCGTGCAAGCGCAGTAGGCTGAGGCTGCCATCTGGCATCCGAGCGTGACGCAACATACGCAAGTGCTGAAGCACCACGTCGATGGGTTCGTCCGATCGAAGCAAGCCGCCCCAATGCAGTTGGCTCCATTCATCGATCATCACAGCAAGCAACGGCGAGTCAGGCTTGGCCTGGATCAATAGCGGACCGTCGCGCTCCTGTTGCCAGTACTCGGTATTGGAGTAGACCCATTCGCGACGCGCCAATTTGTCGACGGTGAGGATTTTTTCCTCAAGCTCGTTATCCAGCCCACCATCCACGATGAGGAAGATGCTCGGCGAGAGCGAGGCAAAAGCGCGTACTTCTTCTGCGTTACTAAGCACTGCTTTCATGCAACTCCCCCACTCCGGCCACATGGACACCGCCCGAGAGGACAGCTACCGTCATCTCGCATGGCGCACAATGGATTGATCGCACGGCCCAGGCGTGCCATTCCTGCGATGCTGATCGCGTTTTTGCTACCAGACGTCTGTTGGGTCATCGGCCCCTTCACACGAATCGCCACCGCGTCCAGCGTGATCCCGCTGCCGTCGATGCGCACGGTGCCGCCTGGGCCTTTAACTTCCAGGACCTCGGCGGCTCGGATTTCATAGACCTTGGTTCGTTGCCGAATGGCCTGCCCCGCCTCCAGCTCGGCATGCCCCTGCACGCGCTGTTCCAGGTGCCCCCCAATATCGACCGTGTGATTGGCTGCGGTCTTGTCGCGGCGATGGTTGCCCACCTCTTCGGTGCGGTCCTTGGCCGTGTGGATCGTGTGGTTGCGCCCAATGCTTAGGAAGTCGTCCTGCCCGATGTCGTGGCGTCGATCCTGACCGATGGTGACCTGCTCGTCGTGACCGACGGTTTCTTTGCGGTCGTTGCCGATGGCGATGGTTTCGTCGTGTTCCACCTGCTCGCTGCGGTCGTTGCCGACGAAGGTGGTTTCGTCGTGGTTGACGTGGATGTTCTGATCTTTCTGCGCGTGGACGTATATTTCTTCCTGACCCGCCTCGTCCTCGAAGCGCAGTTCGTTGTAGCCCTCGCCCTTGTGGGTCTGGCTCTTGATCGTCATCCGCGTCTTGTGCCGCGGCAGTTCGTACGGCGGCAACTGCAGGCGGTTGTATGCCCGCCCGATGATGATCGGCTGGTCCGGATCGCCATCGAGGTTGCTCACGATCACTTCCTGCCCGATGCGCGGGATCGCCATATGCCCCCACGTCGCGCCGGCCCAGTTCTGCGCGACCTGGATCCAGCACGAGCTGTGCTCGTCGTACTTGCCTTCGCGATCCCACGGGAACTGCACCTTCACTCGGCCGTACGCGTCGGTGTAGATCTCTTCGCCTTCGGGGCCGACCACGGTCGCCGGCTGTGGGCCATCGATGCGCGGGCGCGGCAGCGGCCCGGCGCGCCATTCGGCATCGTCCGGCACCAGCACGGCGTCGTAGCGGTAGTGCGTGCCCTGCTGCGCGTCGGCGCTCTCCTCGGCCTGGCTGGTGTATTGCTTGCCGTGATGGACGATGCTGACCGGGCGCCAGCCGCGGTTCATGTCCTCGCGCGGATGGCCGGTGAGATCGAAAGCGACTCCCGGTTGCAGGCGCGCATCGTCGCCGCTCACGCTGGCCATGCGCGCATCGCGACGGTGACCGCGCAGGCGGTCCTGCGTAAAGGCCTTGCCGCTGGATTCGTGCTTGTAGCGGCCCGGATAGTCGTAGCGCGCGTAGCCGCGGCTCTGGTGATCGAGGTCTGTGCCCTCGCGCGGATACTCGTGCGGAAAGCGCGGGCTCTTGAAGGTGTAGTCGCGCTGCACCTGCCGCGCGGTGCGTACGTTCTCGGTATAGGCGAAGGTGCGCAGGCATGGCTGCCGCTGGTCGCCGCCCGGTGTCGGGTTATACAGCACCGGCTCGCCCTGCTGCCGGCCGTAGATGAACAGCCGATCGCAGTGGATCAGCCGGTGGCCGTCGTATTTGTGCTGGAAGGCGTAGAAGAAGCCTTCCTCGCGCAAGATACGCTCGATGAAATCGTAGTCGGTGTCGCCCGCCTGCACGCAATACTCGCGCGCCAAGTGCTCGGCGGTGACGCGCTGCTCGTAGTCCAGCGTCTGATTGTGTGCCTTGAGCACGGCCGTCGCGATCTCGGGCACGCTCAGGGTCTGGAAGACGCGCCAGTCTGACGAGAGCTTCAGTCGTGCCAAACGCGGCTCGACCACGGCGGAATAGCGAGTGCGTCGAAATCCCGTGTCACGCTGCACGAACGATGAGATGGCACCATGCACGTAACGCACCGGCTGCCCGCCCTGCCAAATCGTGAGCAGGGCGTTGCGGTCAAGCACCTCGCCAAAGTCGATGGCGGGATTCGTGCTGGCGAGTTCCACCTGCAACAGGAAGGTCTCGGACAGGCCCTCGTGCAGGGTGAACTCGACGACCTCGAACGATTCGATGCCAGCGGTAAAGGTAAAACGCAGGTCGGATTGCGTGGGCATGGTCGCTCCCGTGGCCTGGGTTACGGTTTGAGGATGTGATCCAGCGATTGCAGGACCTGGTCGGTGGTGGCACCTAGCCTGATCGAGAAGAACAGGTAGGCGCCAACCAGTACGACCAACGCGATGGCCCAGGGTGTCCAGAGGGGCAACTGGCGCTTGAGCCGGTAGCGGTGCGTGGCGACGGTCGGCGCATCGATGAGGCGCTCGGGTGCATCGCCACGCAGCGGCCGCAGGATGCGATGGAGCTTGACGATGATGGCGTTGAGCGTGTCCTGCTGGTTGTGCTGCTGACCGTATTTGCCCTGGAAACCCAGGCAAAGGCAGACGTATTTGAATTCCAGAACGTGGTGGTATCGCTGCGGCTCCATCTGCATGCGCGCGAGCACGGTGAAGAATTTTTCGCCGCCCCAGGTTTCGTTGTGGTGGTAGCTGAGCAGCGAGCGTTCGCGCCAGAGCGAGCTGTTGCCCCAGGGAGTGGCCATGACAGCTTCGTCGATGAACGCGCACAGCGCGTAGCGGTAAGCCAGTTGGGTGGCGCCGTCATAGCCGAGCTGCCGTACTTCTTCGGACAGCGCGGTGATCTGGTCGCGCACGCTGGCGTAGAGCCTGGGGATGTCGTCGCAGCGGTCGAGGCGGCGCAGGCGGATGACCAGCCCCAGCAGCGGCTGTGCGGCATCCACCAGCGGGTTGAAACTGTGGCCGCGCAACTGGAACTGCAGGTCGTCGTCGTGATCGATGCGAAACACCGAATCGAAGAGCATGCGTCCCTTGTCTCCGACCGGGACGACGAGTGGGGTCCGCAGGAAGTCGTCCGACTGTGCACCCGGCAACTCCCCTGACGGTTGGGCCGCCGGTTGCTGTGCCCGCAGCCGCGGCTCGCGATCAATCCTGTCGTTGCCGATGTCGACGGTGGTGTTCATGTCATTGACTCCGAATGGCCCAGAACTGGAGTTCCAGCTCCGGGAAGTCGCCGGTGATGTGGAAGCCGAAACCGTTGGCGCCCTTCTGCATCAACTTCTGCCAGTTCGGATGCGTGCGATCGAGCTGGAAGTAGGTGAAGCCGGCATGGAAAGGCAGGTGGCGCGGCGCCACCGGCAGTGGGCTGAGCGGAATGCCGGGCAGTTGCAGACGGATAAGATCTAGCAGCGTCTGCTGGGAGGCGACCTTGGCCTGTTGCAGGAAGAGCTGGCGCAGCTGGTCCAGCGGCATGCGCGCACGCACGGCAAGAATGAACTCCGCGCTCTGCATGAGGCTGGGGTCGTTGACCTGCGCGGTGAGCACGCCATGGCGCTCCTTGACCATCGGCAGAGACACGGCGCGCGGTTGCAGCACGGTGCTCAGCACGCGGCGCAGGGTTTCCTGCAGCAGGTGGAAGGTGGCCTGCGGGTTGTCATGCTGGTAGGCCGGGAACTCCGGTGGCACGCGCGCCTCGTCGGTGAAGGTCACGAGTTCGCCGCAGGCCTGGCCGCACGCGAGGTAGGCGTCAAGCGGATGCACGTCGCTGTCGCGTGCCAGATGCCGAAACAGGTGCTGCCAACGGTTGAGCGCTTGCAGCAGGTTGAAGTCGGTGACGTCGGCGACGCCGGCCTGGCCAGGCGAGCCGATGCGCTCGGCGATGCTCCTGGCACGCTCGTGCGCCAGCGCGGCGATTTCTTCCATGAAATGCGCGAGCTGGCTGATGGCTCGCAGATGCAGGCCGGTGATGTGGAAGCCGCTATCCATCAGCAGGCTGCCATCGGGACGCCGATCGAGAATGCGGCCGATTGCCAGCCCGGTGAAGGCACTGCGATCGTCCCGTTCCAGCGCCAGTTGCAGATTGGGTACAGCCATGGTCACGGCGACGTGGTTGCCCTGGTGGCTGTGGGTGTCGCGCACATCTTCGCTGCGCGCTAAGTAGCGGGCATTGGCGTAGGTGTCCGGCCAGCGGATTTCGGCCATGCCATCGGAACGCAGCGGCAGCGTGAGATAGACAGTCTGGTTGGCAGCGGTGGCATCGATGATGTCCAGCGGCTCCGGCGGCGGCTGGTCGTGCGGGATGTCGAAGGCGGTGCCGTCGGGCAGGATGCCGCGCGCACGCACGATCGCGATCTTGCCGATGGCGAGGAAATCCTGGTTCAACACCAGCTCGGCGAAACCGTAGCCGTACTTACGCCCCAAGCGGACATTGACGTAGTGCTCGAGGTAGCGACTGGTTTGTTGGAAATGCTGGGGCTTGACGAAGAGCCCTTCGTTCCAGGCGACGGGATTGCGGGTGGTCATGGTTGCTTGCTCGTTTGGGTGGCCGCCTCGCGGGACGATCCGCGGAACAGCTGCGGACCGGAGGGCCGTTTGCGCACCAAGTCCGGTGCGCCGCGGACCGGTTTGCGTTGCGGGTCCCGCGCGCCGTGGGCGGGTTCGCGCGACGGGTCCGGCGCGCGATAGGCCTCGTTGGTAATGGTGACGCGGGTGTCTTGCAGGGTGACCAGCAAGGCGTATTTGCGCCCGCGCGGTTCGAGCCGGAAAACGTCGTACCGGCGGGTCGCATTGACATCGTGGAAGGCGGCGACGACGGCCACGTAACGGGCCTTGTCCTCGATGGGGCTGAATTCGATGAACTTGAACTGGCCGGGCGCGAGGGTGTAGTCGTCTGCGGCAATGAACGTGCTGCCCAGCGCCTTCTTGGGGTTCTGACTGACGAGGTCGAGGTCTGCGTTTTCCAGCATGCTGTCGTCCTTGAGCTGGAGTACCTGGAAGGCGACCGGTGTGGCGGCGGTGCTGGACGCTGGCGCTGGTGAATCTGGCGCCGGTGCCAGCGCACTCGTCGCGGCCAAACTGTCGCCCTTGCGGTACTGGCCCAGGTTTGGCGCAACACCCGGCGCGCCGGCCAGCAGCGGGCTGCGGCGAAGCTGCCCATCCGGCGGCAAGGGTGGCTTGCCGGTGGGTGTGACTGTGAGGGAATTCGGAAGCGGTCGCCCGGTGCCATGCGACGGCAGTGGCACGATACCCTCCTCGCCCTGCAAATGGTCCAGCAATGAACGCAAGCCGCTGATGAGTTCGCCCTTGGTGGCGCCATTGAAGCTGACGGAATACGGGCCCTCCCCGACCAGCTTCTCCTCGGTCAGTTCATCGACCACGGCGCCGCTGTCGACGGCCGATGCGCTGACCGGGTTGGGATTGACGTCGGCGCTGGCATACAGGCTCAAGGCGATCCGCGTCGGCTGGTCGTCGGGCGCGCCCACCGGGATGGACGGGTCCATCAAGACCCGGCCCGTCTTCTTGAACACGTTGCCCACGGTGCTGCAGCCGGCAAGCAGCATGCCGACGAGCAGAAGCGCGAGGCTTCGCTTCATGGTGCCTCCGCACGCAAGGCCTGGTCGTAGGCTTGATCGAAGACCTCCCAGAACAATTTGTCGAACCCCTGCTGGCGCCCGGAGATCAGCTCGTCGTAGTAGTGCCCATACATTTGCCAGGCCCAACCGTCGCTGTTCCCCTGGCCGCTTTGCGGCGGTCGGTAACGGGTGAATCGCCGTTGCAGTTGCTCCGGAGAGAAGGCTTGCAGCAGTGCGCTGAGACCGGCGGTGATGGCCTGATGGGTGGCTCGCTGCTGGCGCATGATCTGCTCCAGCGATTCCTCGATCGCTGCCGCGGGCGACAGGTGAACGACACTGCGATCGGCGGCGAACATAGCGCGTACGGTGTCCGGGTAGCTTTGCCCCAGACGCAGAGGGTTGTCTTCGATGGGCTGCAACGTGCGCTGGCGCTGTCCAGGCGCGCCGCCGTGCAAAGCACTCAGGCCGCTGATGGTCGCACTCAGGCTACGGCCTGCCTCGTAGAGCAGCGCGTAGGCTGTTTGGGCGTCCAGCGCCCCGACTGGCGCGCCGAGCCCTTCGACCAGCGGATTGACCACGCCGGCCGGATCGTGGCCATTGGCTTGCTGCGCATGCAGCCACTCGCGAGCGGCGGGGTTGTGGCTGTCGGGCTCCGACATGATGGTGTCTCCTGATGCATGGATTGGCTTGCCGTAAACGGCTTCCTGCGCCGTGGCGGCAAGGTCGACCTGGGCCGCCAGCGGCGACAGGCCGTAGTGATGGAGGTCAAGCGAGGCGCCCTCGGCGCCACCTGCGCTTCGCTGGGCAACGAGGTCCAGCGCGTGCAACGGGTCGAGCTGGCCTTGCGGCCGCGGCGGCTCGCTCAAGGCCTGGAAAGCGGCGCAGTCGGGATTCGACGTAACGGAGTGCTGCCCCTCGGACGCCTCGGTGGGCAAAGTGTCCAGGTAGTCGTCGGGCAACCGCATCAACTCCTCGACGCCGTGCTGAGCCAGCACGCGGGAAGGATCCGGCAACGCGTGCTGCTCTTCGTCCAGGTGCACCGTGAGGCGGTACGGCCCGACGTGCAGGGTGTCCGCGTCGCGCAAGCGCGCGCTGGCGTGCAGACCCAAAGAACGGGTCTGTTCGTTCAGCCGGGTGTAGCCACTACGATCGATGACGAGATAGCCGCCATCCTCGAAGCGGATTTCGCAGTGTTGAGGCTTCACCCGGCCGACGCGGTCGTGCAGCAGCCAACTGGCACCCTGCGAGCCGATGGTGCCGCCGGCGGGGTCGAAGCTGTAGCGCGGCGCCGTGCCTTGCTGCAAGGCTTCCGGATTGGCGACAACCAAAGCCAGGCGGGGCTCCGTGGATACCGTATTCATGCGCGCACCGTCAGTTGAACGCGAGGCGGCCGACGCAATGCAGGTTGTTCCAGAAAACTGGTCCAGCCCAATTCGGTGCCGACATCGCCCGAGAGGTTGAAGGAAGGGATTTCGTTTTCGCGCAGCGCCAGTTCGAGGTCGCACGGGGTTTGGTCGCGCAGCAGGAAGGCGACCAGTAGACGAAGACGCTCGAAGTTCTCGCCGTGCGGAAGAAACTCGCGGAACCGCTGCTGGCTGAGGTTGGCGATGACGATGGTGAATTTGGCGTGGCGCGTGCGCACACTGTCGCCAACGCGGAAACTCTCGCCGAGCTGGCCATTGAGGCAACCGAGCTGGACGCGATCGCCGAGGTCAATGTCGGCGTGACGCAGTTCGAAGTCGCGGATCTCGACGTCCTCGAGGTCGAAGCAATGCGCGATCAGCCCTGCGACCATCGCGGGCGAACGGCTGCGATGCACCACGGCACCGGCGAAACTGAGCAGGCGGCTCCAGGCGATGGGAGTATCGCCACGGATAGCGGTGTTCTCCAGACCGATCAGCGCGAAGAGGCGTTGCGAGAGCGGGTCACTGGCGCCGGGACGGAAGCGGATGTAGTGCCGGTACTTGCGCCAGCCCTGGTGCAGCAGCGTCAGCAGACGGTGATGGAAGACGTCGAAGAACGCCGGACGGATGCCGATACCCTGCCCGGCCTCGTAAGCCAGTCGCTCCACGTAGTAGGACGGCAGCGGCGAGTCAGGGCCGTGCATGCCGAAGAACGTGGCTTGCACTTCGTATTGATGCGGCTCGCTGTGCGTCAGGCGCCGTGCCAGCGACACGTCGGAGGCCGGGAAACCCATGCCGGCATAGTTGCTCAGCTTGATGCGCTGACGCTCCGGATCGTCGCTTTCGGGCGATTCGAGGTCGTCGCCGTGCAACGCATGCAGCCGCTCCAGCAGCAAGAAGAAGTCATGGTTCCTGGCGCCCGCCAGCAGCTTTTCAGTCAGATCAGGGCTTGGGTTCCGCTGCGCAAGGGCCATGCGTAGTGCTCCTGATTGGTGGTGTTGATCGCCTCCAGCACATGGAAGGAGGAAATGCTGCTGTACAGCGCGAGGAAGTGGCTCAGCACCGTGCCGAACAGGTAGAGGTCGCCTTCGCAGGCAAACCCCGCCTGATCGAGCTTGACCACGCTGCGGATGCCGCGAATCGGCAGCGCCTGGAACATGCGGTCGACCGGCGTGGTAGAGACTTCCAACAGCGCATCTAGGCGCTTCTGCGTGGCGCGGCGCCGCTGGATGTCGTGGTGAGCGGCGAAGTCGTATGCGCTGATGACGGCCTTCAACGGCTCGGCGGACAACAACGACAGGTAGGTAGGCGACAGATTGGAGACGAGCCGCCACTGCAGGTTGCCGTCCAGAACTGGCCGATACGACGGGGTGGGTGCCGTCAGGTTGCGACCGCTGACGAAGGTGGGGACGTCGTGTGTGGGGATGCACACGTCTCCCGCGCCCAGCGCCAGTGGTAGATCACGGTTGGTGCAGGTCAGCGACACCGAGACCGTCTCGTCTCGACCGATGTAGTGGTGCTCGTCGCCACGCACGAAGGATACGCGGTGCTCGACACCGGCAGCTGTGATCGACGGTTCGATGCGGGTGCGGTAGTAGAGCGTGGTGTAGCCGCGCTCGTAGTCGATCTGGTGGCGCAGCGACTCGAAGGGCTGGTAGGTACGCAGCCATTCGCCGGCCTTTCCGCTGCCTTCGCCTTTCCAGCCGTCGACACTGTCGATGCTGAAGATCTCGTAGGCGTCCGTCCGCTGCCCTGCCGGGCTCAGGCGATAGTCCACCGCTTTGCCGGTCAGCCGAACAGGCTCGGCCTCGTGTTCGAACAGGTTCACGGCGGGCGTGCAGTACAGCGCCAGATCGCCCGTGCGAATGCGCACGTCCTCGGGCATGGGCCGGGTGAAAACGAATTCCAGGCGAATCTGCCCGGTCTGTTCGGTGGGCCAAAGCGAACGTAGTCCGCGTATACCGAAGAAGAAGAACCGGCGCGGAAACAGGAAGTACTCCTGCAAAACACGGTAGCCGTCCAGTGCATTCTTCGGGTATGGCAGCAGCGCCTGATCAGGGGCGAAGCCGTGGAACAACACCTGGCTGGCGGGGATGTGACGCACCTGCCCCGCGACCTCCATGCGGATTTCGCCGAGGTATTCCGCCAGCCACAGGTAAAGCGTCATGGCGGTGTAGTCACTGCCGCTCAGGTAGAAATCGAGCTGGTCGCAATCGTAGGTACTGGGCGGGCTTTGACTGAGCGTGGACAGATCCACGCGCACGGTCGATTTCTCCAGCGAGTGCGCATCGCTGACCTGATCGATCCGCAAGGGATAGATGGCCATGTCCGCACAGGTGCGGAACTCGCAGGGAATGCCGTCTACCTCGCGAGCGCGCATGCGCGTCCCCTTGGGGATCACATGCCGCTCCGTGATGGTGCGGTCCATCGGCAGGAACTGCATGATGGTGGCACTGGGCAACGGACGCAGGTAGTTCGGCCACAGCAGTTGCAGCAACGGATGCGTCAACTCCGGGAAGTCGTCATCGATCTTCAGACGCAGCTTGGCCGTGAGGAAGGCAAAGCCTTCCATCAGGCGTTCCACATCGGGATCGGTGGCTTCCTCCCCCAGGTATCGCGCGAGCTGCGGATTGTTGCGCGCGAACACCTGGCCGAGGCGGCGCATATAGTCCAGCTCTTCGCGGAACTTTCGCTTCAGTGGCATCAGCCCTCCTGGCTGGGTTCTAGATCACGTGGATCCAGCGCTCCCGGTGCTGGACGAGCAGATCGATCTCCACGTCCTCCGTGTTGTCGTTGACTGGCACCAGACAGTGCAAACGGAAATGCAGCGGCCCCGTCTGGCCGTGCGCAGTGACGGGATGAACGTTCAGCACCTGTACGCGAGGCTCGTAGGCCACTACCGCAGTACGCACGTCCTGGCATACCTGATGGCGCAGGTCCATCTGGCTGGCCGCGGCGTCGTTCAGATCCCCAAGGCCGAAGCCAGGGCAGCTTTGTGAGCTGCCCTGGCGGCTATTGAGAATGCGCTCGAGGTGGTCCTTGATGGCACCGATGCGCTCCGAGGCCAGCGCCTGCCGCGTGCGCATGCGGCGCGGCGGCAGATCTGGATCGAGCCGTTCGAACAGGCTGCCCTGGCCGAGGGAACGCGGCATGTGTCATGCCCTCCGTCATTCCTTGTCGAGCCGACCGACCAGCGACAGGTCGAAGCTCGCGCCCATGTACTTGAAGTGCGGGCGCAACGACAGCGAAATCTGGTACCAGCCGGGGTTGCCCGTCGCGTCCTGCACGACGACCTTGGCGGCACGCAACGGCCGGCGGCTGCGCACGTCGGCGGAGGGGCTTTCCTGGTCCGCAATGTACTGGCGCAGCCAGTTGTTGAGTTCGCGCTCCAGGTCCTGGCGCTCTTTCCAGCTGCCGATTTGTTCGCGCTGCAGCACCTTGATGTAGTGCGCCAGACGGTTGACGATGAACATGTACGGCAGTTGCGTGCCGAGCATGTAGTTGGTTTGCGCGGCCTGGCCTTCCGGCGTGTTCTGGAAGACTTTGGGCTTCTGCACCGAGTTGGCGGAGAAGAAGGCGGCGTTGTCGCTGTCCTTGCGCATGGCAAGCGGAATGAAGCCCTCTGCAGACAGCTCGAACTCCTTCCGATCTGAAATCAGCACTTCGGTCGGAATCTTCGCCTGAAGCTGGCCAAGCGACTCGTACAGGTGCACCGGAAGGTCATCCACGGTGCCGCCCGATTGCGGACCGATGATGTTCGGGCACCAGCGGTACTTCGCAAAGCTGTCCGTGATGCGGTTGGCCATCAGAAAGGCCGTGTTACCCCACAGGTAGTTGTCGTGCCGACCGTCGATGGTTTCGCGATAGCCAAAGCTGCGAACCGGATTCTCCAGCGGATCGTACGGCTGGCGCAGCAGGAAGCGCGGCATGGTCAAACCAAGGTAGCGCGCATCTTCCGATTCGCGCAGGCCGCGCCATTTGGCGTGACGCGGGCCTTCGAAGATGTCCTTGACTTCTTTGAGGTTGGGGATGTCCTGGAAGGAGTCCAGATTAAGCATCTCGGGACCGGCCGCCGCGAGGAACGGTGCGTGCGCCATGGCGCCAATCGCAGCGACGTAGTTGAGCAGCTTGATGTCGGGCGCCGAGGGGCCGAAGGTATAGTTGCCGACGATGCAGCCAATGGGCTTGCCGCCGAACTGGCCGTAACCCGCGGTGTAGATGAGCTTGTAGACATTACTGCGCGTGATATCCACTGCGCTCTCGAAGTCTTCCAGCAGTTCATCCTTGGTGACGTGAAGCACATCGATGAAGATGTTTTCGCGGAAGTCGGTGCCGGCCACCAGTCGATGGAGTCCGCGCCAGGCCGACTCCAGTTCCTGCAAGGCTGGCTGATGGAGAATCACGTCCATCTGCCTGCCGAGCTTGGCGTCGATCTGGGAAATCATCTGGTCGACCAGTTGCTTGTTGACCGGCTGTTCGCGTGCATCGGTCTTGAGCATCTCGGCAATGAAGGCAGCCACGCCGCGCTCGGCGACGGCATAGCCCTCCTGGGCAGGCTGCAGACGGGTCTGCGCCATGATCTGGGCGAGCAGGCCCTCCTGCGGCAGCGCGTCCTGTTTTTGGGCAGCAGTGGTTTGTGCTTGTGTCATTGTTATGTCCTTTGCAAAGGGGAAGAGGAACAGCGCGGCATCAGGCCTTGCCGGGTTCCAGCAACTGTTCCAGCTCCTTGGCGAGCTTGCCGCGGGAGGCTTCGTCACCGAGCAGAGCCTGCAACTGCTTGCGGAAGGCCGGGATATTGCCCATCGGCCCCTTGAGCGCCACCAGCGCTTCGCGCAGCTCGAGCAACTTGCGCAGTTCCGGCACCTGGCGGGCGATGGCATCGGGACTGAAGTCCTCGATGGCGCCGAACTTCAGATGGACCGGCAAGGTGTCGTTCTCGCCACCCTCTTCCAGTACGGCCGGCGCATCCATCGTCAGCCCCAAGCCAAATTCGGACATCACGTTGTTGAAGTTGTCCCTGTTAATGCTGACGGCGGTACGGTCTTCGAGTGCAACCTCGTCCTCACGTCCCTTGAAGTCGCCCGTCACCAACAATTTCAGCGGCAGTTCGACTTCCTCCTGCTCACCGCCCGTTGCCGGAACGTAGCGAATGTTGATTCGTTCCTTCGGTGCGACCGATCCTTGCTTTGCCATGAGCCACTCCCATTCGAATTGAAGTCTTTGCAGCGCGAGATTCGATAAACCCCGGCGCATAGCGCGCCAAGGTGTATGCAGTGCAAACGAAGGCATGTCGGCCGAGCCAAGCCCCGCCGAACCAACACCATCTGTGGCATGCCGCAAAATCGCTTTCCGCTCGCAAACGACGAGGCTAGACGTTAATGGCAATTAATGGAATCAGACATGTCTTATTTTTATTCCCGAATATGTCATCTTCGTTCGAATGCCGAATTTACGGAAATATCGCTCTTAAATTTCAGACAAATCTGATGGACGAGCGAGTTATTGACGTGGTTTCCTCGATAGCTTGGCCGTGTGCTTATTGCGTATGAACCGAAGGTTCCCTCACCCACCTCATACAAAACGCCAGACCGAAACACTCGTTTGCATTATTGGCATCGCGGAGACGATTTTTCTAATAAAAACCTTTCCTGAAAAGGGGAGTTCGATTACATGATTACGGTGGATCTCCCGGCGCTCTTCGAGCGCCTTAATGCGTTGTGTCGGCATGCCTTGGAAGAAGCGGGCAGCCTCTGCATTGGGCAGCGTGGCGCAGAAGTCACCGTGCCTCACTTGCTGTTCAAGCTACTCGATCAGCCTCAGTGTGACGTGCGTATCGTGTTGCGCATTGCGGGGATTGAGGTGGACACCGCGCGGCACGCGCTGTCCACCGCATTTCCCGAGGGGGGGAGCGGGCACAATCAATACCCCTCCTTCTCCCCGTTGCTGGTGGAGCTGTTGCAGGAGGCATGGCTGCTCAGTTCGGTGGAGCTGGGACAAGCGGAGATCCGTAGCGGCGCCCTGCTGCTCGCCGTGCTACTCAATCCGGGGCGCTACCTGCCGCTGGCAGCGATACGCCTGCTGGACGGCGTGAGCCGGGAACCGCTGCGCAAGCGCTTTGGCGAACTGTTGGCCGGATCGATGGAGGCCGCCGATACAGCATCCGCCGACCCCCGCCCTGCGGCCGTCGGCGGTGACGACAGTGCATTGGCCCGATTCGGCCACAACTTCACTGTGCAGGCTCGCGAAGGGCGGATCGACCCGGTGCTGTGCCGCGATGCCGAGATCGACCTGATGGTCGACATCCTGTCGCGTCGCCGCAAGAACAACCCCATCGTGGTCGGCGACGCCGGTGTCGGCAAAAGCGCCGTCGTTGAAGGACTCGCCCTGCGCATCGTGCAGGCACGCGTACCGGAGCCGCTGCGCGACGTTCACCTCTGGGGGCTGGACCTCGGCGCTTTGCAAGCCGGCGCGTCGGTCAAGGGCGAATTCGAGAAGCGCCTGAAGGCAGTGATCGACGAAGTGAAAGCGTCGCCGCAGCCGATCATCCTGTTCATCGACGAGGCGCATACGCTGATCGGCGCCGGCAACGCCGTCGGCGGCAGCGATGCAGCCAACCTGCTCAAGCCCGCGCTGGCGCGCGGCGAGTTGCGCACCATCGCCGCCACCACGTGGTCCGAGTACAAGAAGTACTTCGAGAAAGACCCTGCACTGACACGGCGCTTCCAACTGGTGAAGCTGGACGAGCCCAGTCCGGAGGATGCCGTGCATATCCTGCGCGGCCTGCGCCCCCTCTATGAGCAAGCGCACAAGGTCTATATCGGGGACGATGCCCTGCGAGCCGCCGCTTCGTTGTCGGCGCGCTACCTGTCCGGCCGGCAGTTGCCGGACAAGGCCATCGACGTGCTCGACACCGCGTGCGCACGCGTCGCCACCGCACTGGCCGAGCCACCGCGCCGCCTGACCGCGCTTGAGAACGAGCTTCGTCAGATCGATGCGGAGACCGAGCACCTGACGCGTGATGCCCGGTCCGGCCGCACGCCGTCGACGATACGACAGGACAACCTGCTCGATGCGCGACAACAGGTGGAAGCGCGCATCGCCGAACTGCGACAAGCCTGGGAACAGCAGAAAGCAGCCGTCGATACGATCGTCACCCTGCGCGGCCAGGAGGTCGACGACGACATCGCCGGGCTGCTGTCGGCCAAAGTGGCCGAGCTCGCCGAACTGCAACGCGATGGCGCTCTGCTGCATGCCGACGTGGGCGCTGAGCAGATTGCCCAGGTGATCGCCGACTGGACCGGCATACCGGCCACCACCATCAACAGCGATCAATTGACGCGTCTCGAACAATTGCCGACCACCTTGCGTGTGCGCGTCAAAGGACAGGACACGGCGCTTGAGACGTTGCACCGACGCTTGCTCACGGCGGTGGCCGACTTGCGCCGGCCGGGCACGCCGATGGGTGCGTTCCTGCTGGTCGGCCCCAGCGGTGTCGGCAAGACCGAAACGGCGTTGGCGGTAGCCGATGCGCTGTTCGGCGGCGAGCGCTTCCTGACCACGATCAACATGTCCGAGTACCAGGAGAAACACACCGTGTCGCGTCTGCTGGGCGCACCGCCCGGCTACGTGGGCTACGGCGAAGGCGGCGTGCTGACCGAGGCCATCCGCAAACAGCCTTATTCGGTCGTGCTGCTCGACGAGGTGGAGAAGGCCCACCCGGAAGTGCTGAACGTGTTCTACCAAGCCTTCGACAAGGGCGAGCTGGCCGACGGTGAAGGTCGCCGCATCGACTGCCAGAACATCCTGTTCTTCCTGACTTCCAACCTCGGCTTCGACCAGGATGATCCGTCGCTGTCCGACCTCGACGTCGACAGCCTGCGGCAGCAGTTGATGCGCTTCTTCAAGCCGGCCCTGCTGGCGCGCATGCAGCTCGTGCCGTACCGATACCTCGACGAGGTGGTGTTGGGCGACATCGTGGACAGCCGCTTGCAGCGTCTGCGGCGGCAATTCCTCGAGCGCTACAACGCCCCTCTGGAGGTGGACGACAGTGCACGCGACGAGTTGCGTTCGCGCTGCACACGGCACGCCAACGGGGCGCGCATGCTGGATGCAAGCATCGATGGCGAACTGCTGCCTCCGTTATCGCTCGCTGTCTTGCAACAGCAGGCCAAGGGGACGCCTTTCCAGCGCGCGGATCTACGCTGGCAGGACGGCGTCTTTCTGGCCATGCTGCACTGAGTGGAACACGGCATGGAGACCGTGAGCGTTGCCCTGCTCGCGCGCGAACTAGCGCAGGCGGACACCATGGCTTCGCTGGCCGGTGCCTGGCTGCGCGCCGCCTGCAATGGCACGGGTATCGAACAGGCGCTCTGCTACTGGCATGAGCGCGCCGGCGATCGGCTGATACCGATTGCCCACGCCCATATGGCGGGTGCCGAGACACTTTCCCCCGTCTCGCTGGGTGAACTGGACAATCCACTGGTGTACTGCCTGCGCAGCGCCAAGCCATGCCATGTCGCGCAGATTGGATCGCTGATCGACGTCGGTACCGGCTTCGACGCTCTGCGCGAGCACCTCGTTCCCGGCACCGCGTTGCTTGTGCTGCCGATTCAAGACGTACAGCAGGAGGTGGTCGGCGTGTTCGTGTTGATTGGTGGCGATGCGGCTCTGCGCGCCTGGCAAGCCGATCCGACCTGGCAGGAACTGACCACCTTGCATCATGTGCTGATGGCGCGCCTGCAGGAGTCGTCCGATACCCGTAGCACGAAGAAGCAGCCGCGGAGCGGGGACGGCCAGGAACAGGCACGAGCCGCCCGCTTGCTGGCTGCCGGCTTTGTCGGTGTGGGGCCGACCACTCGTCGGCTGCGCGACGACATGCTGCGGCTGGCCGACTCGTCGCTCTCCTTACTGATTACCGGGGAAACCGGCTCGGGCAAGGATCATGCGGCCTGGCTGATTCACCAAGCCTCATCCCGCCAGGGCAAGTTCGTACCGGTGAACTGTGCGGCAATTCCGAAAGACCTGATCGAAGCTGAGTTGTTTGGCGCGGTACGCGGCGCCTATACCGGCGCCACTCAGGCACGCACGGGGCTGGTGGCCGAGGCCGATGGCGGCACGCTGTTCCTCGACGAAATCGGCGATATGCCGCTGGAACTGCAAGGCACCCTGCTGCGTCTGCTGAACGAGAAGACCTATCGACCGATAGGCGCGACGCGCGAGCAGGCGTCAGACTTCCGCCTGATCTGCGCCACCCACCGCCCCCTGCCTGAACTCGTGCGCGACGGCGCGTTCCGCGAGGACCTCTATTTCCGCATCCGCCAGCGCGTGCTGCGCATCCCGCCGCTGCGCGAGCGCCCGGAAGACATTCCGGCGCTGGTCGCGCACGTGCTGCTGCAACACAACCGCGAATGCCAAGGCAACATCGCCGGCATTTCAGCCAGGGCGCTGGCACGCCTGCAAACGCACACCTTTCCCGGCAACGTGCGCGAGCTGCGCAGCGTGGTGCTTGCCGCAGCCGAGCGCACCGCGCCCGGCAAGCACATCCGCGGCGACCTGCTGGCCGACCTGGAAGAAGAAATGCCGGCACCGAGCGAGCCGCTGTCGCCGACGGCATCGGCACTGCAACAGCTCCTGCACACCGACAACTTGCCGGAAGCCTTGCTGGACTTCGAGCGCCTCGTGGTCGGCGAACGGCTGCGCCGGGTCGAGGGGTCGCGGCGCGAGGCTGCACTCAGCCTCGGCATACCCAAACGCACGCTGGCACGCAAATGCCTGGAGTGGAATTTGAATGGAGAGGATCACCCATCATGAAATCGTTCAGCCTGGCATTGCTGTCTGCAGTGGCACTGGCCGGTTGCGACGGAAAGCACTCCGCCGTCGCCGCCGGCAACGATTGCACGACCATCGTGTCGCCGCAGGAACGGCTGGCCTGCTTCGACGCCAAGGCGGGCACCCCGCCGCCGCCCACATCGGCGCCTTCAGCAACGCTGCAAGCCAAGGCACCCGCGACACAACCCACGCCCGCCGTCGCACCGGCCAGCACGAAGCGGCCGGACATCACCGCCCTGGTCGAGGCCAACGAAGCCAAGCGCCGCGCCAACGACACCGGCTTATTGCTAACGCGCGCACCAGACAAGCTGCCCGGCCAGGATACGGTGGTCATCTCGGCGCGGGCACTGGGAGGCTCGACACCCGGCGCCACCCTCGCGATCAGTTGTCTGCAGAACATCTCGCGCCTGCAATTGCTGACCACCGGGGCACTGCCCTTCAACCGCGCCAATCTACGGCTGCTGCTGGACGGCCGCCCCGTGTCGGCCAGCCAGCCGTGGCAGGTCCTCGATGACGGCACGGTCACCGACGCAGGACGCGGCCTGGTGGCGATCGAGCAGTTGCGCCACCTGGCCCGCCCGGCGCAGCGCCTGCAGATCGAGAGCGACCAGCCCCCCTTCGACGGACTGGTCTTCGACGTCTCCCGGCTCCATGAGCAACTGGTCCATCAGCGCGAGGCATGTCACTGGTGAAACTGCCCGCCCCGCTGGACCTCGATACCTTGCTGGCGCCGCTCGATCCACGCCAGCCTGCCGGCGTGTTCGATAAAGAAGACGATGCTTACCAAGGCATCGACCACGAAATGGTCAAGCTCGGCAGCTTGCAGGAGGCGACCATCGATTGGCCCTACGTCGATGAAGCCGCACAGCATTACCTGTGCAGCCAGTGCAAGCACCTGCGCATCGCCGGGCATCTGCTGACTGCTCGCGCACGCACACACAGCTGGCGCGGCTGGGCCGAGGCCACCGGCGTACTGGCCGGCATGGTCGAACGTTACTGGGAAACCAGCTACCCGAAACCGGGCGCCACCGGCTACCTGGCCAAGCGACGGTTGGTGGGGCAACTGCTGGAGCGGCTGTCCGACAGCCTGGCCGCGTTGGAAAACACTGGTTACGGCGAAGAGTTCTACAAGGCCGGCCAGGCCGCACTCGATAGCCTGCAACGCAGTGCCGAGAGCGCTCAACTCGACGTGTCCACGCTCACTAGGCTGGAGGCCTTGCTGCGGCAAAAGGCCGAAGCGTTGCGCGCGCCGGAACTGGCCGATGCCAGGCAGCTCGACACGCCAGCGCGCGGCGAGGTGCTATCGGACGCCTTCTTCACGCCGGTCCTGCCCACGCCCGGCAACGAGCGCGAGGGCCGCAAGTCGCTGCTGGCCGCGGCGGAGATCATCAACCAGCAAGACCCCTACGACCCGACCGGCTACTTGCTGCGGCGGTTTGCCCTCTGGGCCCACCTGACCAACGCGCCGTCAGCACGCAAACACCATCAGACCGAACTGATGGCCGTGCCCGCCGATGTGGCCGAAGGGTATGCGAAAGCGCTCAGTGCCAACGCTGTCGACCCAACGCTGTTGCAACGAGTCGAGCGCAGCGTCACCACCTCGCCGTACTGGCTGCGCGGCAGCTACCTTGCCGCCGGCATCGCCCGGCGCCTGGAGATGCCGATGGTGGCCGAGGCCATCCGCCAGGCGGCCGAACGCTTCGTCACCCGGCTTCCCGCGCTGGGCAAACTGGAATTTGCCGATGGGCGTCCGTTCGTGGACGGAGAAACCCAGGCCTGGATCAGCGGCGCGCACGCGGGCGACACCACGGCCACCGCCGGCCGCGACTACGCCGGCGTGCGCGACGAACTGCGCGGCCTGCTTGAAGCGCAAGGCGTCGAGTCGGTGCTTCGTCGGCTGGAAGCGATTCAACAGGAAGCGGTCGACCTGCGGCACCGCTGCCATGTCATGGCCATCGCCGCCGAACTGCTGCAGCCGCGCGGGCTCACCTGGCTGGCCGATGGTCTGTTCGTCCGTGCGTACCAGTCTATGCAAAACGCCTCGGCGCCCGAGTGGGAGCCCGACCTCTTCAGCCTTCTCGAACGACAACAGTCGGATGCCTCGAGGCACAAAGATTAAACAGGGAGCATCGTCATGTGGAACATCTGGTCAAAACTGCAACGTTACGGCCAACTCATCGTGCGCTGGGGGCGGCAAGGCGCGCCTCTGCTGCAATTGCTGCTACTGGCGCTCGCGCTGGCTGCCATCTGGTGGCTGCCATCTGGTGGCTGGGGCCCAAGTGGAGCTGGGGCGAACATCGCCCTCTGGCAAGCTTGACCGCCCGGGTACTGGCAACGGTAGTTCTGCTGGTGGTGCCGCTATTGCTGTGGGCGCTGCGCCTGCGCAAGCGCGCCATGCGCCTGGAGGCCGAGCAGCAGCATGTGGAAGAGCAACAGACCGACCCGTGTCTGCGCTACGTCGAAGCGCAGGAGCGCGATCTTGATCACAGCCTCGCGATCCTGCAGGCCAACCTCAAGGGCCGGCAAGCGCTGTACCAGTTGCCCTGGTATCTGGTGCTGGGCCAGGAGAACTCCGGCAAGACCAGCTTCGTCAACCGCTCCGGCCAAAGCTTCTCGCTCACCGGCGAAATGAAGGCCGGCAGTCGGCGGCTGCAAGAAGACCCGGACAAGCTCTACGCCATCGACTGGTGGATGGGCGACCAGGCCATTCTCATCGACCCGCCGGGCGAGTTGATCAGCCAGCCGAGAATCGCCCAGTTCGGTGCGTCCGAGGACGCAGAAGACGAAGGCCTATCCACCGCGAGTGCGCCCGCATTGCCCATGCGGCTGACCCGCCACGGGGTGCTGCCGGAAGATATCCACGCTCGGCTGTGGGACAGCTTCGTCGGCTGGCTCGGCCGCAACCGCAGCCGCCGGCCTCTCAACGGCGTGGTGCTGATGGTCAGTCTGGAAACCCTGGCGCACCAGTCGCCAAGCGATCGCAAGGCGCTCGCCGCGGTGCTGCGCGCACGCCTGGCCGAACTGAGCCGGCAGCTCGGCACGCGGCCGCCGCTGTATGTCGTGCTCAGCAAGTTCGATCTGTTGGAAGGCTTCGAAACACTGTTCGCGCGGATGCCCAAGTCTGTGCGCGAAGACCTCTTCGGCTTCAGCTTCACGCTGGATGCGATCCAGCGCTACGACGCCTGGCTGGACGAGCTCGGCACGCGCTACGACGCCTTCCTCGATCGCCTGAACGAGCAGGTCTTCGACAGCCTGGCCGACGTGCCCGACGTTTCGCAGCGCGAGGCGCTGTACTCGCTCACCCGACAACTCAGCGGCCTGCGGCCGCTGCTGCTTGGCTTCCTCTCCGACGTGCTGGGCAGTGATCGCTACGTCACCCCGGCGCTGCCGCGCGGCGTGTTCTTCTCCTCGGTCTACCAGCAAGGCGTGCTCAACAACGCCTTCCTCACCACCGCTTCGCAAACCTATTCATTGCGTGGGCCGATCAACTACATTCAGCCCAGCGGGCGCTCCCTGGTTTACTTCGCGCAGCACCTGTTCCAGCGTGTCATCTACCCGGAATCCGGTCTGGCCGGCGACAACCCGAAGGTCATCGCCGAAAAGAAACACGCGCTGGCCCTGCGCTTCGGCGTAGCATCGTTGGGTAGCGCGCTCGTGATCGGCGCGTGGTACCACTACTACGCACTGAATCGCGACAAAGCCCTGAGCGTGCTCGAACGCAGCCGCACATTCAGCACCCACGCCATCGACGGCACGCTCGACCCTACCGGCCGCAATCTACTGCAACCGCTGGACCAGATCGGCAGCGTGGTCGCCGTCTACGGCAACTATCGCGATGCTTGGCCGGTCGTGGCCGACCTCGGCCTGTACCAGGGTCGCACCATCGGCCCCAAGGTAGACCAGGCCTACCTCACCCTGCTGTCGCAACGTTTCTTGCCGGCACTTGCCAGCGGTGTGATGACCGAGCTGAATGGCGCCGGCACCGACAGCGATACACAACTGGCCGCGCTGCGCGTCTACCGCATGATCGAAGACCGCCCCAACCGCCGCGCGCCCGTGGTCGAAAACTGGATGGCCGCGCACTGGCAAACCGCCTTCCCGGGTGAAGACGGCGTGCAGCGCGCGCTGATGCGCCACCTGGACTACGCCATGAAGTACGCCGACACGCGCCTGCCCCAATACCAGGAGCGCGTGGCTGCCGCGCAGCGCGAGCTGCGCACCATCCCGCTGCCGCAGCGCGTCTACATGACCCTGCGCCGCCAGGCCGGCGCCGCGCTGCGCGCGCCTCTGGATCTGCGCAACGAAATCGGCCCGGCCTACGACATCGTGTACGAACCCGAACGCGCTGCAGAAGGCAAGGACGGCAACCCGCCCGCCAACGGCCGTATCGATGCCCTGCTCACCGCCAAGGGCTACCGCGGCTACTTCGCTACGCACAGCCAGGACATTACCGAGCTGGCCATGATTGACCAGTGGGCGCTGGGCGAGCGACGCAACGTCGACTACTCCGACGCCGACAAGCAAGCACTGGCCGATCGCATCCGCGCGCTCTACAGCCGCGACTACATCGACACCTGGCAACGCAACCTCAACCAGATCGCGGTCCGCGACTTCCAGGATATCGGTCAGGCCGTCACCATCCTGGGCAGCGTCACCAGCCCGGCCGCACCGCTGCGGCGCCTGGTCGAAACCGTGCGCGACAACAGCGAACTCGGCAACCCGCCCGCCGCCACGGCCAACGCCGGCATCGACGCCTCACAAACCAAGGCCGCCGCACTGGCCGACAAGGTGGACAAGCTCACCGAGTCCGAAGCCCCACTGCTGCCAATCATCACCATCGCCCGCGCCTTCTCGCCGATCAGCCAGTTGCTCGAAGCCAAGGGCGAGCGGCCCCCATATCTCGACGAAACCATGCAGGCCATTGGTGCCGTGCAGGACAAAGTGCGCGCCGTGCATGACAGCCCGGACCGCGGCAAAGCCGCGCTCAACGTCACGCTCGAACGATTCGCTCAGAAAGGCCCCGATCCCATCGCCAATCTGCAACGCATCGCCGGTGGCCTGCCCGAGCCGTTGAGTCATCAGGTCGGCAAGCTGGCCGACGAGTCCTCGCGCATCGTCCTCGTCGAAGCCTTGCGCGAGCTGGAAAAACGCTGGGATTCCGACGTCTACGGTTTCTATCGCGAGCGACTCGCCAACCGCTACCCGTTCAATCCGGCCAGCCGCGAAGAGGTGTCGCTCGACGACTTCGCCGCGTTCTTCGGGCCGCAGGGCCGTCTGCAACAGTTCCGCGACAAGTATCTCAACCTGTTCATCCAGGACAACCTGGAAGCCCTGTACTCCGAACGCCTGGGCGGCTATCTGGTGCGCAACGAAGTGCTCACCCAACTCGAAGCTGCCGAGCGGATCCGTGACGCCTTCTTCAACAGCCGTGGGCAACTCGGCGTGCAGTTCTTCGTCGAACCCCTGGGCTTGGCCGCCAACAAGCGCAGCAGCTCCCTCAGCGTCGAAGGCCAGCTCATCACGTACAACCACGGGCCTACTACCAGCACGGCCGTCATCTGGCCCAACACCCTGGCGCCCAGCAACGAAAGCCGCATGACCCTGGCCCATGCCGGCGGCAGCAGCAGCGGGCTCATCTACCGCGGCCCATGGTCGCTGTACCGCCTGCTCAGCCAGGCCCGCCTCAACGGCGCCACCGCCACCAGCGTCGACCTCAGCTTCACCGCTGCCGATGGCGGCATGCGCTACCGCATCAGCACCGAGAAGGCCAACAACCCCTTCACCCAGCCGCTGTTCAAGGGCTTCGCGCTGCCGCGCACGCTGTTGCAGGACGAGCGGCGTGCGGATGCGTCGACTGGCGGACAGGGCGAGGTACAGGTAAAGCCAAGCGCGCGTCAGAACGGTGCCGGTTAAATAGAACGTACTGCGTTTACAGGAGTCCGCATGAAAAACATAACAAATGAGAACTTGAGAATCATATCGACCATCTCAAGGCGGTCCATGTGGGCCTGGATAAAAACCCTCCTGATAGGAAGTGCATTTGTATTCACAAATATCATCGTCGGACTCTGCTTGACCGTTAATAGCCAACAACACGGCATCGCCGCCGCTCACGTGAGCGGACATGCATATCCATTGGCAATGCTTCTAGCTATCAGCGATCTTTTCAGGACGAACTTTTTCCCATCGCTATTGGTTCTTTCAGGATTTTTGAATGTTCCATTATTCATCGTTTTAGCCAACAAGCAGGCAATAAGCACCCTTATCTATAACGCCCACACTCTTAAGCTGACCGATTTCTTAGAACTAAAAATCCAAGCACTCATCAACAGGGTGATCTCCAGGCAACCCGAATTTACGAAACACATACCCAATTGGAGAGCACTTCGCTCAAAGTTAATTCACGAAAACAAGAGCGACAGCATGTCATGGCTTTTCAAGAAGGCAACGAACTACTGCCTTCGAAAAATAAAAATGGATGACGTCAATTTTTCCGATCCCAAGCTCAGCTACCCGGAATTCATTTCCACGAAGCTGAAACAATTTACCCAGGAGTCGCTGAAGCCATCCATGACGTTCGTATGGATGGCCTGCATCGCAAATGTTCTGTTGATTATTCTGGCAATTACGCTCAGATCGCAGACTGGAATAAGTATCTATGATGCGATCCGGATGCAACCGGGCGACTAAGGCGCCCCATAAGATGCACCGCTTATCAGGCAATACGATCATCTAGCGCCCCTCGACTCACTGCCAGATCAGATTTTCCGGCAAGCTCTTCACTAAGAACCGGATCAGGATAACTTCCTAATCGGCCGCCAGGAGAAAGTGAACCTGAAAACTCATGTCGCCGCCTCCCGCGCGTGGCGGTATGTTCGGAACGACCACCATTTCGACGATCGCACCGCGACAGGTGGCGGCAACATGAGTTGTTAGGTTAACTTCCTGGACCTCGTTCTTGGTCGCAATCCTCTGTCCCATTCATGCACCTCTGCACCTTCTCCGGGGAGACATCTTTTAGTCTGCCAACCTCTCTGCAACGAGAGTCAGGCGTGCAGGTCATCAAAGATATTTCGTATTCGCCACCGATAGGAATGAAACCAATGGCACTAACCATGGTCAATCTATCGTTTTTTATCTGATAACCATAACGCATCGATTGCACGTCCCCACTGCCACTCTCAATTGCAAATATTCCACCGCGCCTTGTTTTAGAACGATAAAGCCTTGGCGCCTCACCAATGTATTTGTATAATTTCGCTTTCCGATCAAAAACCCAGTACCACATACCATCCCCGGACCTTCCGCGACCATTTGCCACACCAAGGCCACGCCCACCGTCATTTTTTAAATCAATTTCAGAGTCAATACTTATAGAATAGGCCCGATTATCAGTAAGAAACCTATAATTCTGCCTCCTTTTCCCAGTGAGCATACTAACAGAGACGTAACCTCCCTCATCGTCACCACAATATTTAACCTCCACCGTAGATACAGCACCCACCGATGTTTCCATGCGAATCTCCTTCATTTCGCTATAAACACACCCCTCAGATGCAGACGACGGACCGGGAAATATAAATAGTGACGCAATGATAATAAAGTATATTTCGATAGCAGCCGATTTGGTCTTCATGGACACATCCCCATTCGTATCAAATTCCCCGCATCACTGAAGCGCATCGCAAATAACCTTCTTTGCCGCCTCAACCCGTGCTCGCCTCGCCGGGAATGTAGGCATATCGTAGCGATTTATTTTCATAGACACGGCGTCTGAAGTCGCTGCGGCGATTGTATTGGGGCTTTCAGGATCACATACAAGACTAATCTTTTTATCCATCCAAAACATTCCACCAACGTCGACCGGATTGTATTCATTCCCCGACTCGCGCGCCGAAATTCTCTGCGGAGTGTTTATAATGGCCGGGCATATTGTTGATAGCCTCGGAATGCTCCACCAACCATTGACACTCCACCAACTCGCATCAAATGATGTGGTGCGCAGCCAACCACGATAAACCCAATAGCTGGCATAGTTCGCTCGCCCGGTAATTTGCAGGCTGCCTCGCCCTCGAAACTTAATTCCATCGCCAGTCCCGCCGGGGGAGTATTCATTACCCAAATCATTACTTACTTTCTCATAACGTTGACCGGCCAGAAATTTCACATAGCTATCTGGCCCACGGAAATAATCAGCATCCGTTTCGTACTGGCGGCTCGCAGAGGAATTTCCTTTCTCAGCCATCGTGCCTGATAGGCTGCCAGTCTCGTGCGCCATTTGCCCTATGAAATGACTTCTACGAATGGGACTTCCCCCTAGATACTTCCTCATACAGAAATTTATCGGGATCAGAAAGCGGTCAACATCAGCGCTTCTTGCATTTGGCAATGCTCTTGCCAGCTCAGTTTTACAAAGCCACCCGCATTTCTTGAAAGCATCGATAAATTTCGTCGGATGAAAGTGATAGTGCTCTTTATCAAGAGTCAGGCCTTTCTCCACCGCATCCTCCCAAAACGCTAATGCCTGATGATGGCGCTTAAGTCTTTCATAGGCCGCATCGCCCAGACAAATCGGGAACAGGATATTGGCGACCGGGCTCTGCCCTTCGACACCTTTCAGCCAGTCCCAGCGCTTGACGAAATCGTCCCGTGCCCATTCGCTGGGCATCTTGACCACGCAGTAGCTCAAGCGCTCGCGCATTTCGCCAGTCTGCGCTTTAGCGTAGGCGCGAATCAGCCGACCACGATGCTGGGTAGCGGCGTCGATGACCGTGGCGACGCCTTGCGACGCTTCGCCGGAGCCGGGCAAGTCCGGGACGGGATGCTGCGCCGGGAAGCGGGGCTCGATCAGGTCGAGCAATTGCATCGAGTCGCAGCGGCTGTTGCCGTCAGTGTCGTCGTCGATAAAGGTCCAGCCTTGCCAGTGGGGAAAGTCGGCGTCGCTGTAAGCCTTCGTGCCGGCACAATTGAGGTCGACGAAGGCGGTCGTGCTCCCGTCGAGCGCGATCTTGCGGAAGTGCGGCAAGCGGCCTTCGTGCAGGTCCGTCGCGGCAGGCGCGTCGGGCCCAAGGATGCGTCCGAAGCGCAGCATCTCGTAGCCGGCGCCGGGGCAGCCGTGGTAGGTGTCTACCGCGGTCTTGTACAGGTTGTAGCCCCCTTGGGGCTCGGACACGCTACCTCGGCGCTCGCCGGTGACGTCGCGCGTAATCAGGGTAATGTCGCCGCGCGCCTCGCTCAGGGTGACGATCAGGGCTTCCTTGGTTCGGCCGATTGGTCGCACGGTCCACTGCGCCCACACCTCGGCGGTCAGGTCATCGGGTGGCGTCGCGGCCGCCGCCCCATAGACCGCAGGTACGCGGATAGTGCGTTGCGCGTCCGTGGGTAGTGAGAGCGGCTTCGTGGCTGACGCCATCGCAATTTGGTATGCGCCGGTGACCTTCGGCCACCAATCGCCAGCTTGTGCCTCTGTCTTGCCATTGAGCGCGAGAATGCGCGCCGGCGTTGTGCGAAAGCGCTGCGCGACGCTTTCGAGCGTGTCGTTGGCCGCACCCACCGTGGAATTGAAGGCCCGCACCACATATTTCCGGGTTTCAGTCCGTGGATTGACCGCGTACAGCGGCACGCCGGCGGGAATCACGATGTGCATGTCGCCCCAGACACAGCTGCGCCGCCCTTCTGCGACCTCCAGGTTGCCTTCGCTACGCCCCATTAACCGCTCCACGTTCGCTTTGTCTGCGACGATTTCGAAGTGGATACGGTTGGACTTGCCATAGATGTCGCCGGCCTTGCCGATGGGGTCCTTGCGATACACCTTGTCACCACTCTTCCAGTCGGCCTTCGCCACAGTGCTCAGGTGCTGGTAGATCGAATAGAACACAACCTCGACACCCTCGCCGATTTCGGTCCGGTGCCTGAGGATGACAACACCGTTGCTGGTCCAGCCGGCGTAGTAGTACAACGGGTTGGCGTCGCGTTCTTCGCCGGTGGGCGTGGTCTTCGGTTTAGGGGCGCTGGGGCGCGCGTACACGATTTCGCCATCGGCGATAGCACGCACCGGCTCCGGATTCGCGTCCCCACCGGGCGCCACCAGATGCACGCCGCCGTGCCAACCGAACTGGTGACTGACGGGGAAGGCGCCTTTGCCGCTCTTTTCCCCAAGGCCAACGGCACCTTCATCCTGGGCCTCGTCGGTCTTCGGTTTTGGCGCGCGTAAGAATGGATAGCTGATGAGCATCGGTGGGCTCCTGGAGGTTACTCGGAGAGCGGCAGGTCAGTCGGATCGGTCGGCTCGCCAGGCAGCGGGTTGCCGTCGATGCCTAAGAAGCTGTTGCGAAATTAAT
>NZ_LDUL01000070.1:0-12479 GCF_001043615.1 Burkholderia sp. LK4
CTGTTGTGCCTGTTGTGCCTGTTGCGCCTGTTGCGCCGAAAGCGCCGCCGTCCCTGCCCTCTCCATCGCCCGCCTCCATGACGGCCTGCCGATGGGCGGGCCTGCGTCGTATCGGCGGATATATTACGCCGCGAAAAAACCGGCCGGCAGAATGCGCGCCGCATGGGCGGCATAACGGCGGATGATCGTGCCCCGCGCCGCCCGGCGCTACGACAGCACGATGTTCTTGATGACCTTCTTCAGGCTCTTGAAACTGTCGACCGATTCCGCCTTTGCGTCCGTCACCAGTGCGCCGATCCGCGCCGGCTCACAGAAGCTGATCCGGCTGTTCGTGCCGAGCTTGCTGAAATCGGCCAGGATCGCGACGTCCGCCGCGTTGCTCACCATCGCGCGCGCCACTTCGGTTTCCATCCGGTCGTAGTTGGTCGCGCCGCGGACGGCATCGACGCCAACCGGCGACAGCAGCGCGAGATCGGCGCGATAGCGGAAGATCTCGGCGACCGTGCCGTCGCCGACGGTCGCGGCCGCGCGGGTGCCGATCATCCCGCCGAGCAGAATCGTCTCGTTCCTCGCCTGCCCCGGGTCGCTCGACCGCATCTTCAGCGCGACGTCGATCGAGTTCGTGACGATCGTGAGGCCCGACAGCTTCGCCAGTTCCTCGGCCAGCAGTGTCGTGGTCGTGCCGGCGTCGATGAACAGCGTCTGCGAGCCCGTGACCAGCCTGGCCGCCGCGCGCGCGATTGCCAGCTTCGCTTTCACGTGGGTCTGCGCGCGTTCGGCGATCGGCGCTTCGTCGCCCACCTGCACCGCGCCGCCGTGCACGCGCTTCAGTTCACCGAGCGCTTCGAGATCGACGAGATCGCGACGCACGGTTTCCCGCGACACGTTCAGGTCGGCCATGATCCGGTCGGTGGAAACCCGCTGCATCTTCGATAACAGAAGCCGGATTCTCTGGTATCGCTCTTCTTGCCACATGGAATGTCCTCGGAATGAACGTCAATGTTATTCGAACGGCGAACTACGCAGCGCTCTCCTCCAGTTTTTTGATGCCGACGAGGGTCTGCAGGGATTGACGCACCGCCTGGCACTCGCTGCTCGTCATCTTCGAAAACACCACGTGGATGCGGTCGTCGTCCGGCGCGGCATCGTCCTGTTCGATGATGAACCGGACGATGCGCGCCTGGTCGATGCCGGGCATTGCCTGCAGCGACGTCAGCTTCACGGCGCCGCGGCTCGCGAGGATACGCACGCCCCAGCGCTGCCGCGTCGCGAACAAGCGTTTCTCGATCGGCTTCAGGCCGGCCAGGATCGCGAGCACGATCGCCGTCGCGGCAATTGCGGCCACATACATGCCGCCGCCCACGGCCAGCCCGACCGCCGCCACGACCCACAGGCTCGCCGCGGTCGTCAGGCCGCGGATGATCTCGCCGCGCAGCATGATCGAACCGGCGCCGAGGAAGCCGATGCCCGACACCACCTGCGCGGCGACGCGCGACGGGTCCAGCGACACGTTTTTCGCGTTCTGGACATCCGCGAAGCCGAACGCCGACACGACCATCACGAGCGCGGCGCCCACCGCCACCAGCATGTGGGTGCGCAATCCGGCCGCCCACGACAGGCGCTCGCGCTCGATGCCGACGAGGCTCCCCAGCAATGCCGCCAACAACAGGCGGGACACGATTTCCAGCTGACTGATCATTCGAGATCTCCTTGCTTTGCCTGGTCCATCCGATGAAGCGCGGCCCGCATGGGGCCGCCGTCCGGTTCTTCCTGCCTGCGCCCGCCCGTTGCCGCACCCGGCACCCGGCGAGTTGTATTTTTGTGCAATCTTGCGATTTTGTGCTTTCTAATATACGGTACGAAAAACTGCAAAGCCAGACCCAGGTTCGTTTGTTTCATCCGATCGGCACGATCAATCGTCAGACCATTCAGGCAACACGATCCGGAACACTTGCTTAGGAGACCAACATGATGAAGAAGGCATGGATGCTGGCTGCAACCCTGCTGGCGGCGCTGGCGACGGCCCCCACTCACGCATCGGAAGGCGACGTCTGTAAAAAGGTGACGCTCGGCGACGTCGGCTGGAGCGACATCGCGGCCACCACCGGCGTCGCGATGATGCTGCTCGACGGGCTCGGTTACGAGGCGACCAAGACGATCGCGTCGCCGCCGATCGTGCTGGCCGGCGTGAAGAAGGCGCAGATCGACGCGTTCCTCGGCTACTGGGATCCGAGCATGACGCCGACGGTGAAGCCGTTCGTGGACGCCGGCGCCGTCCATCAGCTGCCGGAGCCCAACCTGGTCGGCGCGCGCTATACGCTCGCCGTGCCGCAATACGCATCCGACCAGGGGCTCAAGCGCTTCGCCGATATCGCCAGGTTCCGCGACCAGCTGGACGGCAAGATCTACGGGATCGGCGCCGGCAACAACGGCAACGCACTGATCCAGCGAATGATCGACAGGAACGAGTTCGGGCTCGGCGGCTTCAAGCTGGTCGAATCGAGCGAGGCCGGCATGCTCGTGCAGGTGACGCGCGCCGTGCAGGAGCACCGGATGATCGTGTTCCTGGCCTGGGAGCCGCATCCGATGAACATCGACTACCGGATCACCTATCTCGACGGCGGCGACACGGTATTCGGCCCGAACTACGGGTCGGCGAAGGTCTACACGCTCGTCACGCCGGGCTATCTCGAACGCTGCCCGAACGTAGGCCGGCTGCTGACCAACCTGAAGTTCACGACCGACGAAGAGAACCAGCTGATGGTGCCGATCATGAATCACGCGGACCCGGTCGCGGTGGCCAGGGAATGGGCGAAGAAGCATCCCGGCGTGCTGTCGAAGTGGCTCGACGGCGTGACGACCATCGACGGAAAGAATGCGAAGGATGCGATCGAGAAGCGGATCGGCGCGTAAGCCCGCAAGACAAGGAACCCGGCATGTACAAGAATCTCGCGCTGTTCGATCTCGACCACACGCTGCTGCCGCTCGACAGCGACCAGGCCTGGGCCCGCTTCATCTCGCGGGTCGGCTGGCGCGAGGACGACGCGCACGCCGCGCTGATCGACGAGCACTACGGTCATTACGCGGCCGGCACGCTCGACATGAACGCGTATCTCGCCGTGACGCTCACGCCGCTCACCCGCTATCCGCGCAAGGTGCTCGAGCGCTGGCATGCGCGGTTCATGGACGAAGTGATCCGTCCGGCGATCACGCCGCAGGCGCGCGAGCTGGTCGGGCGGCATCGCGAAAACGGCGATCTCTGCTGCATCGTGACGGCGACCAACGTCTTCGTCACGCGGCCGATCGCGGCCGAATTCGGCATCGAGCACCTGCTCGGCATCGAACTCGATACCGACGACGGCACGCCGGACGGCGCGTTTACCGGCCGCAGCACCGGCGTGCCGAGCTTCCGCGAAGGAAAGATCGTGCGCACGACCGCGTGGCTGGAATCGCTCGGCTACGCGCCGTCGGATTTCGAGCGCACCTACTTCTACAGCGACTCGATCAACGACGTGCCGCTGCTGGATTACGTCACGCATCCGGTCGCCACCAATCCCGATTCGAGGCTTTTGCAGGTGGCAGGCACGCGCGGGTGGCCTGTCATGAAGTTGTTCTGATTCGGGCGATATTCTCTGCTGTCCATTTTCATGTCGGGAGGGGTAATGAAATACGGAACACGCAGCACCGGCCTCGATCATTCAGGAATCCGATTCGAGTCGAATAGAAAGCCTGTCGTCAGGTCGCGCCGTTCGGAACGCCGCTTTCCGCACTGGCGCGGCATTTTCATGATCGCGCTGCTGTGCACGCTGGCCGCTTGCGGCGATGGCGACTCGGGCACCGCGGCCAACGTGGCGGCCGCGCGCGCGGCCGCACCGGGTTCGGCATCCACGCCCGTCCTCCACTGCGCGAGCACGTGCCACTGACCGACGCTGGCCCCGGGGCCGGCCATCCACGACAGAGAGCGATCATGCAAAACAAACCCACGACACGACGTCAGTTCCTCGCCGACGCGTTGAAGCTCGCCGGCGCGACCGCGATCACGGGCATGCTGCCCGAAAGCATCGCGCGCGCCCAGGCCATTCCGGCAGCCACCGTCACCGGCACGATCCAGGACGTGAAGCACGTCGTGATCCTGATGCAGGAAAACCGTTCGTTCGACCACTACCTCGGCACGCTGGGCGGCGCGCGCGGCTTCGGCGATCCTCGGCCGGTCGTGATTTCGAGCGGGTATCCGGTGTGGCGCCAGCCCTGGCTGATGTCCTACGTGTTTCCGTTCAACCCGTCCCCGCCGTCCGGCACGGCGAACGGCGACACCTACTACGGCGACCTGGATCACAGCTGGAACGGCACGCACAGTGCCTGGAACAACGGCCGCTACGACAACTGGGCCGACGCGAAGACCAGCGGCACGATGTACTACTTCACGCAGAAGGACATCCCGTTCTACTACGCGCTGGCGAGCGCGTTCACGGTGTGCGACGCGTACCACTGCTCGATGCTCGGCCCGACGGACCCGAACCGCCTGTATCTGTGGACCGGGTGCTGCGGCAACGTCGCCGGTTACTCGCCGTACACGACGAACACGATGACGGGCACCGGCTGGACCACGATGCCGGAGCGCCTGAACACGGCCGGCGTGACGTGGAAGTTCTACCAGGACAAGGGCAACGGCCTCGATGCCGCACATGGCTACGGCGAATACAACGGCTCCAAAAGCGATCTCTGGTGGAACGGCAATTACGGCGACAACGTCATCCTGAACTTCAGGCAATACCAGAACCTCGGTGCAGGCGATCCGCTCGCGCCGGCGCTCAACGGCACGCAGATCGACCCGTCAGGCGGCGGCAAGGAATACGACACGAATCTCTTCAGCCAGCTGCGGGCCGACGTCGCCAACGGCACGCTGCCGCAGGTATCGTGGATCGCCGCGCCCTACGCATACTGCGAGCACCCGTCGTGGGCCGCGAGCGGCGGCGAATGGTACGTCAGCAGCGTCCTCGATGCGCTGACGTCGAATCCGGCGGTATGGGCCAGCACGGTGCTGCTCGTCATGTACGACGAGAACGACGGGCTGTTCGATCACATGCCGCCGGCCGTCCCGGCCAGTTCCGCTGCCGGCACCGGCCGCTCCACGGTCTCGCCGGCCGCCGAATTCGTCTCCGGCAGCGGCGCCGCATCGGACGGCTCGGCGAGCGGCGACGTGCCGATCGGGCTCGGCCCGCGCGTGCCGATGTTCGTGATCTCGCCATGGTCGAAGGGCGGCAAGGTCAATTCGCAGGTCTTCGATCACACATCGGTGATCCGCTTTCTGGAAGCGCGCTTCGGACTACAGGAAACCAACATCACGCCGTGGCGACGCACGGTCTGCGGCGACCTGACGTCAGCCTTCGATTTCTCGAACGCCGACCAGACGGTTCCCGCGATCCAGCCGCCGGCAAGCAACATGAACCCGAACGGCTCGACCGTCCCGATCCCCTACCCGACCACCACCGCGGTGCCGGCGCAGACGGCAGGCCGCAGCACCGCTTGCCGCCTGCCCTACGAGTTCTTCGTGCAAGGCAAGGTCAACCGCGCCGGCAACGCGCTGTCGCTGACGATGACCAACACCGGCACCGCCGGTGTCCACCTGCAGGTATGGGTCGACGGCACGAGCACGATCCCCCGGCACTACACGATCGCAGCCGGCGCGGGCCAGTGCGCGAACCTGTCGGATTCGCTCGCGCTGAATGCCGGCGGCAGCTACGACTATTCCGTCTATGGCCCGAACGGCTTCCTGCAGACGTTCCGCGGCAGCATCGGCTCGTCCGGCAACACCGGATCGACCGCCGAAGTCAGCCTGTGCTACGACGTGGCCAACGGCAACGTACAGATCACGCTCGACAACGCCGCCGGCTCGGCCGCCACGACGTTCCAGCTCACCGACAACGCGTACGGCATGAACACGCGGCAGTCGGTCACCGTCGCCGCCGGCGCGACGCAAGCCGTCACGTGGTACGGCGACGGCGGCTGGTACGACGCCAGCATCCGCGACGCGAACGATCCGAATTTCCTGCGCCGGGTAGCCGGCTGCGTGCAGACGCAATCCGGCACCCTGCTCACGGATTCGGCGATCGGCAATACCGGCAAGAAGTTCGTCGCGTCGCTCGCGTCGCAGGGCGCGACGTTCGGCACGCTGCGCTTCGACTACGTCGCGCCGCCGTGGAGCCACAGCCCGAAGAACTGGGTGGGCATCTTCGCGCATGGCGCGCAGCCGACCAAGGGCAGCTACAAGTCGTGGGCATACCTGCCGAAGAGCACCGGCTCGCTGCTGTTCTCGTCCGCGGCCAACAGCACGCTGGCGTCGGGGCAGTACGACGCGTGGTATCTGTTCGACGACGGCTACACGCCGCTCGCGGGGCCCGTCACGATCAACATCTGACGGCGGCCTGGCCGTGCCGTGCCGGCCGCCTGCATGGGGCCGGCACGCATTCGGGCGCGACGTGCCGCGTTGCGCCCGAATGCGTTTCCCTTCACCCTGCCCGCGCGACGGGTGCATCGATCAGCCCATAGAGCGTGACGCTGCTTTGCGCGTGCGCGGCGGCACCGAACATCCCGAGTGCGGCTGCGGCCGCGATGGTCTTGTTCATGTTCACTTCCTGTTGTGGTCGACGCGCGTCTGCGTCGCAGCGTGATGCGCGGCGTGTTGACGAATCACCGACTGATTGACGAACGCGAGCCACCGGATCACCGCGCGCACATACGCGTCATGCGCATGCACGATGCTTCGCTTCGGTACCGGTATGGGCCTGCTGATGTGGCATGCCGCGAGCGGCCGCCTGTGTTGCAGCGCCGGCGAGCGTGCGCACCGATTGCGCATGCCGCGACGACGCGTTGCTCCGGCGATGCAGGTCAGCATCTCTTCCGGCTTTCGTGGAGCGGGTGGACGACGTAGCGCCTGACGACGCCACGCGCTTCGATATGTTCTTCGGAATATATCGAGTCGTCACGAAACGGTAAACAACTATTCGGAATCCTGTCGTCTTTCCTCCACAGGCGGCCGGCGGTCTCCCGGATCGAAGTCGCGACGCACGGCAGCCCGCATCGCGTCGATGCCGGCGATGGCCTCATCCCGAAATCCCGCATAATCAGGCGGTTGAAAGTGCGCCCTGGCTGGCGCGCGCATCCCGCACACGTTTGCGTCGCCATCCGGTTCACGGTTTGCCCGCGTTTTGCCGTCACGGGAGGAGCCAGTCTGTGCCGGTCTCGCGCGCGGCGAATTGTGCGGGCGCAAAAATCCGCAGCACGCACACACTCGATGCGGCGCACCTCACGATGCCGGCGATCGCATCACCGACAACACCACGCCATCCCGCAGAAGACAGGACACCGACACATGGACCGAGCCGAACACATCAGCATCGAACAGACGAGCGCGATTCCCGCCGACGAACTGGATCGATGCGACTTCTCGTTCGACATCGCGTGGGAATTGAACGCGCCGTATCAGGACTTGCTCGATCTGCGCGCGCTGCCGGCGCGCCGCAAGCACTACGGCTTCGATCCGGCCGGCTGGGCGGACGAGGCGACCGGCAAAACGGCGCTCTTTCGCGCGACGGCCGGCGGCCGGCTCGCCGGCTTCGTGGCGATCAGCCAGAGCTGGAACGGGATGGCCGAGATCGCGGAGCTGGCCGTCGACCGCCGCAGCCGGCGGCAAGGCATCGGACAGTTGCTGCTCGCGGCCGCCGAATCCTGGGCGCGCAGCCACGGGTTCGGCTTCATGCGGCTGGAAACGCAGTCGAACAACGTCGCCGCGTGCAGCACCTATGCCCGCTCGGGCTTCGTGCTGGGCGGCCACGATCGCCTGCTGTACGCGGACGACGAGAACGACGGTGAAGTCGCACTGTTCTGGTACAAGGACCTGCGCGACGGGCAGACCGCACGGATCCGCACGGTCGACCCGGAATCGATGCGGCCGGCGCGCTGACGCACCGCCGAACGCACATCACATCCGGATCATGCCCGCGTCGCCACGATGAACAGACGCGGGAACGGCAGCAGCACGGTGCCATCGGCAAGCGTCGGATAACCGCCCGGGCCCGCGATCGCGTCGCGATACCGCGCGAGAAACGCCGCGCGCTCACCGTCGTCGAGCGCCGCGAGGAACGGCCGCAGCGCGCTCCCCTTGAACCATTCGACGACCGCATCGGCACCGCCGCGCAGCGGGTGGTAGTAGGTCGTGCGCCACACGTCCACGCGCGAGCACAGCGGCGACAGCAGCGCGTGGTAATGACGCGCATCGAACCGCTCGGTGCGCGCCGCGCCTTTCAGCTTGTCCGCCCACGGCCCCGCCGCGGCGACCTCGCGCATCAGCCGATGCGCGGGTTCGTCGAGGTTGTCGGGCATCTGCACCGCCAGATGGCCGCCCGGCGCGAGCCGGCCGACGAGCGCCGGAAACAGCGTGTCGTGCGCGGGCACCCATTGCAGCACCGCATTCGCGAGAATCAGGTCGTAGCCGCCGGGATCGTCCCACGTGGAAATATCCACGACGTCGAAACGCAGGTCCGGCAGGCGCTTGCGCGCGGCGTCGATCATGTCCGCCGACGCATCGATTCCGTGGACCGTTGCGTCCGGCGCACGCGCGATCAGCGCCTCCGTCGAATTGCCGGGCCCGCAGCCGATGTCGATCGCGGTACGGATCGGCGTGTTCGGCACAGCGGCGAGCAGATCGCGGATCGGCCGCGTGCGTTCGTCCTCGAATTGCACGTACTGGGCCGCGTATCGATCGAGTGGGGTCGTCATGTCGTTCTCCTCCTGGTCGGCGTGGACGGCCGTGCCGCTGCCCGCGTGCGCGGTGCGGGGGCCGTCGATGCGAAGCATTCTGCGGTCGTCGTGAAGTTCAGTAAAATGAATTTAATATCCTGATTGATTCAAAATTCTGATGAAGATCGATACGCTCGGTGTCCAGGCTTTCGTCGCGATCGCCGACGGCGGCAGCTTCCGGCAGGCGGCCGATACGCTGCACGTCACGCAGACGGCCATCACGCAGCGGCTGCGCAAGCTCGAAACCTTTCTCGGCGTCGCGCTCGTCGAGCGCACCACGCGCCGCACCACCCTCACCGAAATCGGCCGGCGCTTCCTGCCGCAAGCGCGCCGGCTGCTGAACGAGCTGTCCGACGCGCTCACCGAAATTCGCGAAACCGGCCTGAGCCAGCGCGGCGACGTCACGATCGCGTGCGTGCCCACGGTCGGCGTGCAATACCTGCCCCGCATCCTGCGCGCATTCTCCGCGCACCGCCCGCACGATCGCGTGAAGATCCTCGATCACGCGTCGGCGTCGGTGCTGCAGGCCGTACTGCATCGCGAGGCCGAGTTCGGCATCGGCATCGCCGGCGACCAGCATCCCGAACTGGTCAACGTCCCGCTGACGAGCGACCCGTATGTACTCGTGTGCCGCGACGATCATCCGCTCGCGAAGCGGCGGCGCATTCGCTGGGCCGCCCTGCAACCGCATCCGCTGATCTTCGCCGGCGAAGTGAGCGGCAATCGCGGGCTGCTCGACGGCGCGCTGAAGACGAGCGGCGTGTCGCTGCATTCGTTCTACGAAGTACAGCGCAGCTCGACGGCGCTCGGGCTCGTCGCGGAGGGGCTCGGCGCCGCGGTGGTGCCGAAGCTCGCGATCCAGAAAAACGCGTACCCGATGATCCGCACGATCGAACTCGTCGAGCCCGCGGTATCGCGCACGCTCGTGCTCGTCACGCGCCGGAGCGCGCAACTGTCGCCGGCCGCCCGTGCGCTGTACGACATGATCGTCGAACAGGCGACACCCTCTCGATAGTGACAGTCGCGCGTCACGAAGGCCAAGCCTTCGGGTAGTATCGCGTCACGCGGTCGCGACGAACGGTGCCTACCCGGTGCCGCACGCGTCATGCCGCCGCCGCAACGGCCGTTCCTCACCACCCCTGCACGGAGCACCGCATGGCCTATCGCAACTACCACAAGCGCAAGATTGCAGACCGGGAACTCCATCCCGAAACCCAGATGATGTCGTACGGCTACGATCCGTTCCTGTCGGAAGGATCGGTGAAGCCGCCCGTGTTCCTCACGTCGACGTTCGCGTTCCGCACGGCCGAGGACGGCGCCGAATTCTTCGACGTCGTGGCCGGGCGCAAGCCTTCGCCGGAAGGCGAAGGCGCGGGCCTCGTCTACAGCCGTTTCAATCACCCGAACCTGGAGATCGTCGAGGATCGCCTCGCGCTGCTCGACGATTCCGAAGCCGCCGTCGTGACGTCGAGCGGCATGTCGGCAATCGCCGCGATCCTGCTGACGTTCCTGCGGCCGGGCGACTGCGTCGTCCAGTCCGTGCCGTTGTACGGCGGCACCGAAACGCTGATCTCGAAGTTCCTGCCCGAGTGGGGCATCCGCTCCGAAGTGATCGCCGACGGGCTGTCCACCAGCGCGATCCGCGCCGCGCTCGAAGCGGCCGCGCAAAAGGGCAACGTGCGGATGTGCTACATCGAGACGCCCGCCAACCCGACCAACGCGCTGTTCGACCTCAACGGGCTGCGCAGCGAGATCGATGCGTTCGAAGCGCGGCACGGCTATCGCCCGCTGTCGGTCTGCGACAACACGCTGCTCGGGCCGCTGTATCAGAAGCCGTCGCGGCAAGGCATCGACCTGAGCGTGTACTCGCTGACGAAATACATCGGCGGGCATAGCGACCTCGTCGCCGGCGGCGTGACGGGCACCCGCAGCCTGATCACGAAGATCCGCTCGGTCCGCAGCACGCTCGGTTCGCAGCTCGACCCGCATTCGTCGTGGATGATCACGCGCTCGATGGAAACGCTCGTACTGCGCATGCAGCAGGCCGCGCGCAGCGGCAGCGCCGTCGCCCGCTGGCTCGCCGGCAATCCGCATCGGCCGGTGCGCGTACTGCATCCCGAGCTCATCGACGATCCGGCCTACCAGGCCGTCTACCGGCGCCAGTGCAGCGGGCCCGGCTCGACGTTCGCGTTCATCCTCGACGGCGGCCGCGAGCAGGCGTTCAGGTTCATCAACCACCTGACGCTCTTCAAGTCCGCGGTCAGTCTCGGCGGCACGGAGTCGCTGATCTGCCATCCGGCGTCGACGACGCATTCGGGCGTGCCGGCCGACGCGCGCGCAGCGGCCGGTGTGTCGGAAGGGTTGATCCGCGTGTCGGTCGGCCTCGAACATCCGGACGACCTGATCGCCGACCTGTCGTACGCGCTGGAGCGTTGCTGATCAGCCGCTCGTATCCGACGCGAACGGCGACGGATATTTCAGAGGCCGGTTCGTCGATCCGGCCACTCACGCCAGCTACACGCGAAAGGTGATCGCCACGACAATCTGACCGCGCGACGCGCGCCGGCCGAGCCGGTTTTCAAAGCACCTTCACCATGAACACGCGCGATGTGCCTTCCGGTTCGCACGGCACTTCGCCGAATGCTTCGTAACCCTGCTTCCGGTAGAAATCCGGCGCCTGGAACGAGATCGTGTAAAGCACCGCCCGCGCGCATCCGCGTCGTTTCGCTTCCGCTTCGGCCTCGCGCAGCAGCCGGCTGCCGAACCCGCCGCCGCGCAGCGATTCGGGCAGGTAGAACAGATCGATGAAGAAGAGGCCGAGCGACGTGCGCCCCGTCAGGCCGCCCACGATCTCGCCCGTCGCGGGATCGGTCACGTACACGTCGAGCGTGGCCGCGTCGGCGCGCCCCGTCATCGCGTGATTGAATTCGCCGAGCTTGCGGCTGATGAAATCGTGTGCGGCCGGCTGCTCGATGTCGGTCAGTCGCAGGATAACGTCGGGAAGGGCTGTCATCGGGAGAACACGTATGTGAAAGGGCCGCCGGGCGTATCGCACCGTCGGCGGGCGTCGCACGACTATAGCGCGTCGGCCGCCGCGTGGCGACCGCGCGGCTCGCGCGCGATATCGCGTGCGATGTGGCATTCCCACGCATTGTTCCGCCACATCGGGAACCCGAAACCCGGCGCCGAAGGCACCATTGCGAATCGCGGCGGCTGCGCCGCCTTGCACGTGGCATCGCCACCGTCTCCGTAACCGACCCGCTCGGTCATGAGCGCGCACACCGCACACGATCGCCCCGCTTCCCTCCCCGCGAGCACGCGACCCACGCAAACGGCGGGCCCGTCATGCGCCCGCCGTCGCTTTCGTCGTGCCGTCACACCATCATGCCCGCGCTCACGCCACCGCGAACGCCGCCTTCATGTCGGCCACGCGGCGCCGTTCGCGCGCGATCATCATCCGGTTCACGACGATCACGCCGATCGTCACGGCCGTGATGAACAACGTCGCCAGCGCGTTCATCTCCGGGTTCAGCCCCAGCCGCACGCGCGAGAACACCACCAGCGGCAGCGTCGTCGACCCCGGCCCCGACAGGAACGCCGACAGCACCAGGTCGTCGATCGACAGCGTGAACGACAGCAGCCACCCCGACAGCAGCGCCTGCGAAATCAACGGCAGCGTC
>NZ_LDUL01000071.1:0-50693 GCF_001043615.1 Burkholderia sp. LK4
GGGTGGGCGCCTCGGCGACGTGCTTTCGTCTGGTGAATGCGGTGCGTCAGCGCTTCAACGCTTCAACGCATCAGCGCGGAATGGCGACGATGCGCGTGCGTGCGATCCGGTCGTGCGGAAACTGGCGGCCGGCATGCAGCCGGGCCGCGCCGGCCCACACGACGATCCACGCGGCGGTGAGCGCGAGCGTGACGGGTACCGACAGGCCGAGGAGCGGGTGCAGCGCGAGCGGCGGCAGGAACCACAGCCAGCCGAGCGCATAGCGGACGAGCGCGTGGCCCGCGCTCAGCGGCCGGCCGCTCGACGATTCGAGCCGCAGCCGCCATGTCTTCATCGGCAGCGTCTGGCCGCCGTGGGTCCAGAACCAGACGAAGTACGCGCCGACCACGAGCGCGATCCAGGCGGCGAGCAGGTTGTGATGGACGAGGCCGTTGCGCTGCTGCGTCGCGAGGCTGAACGCGAGCCCGGCGAAGAACACCACGCCGAACAGCAGCACGCCTTCGTAGAGCAGCGCGGCGAGACGCCGCCGCACGGACGGCGCGGCGGCCGGGGTTTCGGGGGCGCGGGCGTTCGCCACGGCCGCTCAGGAGCCCTTGAACAGCGAGGGGGCGTCGGCGGGCGACACCGGTGCCACGGCGGCCGGCGCGGATGCGGTGCCGGCCGTCGACGACGCGGGCACCGGCGGCGTGACCGCGGCCGGGACGGGCGCCGGCGCGGTGGCTGCGCCGCTTGCGGCGTGGTCGTGCGAATTGACGAGGCGGCGGACGTCACGGTCGGCGACGGTCGGCGGTGCGCTGACGACGCTCGGCCGGCGGCGGCGCTCGGCGGCCGCGAGACGTTCCTTCTGCTCCTCGGGGAGTTGCTGGTACGCCTTCCAGGCCCGCTCGCGCGCCTGCGCGGACAGCTCCTTCGCACTCTGGTAGTTCTCGCGCGCGACGCGGCGCTGCTCGGGCGTCATCCGCGCCCATTCGGTCATCCGCTCCTGCAGGCGCTTTTGATCATCGGGCGTCAACTTCGCGAAACGCGATGCGATCTTCAGCCATTTGCGCTTGCGCGCGTCGCTGAAGCCGTCCCACTGGTCGGCGAACGGCGCGAGTGCCGCGTGTTGCGCCGGCGTGAGGCGCGCCCAGGACAGCGGGCCGGACGCGGCCGGCAGCGGCAGGGGCAGCGGGGGGAGTTCGGTGGTCAGCCCGGTCGCGGCCGACGCGGGCGCGGCAGGGCTGTTGGCCGCGGCGGTTGACGTCGCGGGGGCCGGGTGGAATCGTGGGTAAGTGGCGACGTAGGAAACGGCGATCGCGATTACGCATCCGAAAAATACGGCCAGGCCGCGCTTCTGACTCACCCGTGCGATCCCCTCGTTATTGTCTGTTAGTGCGCACGCGACAGATACGCGTTGAACCCGTGATCGAGATACGCGTTGAGCGGCAGGTCGTCGCTGAGCATCGCCGCATCGATGTCGGCGAGTTCGGCGGTGCGCTGCATGTCTTCCCAGTAGGCGATGCCGACGAGCCCCGCGAGCAGCAGCGCCAGCGGCCACGCGCGCAGCAGGCGGCGCGCGAACGACGCGTACGGGCGGCCGGCCTGCGGGCGGCTCGCGGGCGTCGTGCCGTACGCACCGGCCGCGCCGGCGAAGGCCGGCACGAACACCGGCACGGTCGCGGCTTCGGGCTTCTTGCGCGCGAGCGCAGCCCGGCGGGCGGCGGCCAGTCGGTCGGTGGTCGCGGCAGGCAGGTCGGCCGCGCGCTCGTCCAGTGCGCGGCGCACCTTCAGCGCGAATTCGTGTTCTCGATTTACGGGAGCGGAGCTCATAGCGTGATTCCTTTGGCCTTGAGCGCGTGCGCCAGCGTGTGGGTGGCTCGTGAGCAGTGCGTCTTCACGCTGCCCTCGGAGCACCCCATTGCGGCGGCAGTCTCGGCGACATCCATATCTTCCCAATAACGCATCAGGAACGCTTCCCGTTGACGCGCCGGAAGTTTCTGGATTTCTTCGTCGATCAGGGCCAGAACCTGCTCTCGTTCGAGGCGGTGCTCGCTGCTCTCGACGCCCACGTTGTCGTTCGCGGATTCGAGTGTTTCGAGCGGGTCGAAGTCGTCGTCGTCGGTGTTGTTCAGCGACGAGAAGAGCGTGACCCACGTGTTGCGGACTTTCTGCCGGCGAAACCAGTCGTGGATCGTGTTCTGCAGGATCCGCTGAAAAAGCAGCGGCAGTTCTGCCGCCGGCCGGTCGCCGTACTTCTCCGCAAGCTTGATCATCGCGTCCTGCACGATGTCGAGCGACGCATCGTCGTCACGCACGGCGTACGCAGCCTGCTTGAACGCGCGCCTTTCGACGCCCGCCAGAAAGTCGGCGAGTTCCTTGTCTGATGCCATTCCGTGAAGGTATGCGCTGCGGACCGCTGCGTGGTGAAAAAGGTCGAAAAATTTCGTAAAACCCGCGGATGCTATCAAATTTTCGTGCCGCTTGGCACCGGGGCGGGCGCCGCACGTTGCGCGCGAGCCGCGGCGGCGGGGTGCCGGACGGCGCCCATGATGCGCTGCGGGATATTTTGCTTGACGACCCATTCGCGACCCGCTATCGTCAGCGATTCGCAACATGAAGTGATGGTCTCATTTGAGGCTGGCCCAAGAAGCCTGCCCTTCAAACTGGACGCGCCGCTTGAACCCGAGCCACAAGCCCGGCAGAGAGCACCCGATCAATTTTTTGCCGAAAATTCGAAAGGTCAAAATGAACATGCCCAGCGCGGAATTCTCCACGTCGGAACCCCTTTCCCCTCCCGATAGCGACTCCATCGGCGGTACCGTGCTCATGAAGGCACTGGCCGATGAAAACGTCGAATTCATCTGGGGCTACCCCGGCGGCTCGGTACTCTACATCTACGACGAGCTTTACAAGCAGGACAAGATTCAGCACGTGCTGGTGCGCCACGAACAGGCGGCCGTGCACGCAGCCGATGCGTATGCGCGTTCCACCGGCAATGTCGGCGTCTGCCTCGTGACGTCGGGCCCCGGTGTCACCAACGCGGTGACCGGCATCGCCACGGCGTACATGGATTCGATCCCGATGGTCGTGATCAGCGGCCAGGTGCCCACGGCAGCGATCGGCCAGGATGCGTTCCAGGAGTGCGACACCGTCGGCATCACGCGTCCGTGCGTGAAGCACAACTTCCTTGTGAAGGACGTGCGCGACCTCGCGGAAACCGTCAAGAGGGCGTTCTACATCGCCCGCACCGGCCGTCCGGGCCCCGTGCTGATCGACATCCCGAAGGACATCTCGAAGACGCCGTGCCAGTACGAGCCCGTCAAGAGCGTGTCGCTGCGTTCGTACAACCCGGTCACGAAGGGCCATTCGGGCCAGATCCGCAAGGCCGTGTCGCTGCTGCTGACGGCGAAGCGTCCGTACATCTACACGGGCGGCGGCATCATCCTCGCCGACGCGTCGCGTGAACTGAACCAGTTCGCGGACCTGCTCGGCTACCCGGTCACGAACACGCTGATGGGCCTCGGCGGCTATCGCGCGTCGGACAAGAAATTCCTCGGCATGCTCGGCATGCACGGCACCTACGAAGCGAACATGGCGATGCAGCACTGCGACGTGCTGATCGCGATCGGTGCCCGCTTCGACGACCGCGTGATCGGCGATCCGGCGCACTTCGCGTCGCGTCCGCGCAAGATCATCCACATCGACATCGACCCGTCGTCGATCTCGAAGCGCGTGAAGGTCGACATCCCGATCGTCGGCGACGTGAAGGAGGTGCTGAAGGAGCTGATCGAGCAGCTGCAGACGGCCGAGCATGGCCCCGACACCGAAGCCCTCGCGCAATGGTGGAAGGATATCGAGGGCTGGCGCTCGAAGGACTGCCTGAAGTACGACCGCGAAAGCGAGATCATCAAGCCGCAGTACGTGGTCGAGAAGGCGTGGGAGCTGACGGACGGCAATGCGTTCGTGTGCTCGGACGTCGGCCAGCACCAGATGTGGGCGGCGCAGTTCTACCGTTTCAACAAGCCGCGTCGCTGGATCAACTCCGGCGGCCTCGGCACGATGGGCTTCGGCCTGCCGGCAGCGATGGGCGTCAAGATGGCGCACCCGGACGACGACGTGCTGTGCATCACGGGCGAAGGCTCGATCCAGATGTGCATCCAGGAGCTGTCGACCTGCCTGCAGTACGACACGCCCGTGAAGATCATTTCGCTGAACAACCGCTATCTCGGCATGGTTCGCCAGTGGCAGCAGATCGAATACAGCAAGCGCTATTCGCATTCGTACATGGATGCGCTGCCTGACTTCGTGAAGCTCGCCGAAGCGTACGGCCATGTCGGCTTGCGGATCGAAAAGACCTCGGATGTGGAGCCGGCGCTGAAGGAAGCGCTGCGCCTGAAGGACCGCACCGTGTTTCTCGACTTCCAGACCGATCCGACCGAAAACGTCTGGCCGATGGTACAGGCCGGCAAGGGCATCACCGAGATGCTGCTCGGATCGGAAGACCTGTAACGGCGCGACGCGCGCCTGGGCCGAAGCGGCCGCCTTCACGAAAGGCGGTGCGGCACGCGGCGGCGCGCGGCGCGAGTGAATCGACACGGACACATTCTGGAAGAAGCGAACATGAGACACATCATTTCCGTCCTGCTGGAGAACGAACCGGGCGCGCTGTCGCGCGTGGTCGGTCTGTTTTCCGCACGCGGCTACAACATCGAAACCTTGACGGTGGCGCCGACCGAAGACCAATCGCTGTCGCGGCTCACCATCGTTTCCATTGGCTCCGACGACGTGATCGAACAGATCACGAAGCATCTGAACCGCCTGATCGAGGTGGTGAAAGTGGTGGACCTGACCGACGGTGCACACATCGAACGCGAGCTGATGCTGATCAAGGTACGTGCAGTGGGCAAGGAGCGCGAAGAAATGAAGCGGATGGCGGACATTTTCCGCGGCCGCATCATCGACGTGACCGAAAAGACCTACACGATCGAATTGACGGGCGCGAGCGACAAGCTCGACGCATTCATCCAGGGGCTGGACGCGGGCGCGATCCTCGAGACCGTGCGCACCGGCAGCTCCGGCATCGGACGCGGCGAGCGCATCCTGAAGGTGTGATGCCGACATTGCCAAAGTGGCACGCCGGGTGCGCCGTCATGTCCCGGCCCGCAGTACTCCATCCGAACGAATTGTTGAATTTTTGAATTAGCGAAGGAACCATCATGAACGTTTTCTACGACAAAGACGCTGACCTCTCCCTCATCAAGGGCAAGCAAGTCACGATCATCGGCTACGGCTCGCAAGGCCATGCACACGCGCTGAACCTGAAGGACAGCGGTGTCAACGTGACGGTCGGCCTGCGCAAGGGCGGCGCGTCGTGGAGCAAGGCCGAGAACGCAGGCCTGTCGGTCAAGGAAGTCGCGGAAGCGGTGAAGGGCGCCGACGTCGTGATGATGCTGCTGCCGGACGAGCAGATCGCCGACGTGTACGCGAAGGAAGTGCACGAGAACATCAAGCAGGGCTCGGCGCTGGCATTCGCGCACGGCTTCAACGTCCACTACGGCGCGGTGATCCCGCGCGCCGACCTCGACGTGATCATGATCGCGCCGAAGGCACCGGGCCACACCGTGCGCGGCACGTACTCGCAAGGTGGCGGCGTGCCGCACCTGATCGCGGTTGCGCAGAACAAGTCGGGCGCGGCACGCGACATCGCGCTGTCGTACGCTGCGGCGAACGGCGGCGGCCGTGCCGGCATCATCGAGACGAACTTCCGTGAAGAAACCGAAACCGACCTGTTCGGCGAGCAGGCCGTGCTGTGCGGCGGTACCGTCGAGCTGATCAAGGCCGGTTTCGAAACGCTGGTCGAGGCAGGTTACGCGCCGGAAATGGCGTACTTCGAGTGCCTGCACGAACTGAAGCTGATCGTCGACCTGATCTACGAAGGCGGCATCGCGAACATGAACTACTCGATCTCGAACAACGCCGAGTACGGCGAGTACGTGACGGGCCCGCGCATCGTCACGGAAGAGACGAAGAAGGCGATGAAGCAGTGCCTGACCGACATCCAGACCGGCGAGTACGCGAAGAGCTTCATCCTCGAGAACAAGGCAGGCGCACCGACGCTGCAGTCGCGCCGTCGCCTGACGGCCGAGCACCAGATCGAGCAGGTCGGTGCGAAGCTGCGCGCGATGATGCCGTGGATCGCGAAGAACAAGCTCGTCGACCAGACGAAGAACTAAGCACCGCGTGCTGTTCCGGCCCCTCGAATAGAGGGCCGGTACCAAAAAGCCGCCCGAAGGCAGCAGTGCCCCGGGCGGCTTTTGTTATGCTACGGGCTTTGCAATTCACCGAACACAGAACGAATCCATGAACTATCCTCATCCGATCATCGCGCGCGAAGGCTGGCCGTTCATCGCGATTGCTGCCGTCATCGCGCTGTTGATCCACGCCGTCGGGGGCTTCGGCTTCGCGTGGCCGTTCTGGCTGCTGCTCGCTTTCGTCGTCCAGTTCTTCCGTGATCCGCAGCGCCCGATCCCGGCGCAGCCGAACGCGGTGCTGTGCCCGGCGGACGGCCGCATCGTCGCGGTCGAGACCGCGCAGGACCCGTACGCGAACCGCGAAGCGCTGAAGATCAGCGTGTTCATGAATGTCTTCAACGTCCATTCGCAGCGTTCGCCGGTCGATGGCGCGATCTCGAAGGTCGAGTACTTCCCGGGTGCGTTCCTGAACGCGGCGATCGACAAGGCGTCCACCGAGAACGAGCGTAACGCGGTCGTGATCCAGACGGCGAGCGGCAAGACCGTGACCGCCGTGCAGATCGCCGGCCTCGTCGCACGCCGGATTCTCTGCTACGTGCGCGCCGGCGAGCCGCTGTCGCGCGGCCAGCGCTACGGTTTCATCCGCTTCGGTTCGCGCGTCGACGTGTACCTGCCGCTCGGCAGCCGCGCGAAGGTGTCGATCGGCGAGAAGGTCTACGCGTCGTCGACGATCCTCGCCGAGCTCGAGCAGTAAGCGGCGAGGCGCACGATGGCCGCATTCAAACCGCGTCGGCCGCGCAACGGCGCCGGCCAGACGCCACGCCCGTTCCGCCGCAACAAGGGGATGGCCGCCGATCCGGTGCCTATCGAGAGCCGCCGCGCCGCGCGCCAGCGGTTCCTGAAGACGCGCGGCATCTACCTGCTGCCGAACGCGTTCACGACCGCCGCGCTGTTCTGCGGCTTCTTCGCGGTCGTGCAGGCGATGAACGTGCGCTTCGAGATCGCCGCAATCGCGATTTTCGTGGCGATGGTGCTCGACGGGATGGACGGGCGCGTCGCGCGCATGACGCATACGCAGAGCGCGTTCGGCGAGCAGTTCGACAGCCTGTCGGACATGGTGTCGTTCGGTGTCGCGCCCGCGCTCGTGATGTACGAGTGGGTGCTGAAGGATCTCGGCCGCTGGGGCTGGCTCGCCGCGTTCGTCTACTGCTCGGGCGCCGCGCTGCGCCTCGCGCGCTTCAACACGAACATCGGCGTCGTCGACAAGCGTTTCTTCCAGGGGCTGCCGAGCCCGGCCGCCGCCGCGCTGATCGCGGGCTTCGTGTGGCTCGCGACCGACAACCGCGTGCCGATGAAGCTCGGCTGGCTGCCGTGGGTCGCATTCGTGCTGACGATCTATGCGGGCGTGACGATGGTGTCGAACGCGCCGTTCTACAGCGGCAAGGCGCTCGACGTGCGGCACCGCGTGCCGTTCGCGGCGATCCTGCTGGTCGTCGTCGCGTTCGTGCTCGTGTCGTCCGACCCGCCGCTGATGCTGTTCTGCCTGTTCGTGCTGTACGGGCTGTCCGGCTACGTGTTCTGGGCCTACATGGCCGTGCGCGGGCGGGCAAACCCCGCGCGCTCGTCGCAGCGCGATCACTGACGCGCGTTTTTGCCCGGAAACGGCGGCCTCGGGGCCGCCGTTTTCATTGGCCCCTTTTTCCAGTCGGGCCGCGTCGGTTCCCGGGTGCCGTCCGATTGCGCACCCAACGGAATGTCGCTATAGTCTTCGGCATGACTGCATTTCCCCGCCTCTCCCTCCTTCTAGCCGGTGCGCCGCTACGCGCGCCAGCTTCGGCGTGCCTGCCGCGCTGACCGTTCTCGCCCTCCGTCAAGCCTCGTCTGTTGTTGAGCGTCGCCAACGGTGGCGCGATCTCGTTACGTTTGACTTCCGTATAAAGCCCCCTGGAGCCTCCCCATGACAGACAAGCTGATCATTTTCGATACGACGTTGCGTGACGGCGAACAATCGCCCGGCGCGTCGATGACGAAGGAAGAGAAAATCCGCATCGCGAAGCATCTCGAGCGGATGAAGGTCGACGTGATCGAGGCTGGCTTCGCGGCCAGCTCGAACGGCGACTTCGACGCGATCCACACGATCGCCGGTCTCGTGAAGGACAGCACGATCTGCTCGCTGGCGCGGGCCAACGACAAGGACATCCAGCGTGCGGCCGACGCGCTGAAGCCGGCCAACAGCTCGCGGATCCACACGTTCATCGCGACGTCGCCGCTGCACATGGAGAAGAAGCTGCGCATGACGCCGGACCAGGTGTTCGAGCAGGCGCGTCTCGCAGTGCGGTTCGCACGCAAGTTCACCGACAACGTCGAATTCTCGCCGGAAGACGGCAGCCGCTCGGACCTCGACTTCCTGTGCCGCGTGCTGGAAGCCGTGATCGCCGAAGGGGCGACGACCATCAACATCGCCGACACGGTCGGCTACGGCGTGCCCGAGCTCTACGGCAACCTCGTGAAGACGCTGCGCGAACGCATTCCGAACTCGGACAAGGCGATCTTCTCCGTGCATTGCCACAACGACCTCGGGATGGCGGTGGCGAACTCGCTCGCCGGCGTGAAGATCGGCGGCGCGCGCCAGATCGAGTGCACGATCAACGGTCTCGGCGAGCGCGCGGGCAACACGTCGCTCGAGGAAATCGTGATGGCCGTGAAGACCCGCAAGGACTACTTCGGCCTCGACGTCGGCATCGACACGACGCAGATCGTGCCGACGTCGAAGCTCGTGTCGCAGATCACCGGTTTCGTCGTGCAGCCGAACAAGGCGGTGGTCGGCGCGAATGCGTTCGCGCACGCGTCGGGCATCCACCAGGACGGCGTGCTGAAGGCGCGCGACACCTACGAGATCATGCGCGCGGAAGACGTGGGCTGGACCGCGAACAAGATCGTGCTCGGCAAGCTGTCGGGCCGTAACGCGTTCAAGCAGCGCCTGCAGGAGCTCGGCGTGTCGCTCGACAGCGAAAGCGAACTGAACGCGGCGTTCATGCGCTTCAAGGATCTGGCCGATCGCAAGGCCGAGATCTTCGACGAGGACATCATCGCGATCGTGTCCGAGGAATCGGCGCTCGCACACGAGCAGGAGCACTTCAAGTTCGTGTCGCTGTCGCAGCACTCGGAAACGGGCGAGCAGCCGCACGCGAAGGTCGTGTTCGGGGTCGAAGGCAAGGAAGTGACCGGCGAGGCGCGCGGCAACGGCCCGGTCGACGCGACGTTCAATGCGATCGAGAGCGAAGTCGGCAGCGGGTCCGAACTGCTGCTGTACTCGGTGAACGCGATCACGACCGGTACGCAGGCGCAGGGTGAAGTGACTGTCCGGCTGTCGAAGAGCGGGCGGATCGTCAACGGCGTCGGCACCGATCCGGACATCGTCGCCGCATCCGCGAAGGCGTACATCTCCGCGCTGAACAAGCTGCATTCGAAGGACGACAAGCTCAATCCGCAGCGCTCGTAAGCGCTGCGCGTCGCGCATCACCGAAACGCCCCGTGCGGCCCTGCGCCGCCGGGGCGTTTTTCATGCGCCGCTCATTCGGCGGCCGGCGCACGGAACAGCCAGCGGCGCGCGGCCGTGCGCGGCACCGGGCTGCGGCGCCGGAACTCGACGGCGATGCCGCGTCGCGGCGCATCGGCGACGAACGCGTCGAGCAGTTCGAGCACGTCGTGATCGATGTAATCGGCGCGCGTCGCGTCGATGATCACCGCGGCCCGGTCGGGGATGTGCCGCAGATGATGCTTGACCTGCACCTTGCCGAGAAACGACACGTCCTTGCGGAACGACAGCAGGAAGTGGTCGTCGTGCTGCGCGAGCGTCACGGGGCTTTTCAGGTTCGCGACGGCGACGGCCAGCACGCTGCACGCGAGGCCGAGCGCGATGCCGAACAGCAGGTCGACCGCGAGCACGCCGGCGATCGTCGCGGCGAACGGCACGAAGGCGGCCGGCCCCTGTTTCATCACCGAGCGGAACAGCGCCGGTTTCGCCAGCTTGAAGCCGGTATGGATCAGGATCGCGGCCAGGCTCGCGAGCGGGATCAGGTTGATCAGGCCGGTGAGCGCGAACACGCTCGCGAGCAGCAGCATCCCGTGCACGATCGCCGACATCCGGCTTTGCGCGCCCGCGTTGACGTTCACCGAACTGCGCACGATCACCGACGTGATCGGCAGCCCGCCGACCGCGCCCGCGACGAGATTGCCGACGCCCTGGGCCTTGAGTTCGCGATCGGGCTGGGTCGGCCGGCGCTTCGGATCGATCTGCTCGACGGCTTCGAGGCTCAGCAGCGTCTCGAGGCTCGCGACGACCGCTAGCGTGATCGCGACGCGCCACACGTCCGGATTGACGAGCTGCGCGAAGTTGGGGCCGAGCTCCGCATGCTTGAGCGACGCCGCAAAGGCCGCGAACGAGCCGAGTTCGGGCAGCGTCACGCGATGGGCGGCGCCCGGCGCGACCGACGGTGCGACGATGCTCAGCACGAGCGTGGCGCCGATACCCAGCACGACGACCGCAAGCGGAGCCGGCACCGAGCGCACCAGCGCGAAGCGGCGCAGCGCGGACGTGTCCCACGCGATCAGCAGCGCGAGCGACGCAAGCGCGATGGCCGTGGCGGCCCACGCGACCGGCAGGCCGGGCCAGTTCGCAAACGATTGCGCGGCCGAACCGCCGATACCGAACGCGAACGGAATCTGCTTCACGATCAGCAGCAGGCCGATCGCGGCGAGCATGCCCTTGATGACGGGTGACGGAACGTAGGCGGCGAACCGGCCGGCGCGCAGCATGCCGAACCCGAACTGCAGGACGCCGGACAGCAGCACCGCGAGCAGGAACGCGGAGAAGCTGCCGAGTTGTGCGATACCTTCGACGACGATCACGACGAGGCCGGCGGCCGGCCCGCTGACGGACAGCGACGAGCCGCTCAGCAGCGCGACGACGATGCCGCCGACGATGCCGGATACGAGCCCGGCAAACGGTTCGACGCCGGATGCGTTGGCGATGCCGAGACACAGCGGCAGCGCGACGAGGAACACGACGACGCCGGCGACGATGTCGCGCGGCAGGGTGGACAGGCGCTGGTTCAGTTTCATGGTCGGGATGATTTCATTGGCTTTGGGGGCAGGTCAGCCGAGCGCGCAGGCTGCGACGGCCTGCGCGGGTTCGACGTCGACGGGCGGGGTGGTGTAGCCGGAATCGAGTTCCTTCAGGCGGCCGTCCGCGAGCGAAAAGATCCAGCCGTGCACGAGCGGTGGCCGTTCGCGGCCCCGCACGATCGGGGACGCGCGCAGCAGCCGTACCTGCTCGAGCACGTTGAGCTCGGCGAGGCGGTCGGCGGCGGCCGTGTCGTCGAGCCCGTCCAGCGTGTCACGATGGCGTCGCGCGAGCGCGCACAGCGGCGCGATGCGGCGTGCGACGTGCGGCAGGTCGGACGGCGGCGGCAGCAGCGACGCGCGTACGCCGCCGCATCCGTAGTGCCCGCACACGATCACGTGGTCGACCTGCAGCACGCGCACCGCGTACTCGAGCACGCTGGCGGAATTGTCGTCGTCGGGATGGAACAGGTTCGCGATGTTGCGATGGACGAACAGCTCGCCGGGCGCGCAGTGCGTGATGGTTTCGGCCGGCACGCGGCTGTCGGCGCAGCCGATCCACAGCACGCGCGGGTTCTGGCCGCGCGCGAGCGCGTCGAAGAAACCGGGCGTGTGTTCACGCGTTTCGCGGGCCCAGGCGATGTTGGCAACCAGCATGCTCTTGGGGCGATTCATGAGGACTCCTTTGAGATAAAGGCAATCGAATATCGGCAAAAATGACGAAATGGCATGCTTTCTAAATTGAAAGGTTGAGTTTCGACTGATATTAGGGGTATGCCCTAGCGCTTCGGGGGTGTTGAAACAAATTGTTTCAAATTGATTTGGCGTAGTGCATTGCATGCACCAATCCACCGCATGATATGCACTGCGCGTGCCTGTTTTCAGGCAAAGGCCCGCATGACGGGGATGTCAGCGAATTGCCATCGGCATGTCATCGATCGGAAAGGATTTCCGTCGCATTTGCCGAATTAATAAGCCGGCGGAAAAAAGGAAATGGCCATTCACGCAATGATTCGTGAATGGCCATCGAGAAAATTGCGCGTAAATGCGTAATCGGTCAGAACAGGTTGCGGCGGTCGGGGTCGTGCAACGGGTCGGGTGTTTTCTGCGTGATGCGCAGGATGCCCTGCGGGTCGAAGTAGAAGCTGTACATCATGTACCAGACGTTGTCCTCGAGATACCGGTACGTCCATACCTCGCGCTTCATCAGCGGGAAGTAGGACGTCTCGACGGGGCGTCCGAAGTTGACGAGGACGTCGGTCTTCGTCCACTTGCCGATCTCCGCGCGATAGAACTCGCTCGGCTGCAGGACCTGGCGCACGTTGACGATCTTGTGGGTCGCGTCGACGTCGGCCGCGACGGTGATCTCGCCCATCGGCTGGGTCGGCCACATCAGGCGCTTGCCGCCGCCGGGCAGGTCGTAGATCTCGCGCGGCGGGCCCATGCGTGCGACGATCGCCGACTCGTCCTGGCCGGCCTGGTATTGCTGCCACGGTTGCGCGCAACCGGTCAGCAGCGCGGCGGCGCTGGCGAGCAGCACCGGCAGGCGCGCGGAAATGCGAATGCGCATGGGGATTCTCCTGAACACGGAAACAAGTCCCGTTTTATCACGGACGGCAACCGATCGCGCATCGCGCGGAAAAAATCGGTGCGGATCGCCTGCATAGTCACGCTTGCGGGCGGCGGGGGCGCCGGCCTATGATCCGCGCTTCTCGGGCTGATTGAAGGGCAGGTGGCCGATGCAGGGGTGGAAGCGGTGCGCGCTCGCGTTGAGCGCGGGGTGGATGCTGGTGTCGTCCGCATTTGCCGGCGGCGAGCCGGTGCGGATCGCGCTGATCGAAGGGATGTCGGGCCCGTTCGCGAACGCGGGCGCGGCGGTCGAGCGCAACCTGCGCTTCGGCGTCGAGCAGGTGAACGCGGCGGGCGGCGTGAAGCTGCGCGACGGTGCGCACCCGCTCGAACTCGTCGTGCTCGACAGCAAGGGCAGCCCCGAGGAGGCGCTCGTGCAGCTGCGCGCGGCCGCGGATCGCCACATCGGCTTCGTCACGCAGGGCAACAGCTCGGCCGTCGCGGCCGCGCTCGTCGCGGCGCTCGACAAGCTGAACGCGCGCGATCCGGACAACCGGATGCTGTTCCTCAACTATTCGGCCGACGATCCGGCGCTGACCGGCGCGCGCTGCAGTTTCTGGCATTTCCGCTTCGATGCGCACGCCGGCATGCGGATGGCCGCACTCGCGGACGTGATGGCACGCGACCGCGCGCTGCGCAAGGTCTACCTGCTGAACCAGGACTACAGTTTCGGCCACGACGTCAGCGCGCTCGCACGGCAGGCGCTGGCCGCGCGGCGCCCGGACGTGACGATCGCCGGCGACGAGTTCCACCCGATCGGCCGGATCAAGGATTTCTCGCCGTACATCGCGAAGATCCGCGCGAGCGGCGCCGACGCCGTCGTGACCGGCAACTGGGGCAACGACCTCACGCTGCTCGTGAAGGCGGCGCGGGAGCAGGGGCTGAATGCGAAGTTCTACACGTTCTACGGCAACAGCCTCGGTGCGCCGGCAGCCCTCGGCGACGCCGGTGTCGGGCGGGTCGTCGCCGTGGCGGACTGGCACCCGAACGCAGGCGGCGCGAAATCCGACGCGTTCTACCGGGCGTTCCGGAACCGTTTTCCGGCCGCCCAGGACGACTATCCGGTGCGGCGCATGAGCCTGATGATCGAGATGCTGGCCGCCGCGATGAACCGTGCGGGGTCGGCCGACCCCGTCGCGGTCGCGCGTGCGCTCGAGGGGCTGTCGTTCGACGACGGCTTCCACGCATCGAGGATGCGCGCGCAGGACCATCAGTTGATCCAGCCCCTTTACGTGATGGAGATGGACAAGGCCGGCACGCCGGGCGTGCGCTTCGACAACGAGGGGTCGGGTTATGGCTTCCGGACGGTGCTCGCGGTGCCGGCGCAGCGCACGGAGATGCCGTCCGCCTGCTCGATGACGCGCCCGTGACAGGGGGCGGTAAGAACGGCGTGGAGTTGTGCTACAATGCCCGCCGGTTGTAAGTCACGGCACGGCCATTCTTCCGTGTCCGCCTGTTCAGTTAGAAAGTAGAAACCAAGGAAATCTCATGTCTGTTGCAGATATCAAGAAGTCGGAAGTCGTTGCTCAGTTCGCCCGCGGTACGAACGACACGGGGTCGCCCGAAGTCCAGGTCGCACTGCTGACCGCACGTATCGTCGAACTGACGGGTCACTTCAAGACCCATGCGAAGGACCACCACAGCCGCCGCGGCCTGCTGCGCATGGTGAGCCGCCGCCGCAAGCTGCTCGACTACCTCAAGGGCAAGGATGCCGACCGTTACCGCGCACTGATCGAGAAGCTGGGTCTGCGTAAGTAATCGAGGCGATTGCCGCCAGCAAGATGCCTGTGTCAGTCCGCTGATACAGGCATTTTGTTTTTGCGCGGTGCGTAGCGTCACACGCATCGCAGGCTGTCCGGCACGACTGTGCGGGGCCGCCGCAACGACTGATACCGGGGCAGGATTTGTGTCATTCCAGCGCGTCGCTGCATGAGTGCCGCGCTGGAATGGCATAAAAAACACACCTTGCTCCGGGTGATTCGGTCGGGACGCCGCCGCGCGGGATGGCCGGCGCGGCGAATGAAATGCATGAATTCAAAGGAGCAACCATGTCCATGTTCAACAAGGTCGTGAAGGAATTCCAGTGGGGCCAGCACAAGGTGCGCCTCGAAACCGGTGAAGTCGCTCGCCAGGCAAGCGGCGCCGTGATCGTCGACGTCGAAGACACCGTCGTGCTGGCAACCGTCGTCGGCGCGAAGTCGGCGAAGCCGGGCCAGGACTTCTTCCCGCTGACCGTCGACTACCTCGAGAAGACCTACTCGGCCGGCAAGATCCCGGGCGGCTTCTTCCGTCGCGAAGGCCGTCCGTCGGAGCACGAGACGCTGACGTCGCGCCTGATCGACCGTCCGCTGCGCCCGCTGTTCCCGGAAGGCTTCTACAACGAAGTCCAGGTCGTGATCCACGTGCTGTCCGTGAACCCGGAAATCCCGGCGGACATCCCCGCGCTGATCGGCGCATCGGCTGCGCTCGCCGTGTCGGGCCTGCCGTTCAACGGCCCGGTCGGTGCCGCGCGCGTTGCCTACATCGACAACGCATACGTGCTGAACCCGACGCGTGACCAGATCAAGGCATCGAGCCTCGACCTCGTCGTCGCGGGTACGGAGCGTGCGGTGCTGATGGTCGAATCGGAAGCCGACCAGCTGTCGGAAGACGTGATGCTGGGCGCCGTGGTGTTCGGCCACGAGCAGATGCAAGTCGCGATCGACGCGATCCACGAACTGGTGCGCGAAGGCGGCAAGCCCGAGTGGGACTGGCAGCCGGCGCCGAAGAACGAAGCGCTGATCGCCCGCGTGACCGAGCTGGCACAGAACGACCTGCTCGCCGCTTACCAGCTGCGCGACAAGCAAGCGCGTTCGACGAAGCTGAAGGAAGTTTACGCAGCGACCTCGGCGAAGCTCGAGGAAGACGCACAGGCAGCCGGTACGGCAGCGGCCGACAAGGCCACCGTCGGCAACGTGCTGTTCGACATCGAAGCGAAGATCGTCCGTTCGCAGATCCTGAACGGCGAGCCGCGTATCGACGGCCGCGACACGCGCACCGTGCGCCCGATCGAGATCCGTACCGGCGTGCTGCCGCGTACCCACGGCTCGGCGCTGTTCACGCGCGGCGAAACGCAGGCGCTGGTCGTCGCGACGCTCGGCACGAAGGGTGACGAGCAGATCATCGACGCGCTCGAAGGCGAATACCGCGAGCGCTTCATGCTCCACTACAACATGCCCCCGTTCGCGACCGGCGAAACGGGCCGCGTCGGCTCGCCGAAGCGTCGCGAAATCGGCCACGGCCGCCTCGCGAAGCGCGCGCTGGTGAAGTGCCTGCCGAGCGCCGACGAGTTCGGCTACTCGATCCGCGTCGTGTCGGAAATCACCGAATCGAACGGTTCGTCGTCGATGGCATCGGTGTGCGGCGGCTGCCTCGCGCTGATGGACGCCGGCGTGCCGATGAAGGCGCACGTCGCGGGTATCGCGATGGGCCTGATCCTCGAAGGCAACAAGTTCGCGGTGCTGACCGACATCCTTGGCGACGAAGATCACCTCGGCGACATGGACTTCAAGGTAGCCGGCACGGAGCAGGGTGTGACAGCGCTGCAGATGGACATCAAGATCCAGGGCATCACGAAGGAAATCATGCAGGTCGCGCTCGCGCAGGCGAAGGAAGGCCGCATGCACATCCTCGGCAAGATGACGTCGGCGGTTTCGGGTGCGAACACGCAGCTGTCGGAATTCGCGCCGCGCATGATCACGATCAAGATCAACCCGGAAAAGATCCGCGACGTGATCGGCAAGGGCGGTTCGGTGATCCGCGCGCTGACGGAAGAAACGGGCACGACCATCGACATCTCGGACGACGGCGTCGTGACCATCGCGAGCACGAACAGCGACGGCATGGCCGAAGCGAAGAAGCGCATCGAGCAAATCACGGCCGAGATCGAAGTCGGTCAGGTGTACGAAGGCACGGTTCTGAAGCTGCTCGATTTCGGCGCGATCGTGAACCTGCTGCCGGGCAAGGATGGCCTGCTGCACATCTCGGAAATCGTCAACGAGCGTGTGAAGGACATCAACGACTACCTGAAGGAAGGCCAGCAAGTGAAGGTCAAGGTCATCCAGACGGACGAAAAGGGTCGCGTGCGCCTGTCGGCGAAGGCGCTGCTGAATGAAGCAGCGGCAGCGGCGCAGTCGGATACGCCGCCGCAGCAGTAAGCGGGCAGGCGGACCAACGGCCGGCAGTGCGAAAGCGTGCCGGCCGTTTTTTCTGTAGCATCGTTGTGCGGCGCAGCAGCGCCGGCTACGCGTCCGAGCCGCGCGCGGGCGCGCCATCCGATTCCGATCCTGATCCCGGAGCGACCATCACCATGAAAGCCATCGAAATCACCGAATTCGGCGCCCCCGACGTGCTGAAGCTCGCGGAGCGTCCGCGCCCCGAACCGAAGCGCGGCGAAGTGCTGATCAAGGTGGCGGCTTCCGGCGTGAACCGGCCCGACGTGTTTCAGCGCAAGGGTGCGTATGCGCCGCCGCCGGGCGCGTCGGATCTGCCGGGCCTCGAGGTCGCGGGTGAGATCGTCGGCGGCGATTTGTCCGACGCGGCGCTGAACCCGTTCGGCCTGAAGCTGGGCGATCGTGTGTGTGCGCTGCTCGCGGGCGGTGGTTATGCCGAGTATGCGGTCGCGCCGCTGCCGCAATGCCTGCCGGTACCCGACGGGCTTACGGATATCGAGGCCGCGTCGCTGCCCGAAACGTTCTTCACCGTATGGAGCAACGTGTTCGACCGTGCGCAGCTCGGCGCGGGCGAGGGCGGCGAGCAGGAGACGCTGCTCGTGCAGGGCGGCTCGAGCGGCATCGGCGTGACGGCGATCCAGATCGCGCATGCGCTCGGCTTTCGCGTGTTCGCGACGGCCGGTACCGCCGACAAGTGCCGCGCGTGCGAGGTGCTCGGCGCCGAACGCGCGATCAACTACAAGACGGAAGACTTCGTCGAGGTCGTGAAGTCGCTGACGCACGATCGCGGCGTCGACGTGATCCTCGACATGGTGGCGGGCTCGTACGTGCCGCGCGAACTGTCCGCACTCGCGGATGGCGGCCGTCTCGTGCTGATCGCGCTGCTCGGCGGCGCGAAGGCCGACATCAACCTCGGCGAGATCCTGCGTCGCCGGCTGACGATCACGGGCTCGACGCTGCGCCCGCGTCCGGTCGAGTTCAAGGCGCGGATCGCCGCGCAACTGAAGGCGCGCGTGTGGCCGCTGATTGCCGATGGCCGCATCAAGCCGGTGATCTATCGTGTATTGCCGGCCGCGGATGCCGCGCAGGCGCATGCGCTGATGGAAAGCAGCGAGCACACCGGCAAGATCGTCCTGGATTGGGGGGGGCGAACGCCTGACGGCCCGTGTGGCCGGGCTTGACATACGCGGTTTGACCGGTTCAAGCCGTGCGCAGTAAAATCGCGGGTTTGCTTCGCCAGATCAAACCTGACGGCCGGTTTCCGGCGCGTCAATGGCACGTAAATGGCACGTTAATGACCAAGCGGTGACGAGACAGACACGATGTCGAAACAGAGAACTAAGCGTGTGATCGGCAACTGGAAGATGCACGGCCGGCTGGCCGGCAACCAGGCGTTGCTGAACGAAGTGGTGCAGGGTGCGGGCGCGGTGGCGGCCGAAACGTCGGTCGGCGTGTGCGTGCCGTTCCCGTATCTCGCGCAGGTTCAGGCGCAGCTCGACGGCGGCCGTGTCGCTTGGGGTGCGCAGGACGTGTCGGCGCACGAGCAGGGCGCGTTCACCGGCGAAGTGGCGGCCGCGATGGTCGCGGAGTTCGGCGCACGTTATGCGATCGTCGGTCATTCGGAGCGTCGCGCGTATCACGGCGAGCGCAACGAGACGGTCGCAGCGAAGACGCAGCGCGCGCTCGCGGCGGGGCTCACGCCGGTCGTGTGCGTCGGCGAGACGCTCGACGAGCGCGAGTCGGGTGCGACCGAGCAGGTGGTCGGTGCGCAGCTCGACGCGGTGCTGGCCGTGCTGACGGCCGACGAGGCTGCGCGCATCGTCGTCGCGTACGAGCCGGTCTGGGCGATCGGCACGGGCAAGAGCGCGACGTCGGCGCAGGCACAGGACGTGCATGCGTTCCTGCGTGGGCGTCTCGCGGCAAAGGGTGCGGCGGACGTGTCCGTGCTGTACGGCGGCAGCGTGAAGCCGGACAACGCGGAAGAGTTGTTCGCGCAGCCGGACATCGACGGTGGCCTGATCGGCGGCGCGTCGCTGAAGGCGGAAGATTTCCTGGCGATCTGCCGGGCCGCGCGATAAGCGGTCCGGGATCGAATTGAACCATGAGGGCGGCCGGTCGTTCCGGTCGCCCGATCCAATCGGGTGGGTGTGATGCTGTTATTCAAGACGCTGATTATTGTGGTGCAGGTGCTGTCTGCACTCGGTGTGATTGGTCTCGTGCTGCTGCAGCACGGCAAGGGTGCCGACATGGGCGCTGCGTTCGGCAGCGGCGCGTCGGGCAGCCTGTTCGGTGCCACGGGGTCGGCGAACTTCCTGTCGCGTACCACGGGCATTCTCGCAACGATCTTCTTCGTCGCGACGCTGGCGCTGACGTATCTCGGTTCGTACAAGTCGACGCCGTCGGCCGGTGTGCTCGGCACGGCAGCGACCGCGCCGGCATCGGCACCTGCAGCATCGGCGCCGGCAGTCGCGGCATCCGCCGCCGTTGCGGGTTCGGCTGCGAGCGCGCCGGGCCAGGATGTCCCGAAATAAAAAGTTAAAATTTTTGCGATTGTGCGTTGAACAATTCCGGGACTCAGGTTAGAATTTAATTCTTGAAGCGATTCGCGGGAAACAAGTAGTTACAACCCCGGTTGCATGCAGTGCCGACGTGGTGAAATTGGTAGACACGCTATCTTGAGGGGGTAGTGGCGAAAGCTGTGCGAGTTCGAGTCTCGCCGTCGGCACCAAAGTTACTCAATGCCAGCCGCTTCTAGTGGCTGGCATTTTTCATTTCTGGGGTGTGCTTGCGGTTGTCTTGCGATCGCGTGCACTCCGAAATGATTCCTTCCGCCGGAAGTGGTATTCTCCGGACGCTCAGAACCAACCGATAGAGGATTGCCTTGAACCTCGCAGCCTATTACCCCGTCTTGTTGTTCCTCCTCGTGGGCACTGGTTTAGGTATAGCGCTGGTCAGCATCGGCAAGCTCCTTGGTCCCAACAAGCCGGACGTCGAGAAGAACGCACCGTACGAGTGCGGCTTCGAAGCCTTTGAAGACGCCCGGATGAAATTCGACGTCCGGTACTACCTCGTCGCCATCCTGTTCATCATCTTCGATCTCGAAACCGCATTCCTGTTTCCGTGGGGCGTCGCGCTCCGGGATATCGGCTGGCCGGGTTTCATCGCAATGATGATTTTTCTGCTCGAATTCCTGCTGGGCTTTGCCTATATCTGGAAGAAAGGCGGCCTCGACTGGGAGTGATGGGTTAATCGCCGGTTTGCATGGGCGGCCACGCTCGGTCGCTCGTCTGGAGTGGAAAGCAAATGAGTATCGAAGGGGTCTTGAAGGAAGGGTTTGTCACCACGACGGCTGACAAGCTGATCAACTGGACGCGTACCGGCTCGCTGTGGCCGATGACGTTCGGGCTCGCGTGTTGCGCCGTCGAAATGATGCATGCGGGCGCGGCCCGTTACGACCTGGACCGGTTCGGCGTCGTGTTCCGCCCGAGCCCGCGCCAGTCGGACGTGATGATCGTCGCCGGCACGCTCTGCAACAAGATGGCGCCCGCGCTGCGCCGCGTGTACGACCAGATGGCCGAGCCGCGCTGGGTGATCTCGATGGGATCGTGCGCGAACGGCGGTGGCTACTACCACTACTCGTACTCGGTGGTTCGCGGCTGCGACCGGATCGTACCGGTCGACGTCTACGTGCCGGGCTGTCCGCCCACGGCCGAGGCGCTGGTCTACGGCGTGATCCAGCTTCAGGCGAAGATCCGCCGCACCAATACCATCGCCCGTCAATAAAGCCCCGAGCGTCCCCTCAATATGGCAAGCAAAATCGAGACCCTCAAGGCAAACCTCGAAGCCGCGCTCGGCGCGCGCGTGGTGAGCCTCACCGAAGCGATCGGTGAACTTACGCTCGTCGTGAAGGCGAGCGATTACCTCGAAGTCGCAAAGACGCTGCGCGACGATCCGAAGCTCCGTTTCGAGCAGCTGATCGACCTGTGCGGCGTCGACTACCAGACCTTCGGCGACGGCGCCTACGACGGCCCGCGTTTCGCGGCCGTGTCGCACCTGCTGTCGGTCACGAACAACTGGCGTCTGCGCCTGCGCGCATTCGCGCCGGACGACGACCTGCCGATCGTGGCATCGCTGGTCGACATCTGGACGTCCGCGAACTGGTACGAGCGCGAAGCGTTCGACCTGTACGGCATCGTGTTCGAAGGCCACCCCGACCTGCGCCGCATCCTCACCGACTACGGCTTCATCGGTCACCCGTTCCGCAAGGACTTCCCGGTGTCGGGTTACGTCGAAATGCGTTACGACCCGGAAGAGAAGCGGGTCGTGTACCAGCCGGTGACGATCGAGCCGCGCGAAATCACGCCGCGCGTGATCCGCGAGGATCGCTATGGCGGTCTGAAACATTAAGGGGGCGTCATGGCAGAAATCAAGAACTACACGCTCAACTTCGGCCCGCAGCACCCGGCAGCGCACGGCGTGCTGCGCCTCGTGCTCGAGCTCGACGGCGAAGTCATTCAGCGTGCCGATCCGCACATCGGCCTGCTGCACCGCGCGACGGAAAAGCTCGCGGAATCCAAGACTTTCATCCAGTCCGTGCCGTACATGGACCGTCTCGACTACGTGTCGATGATGGTCAACGAGCACGGCTACGTGCTCGCGATCGAAAAGCTGCTCGGCATCGAAGTGCCTGAGCGCGCGCAGTATATCCGCGTGCTGTTCGACGAGATCACGCGCGTGCTGAACCACCTGATGTGGATCGGCGCGCACGCACTCGACGTCGGCGCGATGGCGGTGTTCCTGTACGCATTCCGCGAACGCGAAGACCTGATGGACGTGTACGAAGCGGTGTCCGGTGCCCGGATGCACGCGGCGTACTACCGTCCGGGCGGCGTCTACCGCGACCTGCCTGACGCAATGCCGCAATACAAGGCGTCGAAGATTCGCAACGAGAAGGCGCTCGCGAAGATGAACGAAGCGCGCAGCGGCTCGGTGCTCGATTTCATCGACGACTTCTTCACGCGCTTCCCGAAGTGCGTCGACGAATACGAAACGCTGCTCACCGACAACCGGATCTGGAAGCAGCGTCTGGTCGGGATCGGCGTGGTCAGCCCGGAGCGTGCACTGCAGATGGGCCTGACGGGCCCGATGCTGCGCGGTTCGGGCATCGCCTGGGACCTGCGCAAGAAGCAGCCGTACGAAGTGTACGATCGCATGGATTTCGACGTGCCGGTCGGCGTGAACGGCGATTGCTACGACCGCTACCTGGTTCGCGTCGAAGAAATGCGCCAGTCGATCCGCATCGCGAAACAGTGTATTGAGTGGCTCCGCAAGAATCCGGGCCCGGTGATGACCGACAATCACAAGGTTGCACCGCCGTCGCGCGTCGGCATGAAGACCAACATGGAAGACTTGATTCACCACTTCAAGCTCTTCACCGAAGGTTTCCATGTGCCGGAAGGCGAAGCGTACGCGGCGGTCGAGCATCCGAAGGGCGAGTTCGGCATCTACCTCGTGTCGGACGGTGCCAACAAGCCGTATCGCCTCAAGATTCGCGCACCGGGTTTCGCGCACCTGGCGTCGCTCGACGAAATGGCGCGCGGTCACATGATCGCCGACGCCGTCACGATCATCGGTACGCAGGACATCGTGTTCGGCGAAATCGATCGCTAATGGTTGCGCCGCCCGTTTGTCGCGGGCGGCGAGCGGTAAGTCACACGCGAAGTCACATGCTGCATGCGCTGAACCGGCGCGGCTTCGCAAGCTGTCAACAGAGTGAGCGCCAGGTCTGCCGTCCATGCACCCCAGTGTGCGGCAGGTTGTTCGTTCGGTAGGAATTGAAAGAGTCGTGTCTGAAAATGATCTCAGCTGAAGGCCTGAAGGAAATCGATCGAGCGTTGACGAAGTATCCCGCCGATCAGAAACAGTCCGCCGTGATGTCGGCGTTGGCCGTTGCTCAGGAAGAGCACGGCTGGCTGTCGCCCGAACTGATGCAGTTCGTCGCGGACTATCTCGGCATGCCGGCCGTTGCCGTGCAGGAAGTCGCGACGTTCTACACGATGTACGAGCTCAACCCGGTCGGCAAGCACAAGATCACGCTCTGTACGAACCTGCCGTGCCAGCTTGGCCCGCACGGCGGCGCGGAAGCGACTGCCGACTACCTGAAACAGAAGCTGGGCATCGGCTTCGGCGAGACCACGCCTGACGGCAAGTTCACGCTGAAGGAAGGCGAATGCATGGGCTCGTGCGGCGATGCGCCGGTGCTGCTGGTGAACAATCACAGAATGTGCAGCTTCATGAGCCGCGAGAAGATCGACCAGCTGCTTGAGGAGCTCTCGAAATGACGTCCCTCCACGACCGTCACATCAAACCGCTGATCCTCGCTGGTCTGAACGGCGAGAACTGGCATCTCGAAGATTACGTCGCGCGCGGCGGCTACAAGCAGCTGCGCCGCATTCTCGAAGAAAAGATTCCGCCCGAGCAGGTGATCGCCGACGTCAAGGCGTCGGGCCTGCGCGGCCGCGGCGGTGCGGGTTTTCCGACCGGCCTGAAGTGGAGCTTCATGCCGCGCCAGTTCCCGGGGCAGAAGTACCTCGTCTGCAACTCGGACGAAGGCGAGCCGGGTACGTTCAAGGATCGCGACATCCTGCGCTGGAACCCGCACGCGCTGATCGAAGGCATGGCCATCGGCGCGTATGCGATGGGCATCACCGTCGGCTACAACTACATCCACGGCGAAATCTTCGAAGTGTATCGACGCTTCGAGGCCGCGCTCGATGAAGCGCGCGCAGCGGGTTTCCTCGGCGACAACATCATGGGCTCGGAATTCTCGTTCCAGCTGCACGCGCACCACGGTTACGGCGCGTACATCTGCGGCGAGGAAACGGCGCTGCTCGAGTCGCTCGAAGGCAAGAAGGGCCAGCCGCGCTTCAAGCCGCCGTTCCCGGCGAGCTTCGGCGTGTACGGCAAGCCGACCACGATCAACAACACCGAGACGTTCGCCGCGGTGCCGTTCCTGCTGTCCATCGGGCCGCAGAATTACCTCGAGATCGGCAAGCCGAACAACGGCGGCACGAAGATTTTCTCGGTGTCGGGCGACGTCGAGCGTCCGGGCAACTACGAAGTGCCGCTCGGCACGCCGTTCGCGACGCTGATGGAGCTCGCCGGCGGGATGCGCGGCGGCAAGAAGATCAAGGCCGTGATTCCGGGCGGGTCGTCGGCACCGGTGATCCCGGGCGACATCATGATGCAGACGGATCTCGACTACGATTCGATCGCGAAGGCGGGCTCGATGCTCGGTTCCGGCGCGGTGATCGTGATGGACGAGACGCGCTGCATGGTGCGATCGCTGCTGCGCCTGTCGTACTTCTACTACGAGGAATCGTGCGGCCAGTGCACGCCGTGCCGCGAAGGCACCGGCTGGCTGTATCGCGTCGTGAACCGTATCGAGCACGGCGAAGGGCGCCAGGAAGATCTGGACCTGCTGAACTCGGTGGCCGAGAACATCATGGGCCGTACGATCTGTGCACTCGGCGATGCGGCGGCGATGCCGGTACGCGGGATGCTCAAGCACTACTGGGACGAATTCGCGTACCACGTCGAGCACAAGCACTGCATGGTCGGCGGCCACGCGCACGCGGCGGCAGCCTGAAGCGAACCCGGTTGCGGAATTTGAGCGCACGGTCGGGCGAAGGCGCGAACGGGCGGAAATAGGTTAAGGACCATTCACCATCATGGTTGAACTTGAAATAGACGGCAAGAAGGTCGAGGTGCCCGAAGGCAGCATGGTGATCCAGGCTGCGCACAAGGCGGATACGTACATTCCTCACTTCTGCTATCACAAGAAACTGTCGGTTGCGGCCAACTGCCGGATGTGTCTCGTCGAAGTCGAGAAGATGCCGAAGGCCGTGCCTGCCTGCGCGACTCCCGTGTCGGCCGGCATGATCGTCCACACGCAATCCGACAAGGCCGTGAAGGCGCAGCAGTCGGTGATGGAATTCCTCCTCATCAACCATCCGCTCGACTGCCCGATCTGCGATCAGGGCGGCGAATGCCAGCTGCAGGATCTGGCGGTCGGCTACGGCAAGTCGTCGTCGCGCTACTCGGAAGAAAAGCGCGTGGTGTTCCACAAGAACGTGGGCCCGCTGATCTCGATGGAAGAGATGTCGCGCTGCATCCACTGCACGCGCTGCGTCCGCTTCGGCCAGGAAATCGCCGGCGTGATGGAGTTCGGCATGCTGGGCCGCGGCGAGCACTCGGAAATCACGACGTTCGTCGGCAAGACGGTCGATTCCGAAATGTCGGGCAACATGATCGACCTGTGCCCGGTCGGCGCGCTGACCAGCAAGCCGTTCCGCTACAGCGCCCGTACGTGGGAACTGTCGCGCCGCAAGTCGGTGAGCCCGCACGATTCCGTCGGCGCGAACCTCGTCGTGCAGGTGAAGAACAACCGCGTGATGCGCGTGCTGCCGTTCGAGAACGAAGCAATCAACGAATGCTGGATCTCGGACAAGGACCGCTTCTCGTATGAAGGCCTCAACAGCGAAGAGCGCCTGACGAAGCCGATGCTGAAGCAGGGCGGCCAGTGGATCGAAACCGACTGGCAGACCGCGCTCGAATATGTCGCGAAGGGCCTGAAGGGCATCGCCGCGGATCACGGCGCGAACGCGCTGGCGATGCTCGCGAGCGCGCACAGCACCGCTGAAGAGCTGTTCCTCGTGAAGCAGCTCGCCAACGAACTGAAGACGCCGAACGTCGATTTCCGTCTGCGTCAGCAGGATTTCTCGGCGCCGGTCCAGGGCGCACCGTGGCTCGGCATGCCGATCGCCGACCTGTCGAACGTGGACGCCGCGTTCGTCGTCGGTTCGTTCCTGCGCCGCGACCACCCGCTGTTTGCCGCCCGCCTGCGTCAGGCCGCGAAGAACGGCGCGAAGCTGCACTTCCTGCACGCGACCGGTGACGATGCACTGATCCCGACCGCGCAGCGCATCGTTGCCGCGCCGTCGGCATGGCTCGACCAGCTGGCCGGCATCGCTGCCGCGGTCGCGCAACTGCGCGGCGTCGCGTTGCCCGACGCGCTGGCAGGCGTCACCGCATCGCCGGCCGCGCAGGCTGTCGCCCAGTCGCTCGCGAACGGCGAACGCCGTGCGGTGCTGCTCGGCAACGTCGCGGTCCGCCATCCGGAATTCGCGAAGCTGCACGCCGTCGCCAAGTGGATCGCCGACAACACCGGCGCCACGTTCGGTTTCCTGACGGAAGCGGCGAACACGGTCGGCGCGCACGTCGTCGGCGCACTGCCGGGCGAAGGCGGCCTGAACGCACGTGAAGCGTTCGCGCAGCCGCGCAAGGGCTACGTGCTGCTGAACGTCGAGCCGGAATTCGACACCGCTGATCCGGCACAGGCACTGGCCGCGCTGAACCAGGCGGAAATGGTCGTCGTGATGTCGCCGTTCAAGCACGGCCTCGACTACGCCGACGTGCTGCTGCCGGTTGCGCCGTTCACGGAAACGGCCGGCACGTACGTGAATGCGGAAGGCACCGTGCAGAGCTTCAACGGCGTCGTGCGCCCGCTCGGCGACACGCGTCCGGGCTGGAAGGTGCTGCGCGTGCTCGGCAGCCTGCTCGGCCTGCCGAACTTCGAATACGAGACCTCGGAAGAAGTGCGTCTCGCCGCGCTCGGCGACGCCGGCGTCGCGGGCCGCCTGTCGAACCAGACGTCGGTCGCGCCGGTGCGCGCCGCCGCGAATGCCGCGAACGGCGGCTTCGAGCGTCTGGCCGATGTGCCGATCTATCACGCCGACGCGCTCGTGCGCCGTGCAGGTGCGCTGCACCTGACGGCCGCCGCGAAGGCGGCGAATGCCGCAGCCCTGCCGGCCGCGCTGTTCGACAAGCTGGGCTTGAAGGAAGGCGACGCGGTGCGCGTGCGCCAGGGCGAGCGTGCGGTGCAGTTGCCGGCCGTGCGCGACGCGAATCTTGCGGAGACGGTCGTTCGCGTGTCGGCGGCAACGCCTGCCGGCGCAGCGCTCGGCAGCCTGTCCGGTGAACTGGTGGTGGAGAAGGCGTAAATGAGCTTGTTCGATACGATCAACGCGGGCGGGTCCCAGCTTCTCGGCTTCGCATGGCCGACGGTGTGGGCCGTCGTGCGCATCCTCGTCGTCTCCGTCGTCATCCTGCTGTGCGTCGCGTACCTGATTCTGTGGGAACGCAAGCTGATCGGCTGGATGCACGTGCGTCTCGGCCCGAACCGCGTCGGCCCCGGCGGCCTGCTGCAGCCGATCGCCGACGTGCTGAAGCTGCTGCTGAAGGAAGTCATTCAGCCGAGCGCCGCCAGCCGCTGGCTGTACCTGATCGCGCCGGTGATGACCGTCGTGCCGGCATTCGCCGTGTGGGCCGTGATCCCGTTCCAGGCCGAAGCGGTCCTCGCGAACGTGAACGCGGGCCTGCTGTACGCGATGGCGATTTCGTCGATCGGCGTGTATGCGGTGATTCTCGCGGGCTGGGCATCGAACTCGAAGTACGCGTTCCTCGGCGCGATGCGCGCCGCGGCACAGATGGTGTCGTACGAAATCTCGATGGGCTTCGCGCTGGTGCTGGTGCTGATGACGGCCGGCAGCCTGAACCTGTCGGAAATCGTGGGTTCGCAACAGCACGGTTTCTTCGCCGGCCACGGCGTGAACTTCCTGTCGTGGAACTGGCTGCCGCTGCTGCCGGCGTTCGTCGTCTACTTCATTTCGGGCATCGCCGAAACGAACCGCCACCCGTTCGACGTGGTGGAAGGGGAGTCGGAAATCGTCGCCGGTCACATGATCGATTACTCGGGCATGGCGTTCGCGCTGTTCTTCCTCGCCGAGTACATCAACATGATCGTGATCTCGGCGCTGGCTGCGACGCTGTTCCTCGGTGGCTGGGACGCCCCGTTCGAATTCCTGTCGTTCATCCCGGGCATCTTCTGGCTGGTGCTGAAGGTCTTCGCACTGCTGTCGGTGTTCATCTGGGTCCGCGCGACGTTCCCGCGCTACCGTTACGACCAGATCATGCGTCTGGGCTGGAAGGTGTTCCTGCCCGTCACGGTGGTCTGGGTGGTCGTGGTCGGCTGCTGGATGATGTCGCCGTTGAACATCTGGGTGAAGTAAGGACGAAATCATGACGGCTATCCAACACTTCTTTAAGACTTTCTTCCTGACCGAGCTGCTGAAGGGGCTCGCGCTGACCGGTCGTTACACGTTCAAGCGCAAGTTCACCGTGCAGTTCCCGGAAGAGAAGACCCCGATTTCGCCGCGCTTCCGCGGGCTGCATGCGCTGCGCCGCTACGAAAACGGCGAAGAGCGCTGCATCGCGTGCAAGCTCTGCGAGGCCGTGTGCCCCGCGATGGCGATCACGATCGAATCGGAAACGCGCGCGGACAACACGCGCCGCACGACGCGCTACGACATCGACCTGACGAAGTGCATCTTCTGCGGTTTCTGCGAAGAGAGCTGCCCGGTCGATTCGATCGTCGAGACGCAGATTCTCGAGTACCACGGCGAAAAGCGCGGCGACCTGTATTTCACGAAGGAAATGCTGCTCGCGGTGGGCGATCGCTACGAGAAGGACATCGCCGCGGCGAAGGCTGCCGACGCGCCGTATCGTTGATTGTGTTTGCAGTGCCGGCCCGAAGCCTGGGCCGAGCCGCCGCGACGGGTGCGGCACGCGAGAGCGTCCCGCAAGCCGCGCCTGACTATGGCCTAACGATGAACCGGTAATCATGGAATTCACGACCGTACTGTTCTACATCTTCGCGCTGCTCCTGGTGGTATCAGGGCTGAAGGTGATCACTTCGCGCAACCCGGTGGCGTCTGCGCTTTTCCTTGTGCTGGCGTTCTTCAACGCCGCCGCGATCTGGATGCTGCTGGAAGCGGAGTTCCTCGCGATCCTGCTGGTGCTGGTCTACGTGGGCGCCGTGATGGTGCTGTTCCTGTTCGTCGTGATGATGCTGGACATCAACATCGACTACCTGCGCCGCGACTTCAAGCGCTTCGTCCCGATGGCGACCGTGGTCGGCGCGATCATCGTGATCGAAACCGCGCTGATCCTGTGGCGCGGCTACGGCGACACGCAGACGGTGCATGCGATGGCGACGGGCGAGATGGCCAACTGGTCGAACACGCGACTGATCGGCAAGGTGATCTACACCGACTACATCTTCGCGTTTGAAATCGCCGGCCTGGTGCTGCTGGTCGCGATCATTGCCGCGATCGGGCTGACCGAGCGCAAGGGCAAGGACAGCAAGCGCCAGCGCGTGTCGGATCAGGTCAAGGTGCGCCGCAACGACCGTGTGCGCCTCGTGAAGATGGAAGCGGACAAGCCGCAGCCGGAAACGGCGCAGAGCGAAGCCGGTTCGGGCACCAACGGCTAAGCGGAGGAAACGAAAACCATGCTGACTCTTGCTCATTACCTCGTGCTCGGCGCGATCCTCTTTGCGATCGCGATCGTCGGGATCTTCCTGAACCGCCGCAACGTCATCATCATCCTGATGTCGATCGAACTGATGCTGCTGGCGGTGAATACCAACTTCGTCGCGTTTTCGCACTATCTCGGCGATGTGCACGGCCAGATCTTCGTGTTCTTCGTGCTGACGGTCGCCGCAGCGGAAGCCGCGATCGGCCTCGCGATTCTGGTGACCCTGTTCCGTAAGCTCGACACGATCAATGTCGAGGATCTCGATCAGCTCAAAGGTTAATTTCAGGCAACGCTGTTATGTCAACGACACTCAATGAAAACCTGCTGCTGGCGATTCCGCTCGCTCCGCTGGCCGGCTCGCTGATTGCGGGGCTGTTCGGGAACGCAGTCGGGCGCAAGGGCGCACACCGGATCACGATCCTCGGCGTAATGATCGCGTTCCTCCTGTCGGCGAAAGTCTTCTTCGACGTGATGGGCGGCGCAAGCTTCAACGCGACCGTCTACGAATGGATGAACGTCGGCTCGCTGAAGCTCGAAGTCGGCTTCCTCGTCGATTCGCTGACCGCGATGATGATGGTCGTCGTGACCTTCGTCTCGCTGATGGTGCACGTGTACACGATCGGCTACATGGCGGAAGAAGACGGCTACCAGCGCTTCTTCTCGTACATCTCGCTGTTCACGTTCTCGATGCTGATGCTCGTGATGAGCAACAACTTCCTGCAGCTGTTCTTCGGCTGGGAAGCGGTGGGTCTGGTGTCGTACCTGCTGATCGGCTTCTACTTCACGCGTGAGAGCGCGATCTACGCGAACATGAAGGCGTTCCTCGTGAACCGCGTGGGCGACTTCGGCTTCCTGCTCGGCATCGGCCTGCTGCTCGCATTCGCCGGCTCGATGAACTACGGCGAAGTGTTCGCGAAGCGCGCGGAACTCGCAAGCCTGCACTTCCCGGGCACCGACTGGGGCCTGCTGACCGTGGCCTGTATCTGCCTGTTCATCGGCGCGATGGGTAAGTCGGCACAGTTCCCGCTGCACGTGTGGCTGCCGGACTCGATGGAAGGCCCGACCCCGATCTCGGCGCTGATTCACGCGGCGACGATGGTGACGGCCGGCATCTTCATGGTGTCGCGCATGTCGCCGCTGTTCGAACTGTCGGATACCGCGCTGTCGTTCGTCACGGTGATCGGCGCGATCACGGCGCTGTTCATGGGCTTCCTCGGCATCATCCAGAACGACATCAAGCGGGTGGTCGCCTATTCGACGCTGTCGCAGCTCGGCTACATGACGGTCGCGCTCGGCGTGTCCGCGTACCCGGTCGCGTTGTTCCACCTGATGACGCACGCGTTCTTCAAGGCGCTGCTGTTCCTCGGCGCCGGCTCGGTCATCATGGGCATGCACCACGACCAGGACATCCGCAACATGGGCGGCCTGCGCAAGTACATGCCGATCACGTGGATCACGTCGCTCATCGGTTCGCTCGCGCTGATCGGTACGCCGTTCTTCTCGGGCTTCTACTCGAAGGACTCGATCATCGACGCGGTGAAGCTTTCGCACCTGCCGGGTTCGGGCTTCGCGTACTTCGCGGTCGTCGCGAGCGTGTTCGTCACGGCGCTGTACTCGTTCCGCATGTATTTCCTGGTGTTCCACGGTGAAGAGCGCTTCCGCAAGCCGAAGCATCCGGAATCGCCGATGGGCATGGCGGCCGCGCACGGCCACGACGACCACGGCCATGGCCATGGTCACGACGACCATGCGCACGAGCCGCACGAGACCCCGTGGGTCGTGTGGGTGCCGCTGGTCCTGCTGGCGATCCCGTCGGTGATCATCGGTGCGATCGCGGTCGGCCCGATGCTGTTCGGCGACTTCTTCCAGCACGGCGTTGCATTCGACAAGGTGATCTTCATCGGCGAGAACCACCCGGCGCTGGCCGAGATGGCCGAGGAGTTCCACGGCTGGGTGGGCATGGGCCTGCACTCGGTGTCGGGTCTGCCGGTCTGGCTCGCGCTCGCCGGTGTCGTTGTCGCCTGGTTCCTGTACCTGAAGCGTCCGGATCTGCCGGCGTCGATCCGCCGCGCGTTCGGCCCGATCTACACGCTGCTGGACAACAAGTACTACATGGACAAGATCAACGAAGTGGTGTTCGCCCGTGGTTCGGTGGCGATCGGCCGCGGCCTGTGGAAGGAAGGTGACGTCGTCGTGATCGACGGCCTCGTCAACGGCAGCGCCCGGTTCATCGGCTGGTTCGCCAGCGTGATCCGCTTCCTCCAATCCGGTTACATCTATCACTACGCGTTCGCCATGATCATCGGCATGCTGGGGCTCCTGACCCTGTTTGTAACGCTCGGCGGCAAATAAGGCGGGGGACAACTTAATGCACGCTTTTCCGATTCTCAGTACCGCGATCTGGCTGCCGATCGTTTTCGGCCTCCTCGTGCTTGCGGTGGGTAATGACAAAAATCCGGGGACGGCCCGCTGGATCGCGCTGATCGGTTCGCTGCTCGGCCTCGCGGTCACGATCCCGCTGATCACGGGCTTCGATTCGAGCACGGCTGCGCTGCAGTTCGTCGAGAAGTCGACCTGGATCGAGCGCTTCGACATCGCGTATCACCTCGGCGTCGACGGCATCTCGATGTGGTTCGTCGTGCTGACCGCGCTGATCACGGTGATCGTCGTGATCGCCGCATGGGAAGTCATCACCGAGAATGTCGCGCAGTACCTCGCGGCGTTCCTGATCCTGTCCGGGATCATGATCGGCGTCTTCTCGGCGGCCGACGGCCTGCTGTTCTACGTGTTCTTCGAAGCGACCCTGATCCCGATGTACATCATCATCGGCGTGTGGGGCGGCCCGAACCGCGTGTATGCGGCATTCAAGTTCTTCCTGTACACGCTGGCCGGCTCGCTGCTGATGCTGGTCGCGCTGATCTACCTGTATACGGAAACGCATTCGTTCGACCTCGCGACGTGGCAGAACGCCAAGATCGCGATGACGCCACAGATCCTGCTGTTCATCGCGTTCTTCCTCGCGTTCGCGGTGAAGGTGCCGATGTGGCCGGTGCACACGTGGCTGCCGGATGCGCACGTGGAAGCGCCGACGGGCGGCTCGGTCGTGCTGGCCGCGATCATGCTGAAGCTCGGCGCGTACGGTTTCCTGCGCTTCTCGCTGCCGATCACGCCTGACGCGAGCCACTTCCTGGCCCCCGTCGTGATCACGCTGTCGCTGATCGCGGTGATCTACATCGGCCTCGTCGCGATGGTGCAGGCCGACATGAAGAAGCTGGTCGCGTATTCGTCGATCGCGCACATGGGCTTCGTCACGCTCGGCTTCTTCATCTTCAACCAGCTCGGCGTCGAAGGCGCGATCGTCCAGATGATCTCGCACGGCTTCGTGTCGGGCGCGATGTTCCTCTGCATCGGCGTGCTGTACGACCGCGTGCACTCGCGCCAGATCGCCGATTACGGTGGCGTCGTCAACGTGATGCCGAAGTTCGCGGCGTTCGCGATGCTGTTCTCGATGGCCAACTGCGGCCTGCCGGGCACGTCGGGTTTCGTCGGCGAGTTCATGGTGATTCTCGCGGCCGTCCAGTACAACTTCTGGATCGCATTCGGCGCGGCGTTCACGCTGATCCTCGGCGCTGCTTACACGCTGTGGATGTACAAGCGCGTGTACTTCGGCGCGGTGGCGAACGATCACGTTGCCAAGCTGAAGGACATCGGCCGTCGCGAATTCCTGATGCTGGCCGTGCTCGCCGCGTTCACGCTGCTGATGGGCCTGTATCCGAAGCCTTTCACCGACGTGATGCACGTTTCCGTGGAAAACCTCCTCTCCCATGTCGCGCAGTCCAAGCTGCCGCTGGCGCAGTAATCGCGAGCGGAGGAAATCAAGATCATGAACGCTCCTATGAATGTCCTGTTGCCTGACGCGCTGGTGATGGCCGCCATCGTCGTCGCATGGCTGAACGACACCTTTACCGGTGCTTCCGGCCGCCGCCTGACTTACCTGATCGCGGTTGTTTCGTCGGTCGTCGCCGGCGTGTGGTTCGCGGTGCAGGCACTCGACCCGCAGCAGTACTACTTCTTCTCGAAGATGGTCGTCGTCGACTCGTTCGCGAGCACGATGAAGGCCGTCGTGTCGTTCGGTTTCGCGGTCTCGCTCGTTTATTCGCGCAAGTACCTCGAGGATCGCGACATGTTCCGCGGCGACGTGTTCCTGCTCGGCATGTTCTCGCTGCTCGGCCAGCTGGTCATGGTGTCGGGCAACAACTTCCTGACGCTGTACCTCGGTCTCGAACTGATGTCGCTGTCGCTGTACGCAGTCATCGCACTGCGCCGCGACGCCGCGCAGTCGAGCGAAGCCGCGATGAAGTACTACGTGCTGGGCGCGCTTGCGTCGGGCTTCGTGCTGTACGGCATCTCGATGCTGTACGGCGCGACCGGCTCGCTCGAGCTGGGCGAGGTGTACAAGGCGGTCGGCGGCAACACCGACGCAGCCGTGCTGATGTTCGGCGTGGTCTTCATCGTCGCCGGTATCGCGTTCAAGCTCGGCGCCGTGCCGTTCCACATGTGGGTGCCGGACGTCTACCAGGGCGCACCGACCGCGATGACGCTGTTCGTCGGCGGCGGCCCGAAGGTTGCCGCGTTCGCGTGGGGCCTGCGCTTCCTGGTGATGGGCCTGCTGCCGCTCGCGCAGAACTGGCAGACCGCGCTCGTGATCCTCGCCGCGCTGTCGCTGATCGTCGGCAACATCACCGGTATCGTCCAGCGCAACATCAAGCGGATGCTCGCGTACTCGGCAATCTCGAACATGGGCTTCGTGCTGCTCGGCCTGCTCGCGGGCATCGTGAAGGGCGACGCGTCGGCGCCGGCGAATGCATACAGCTCGGCGATGTTCTACGCGATCGTCTACCTGATCACGACGCTCGGCTCGTTCGGCGTGGTGATGCTGCTCGCACGCCGCGATTTCGAAGCCGACACGATCGACGACTTCAAGGGCCTCAACAAGCGCAGCCCGGTGTTCGCGTTCGTGATGATGGTCATGATGTTCTCGCTGGCAGGCATCCCGCCGACCGTCGGCTTCTACGCGAAGCTCGCCGTGCTCGAGGCGACCGTCAACGCGGGTCTCACGTGGCTGGCCGTGCTGGCCGTGATCACGTCGCTGTTCGGCGCGTTCTACTACCTGCGCATCGTGAAGCTGATGTACTTCGATGCACCGCAGGATGCAACGCCGATCACGGGCGATTTCTGCAAGCGCACGATCCTCGTGCTGAACGGCCTGGCGGTCGTCGTGCTCGGCCTGATCCCGAGCCCGCTGCTGACGGCCTGCCTGCAGGCAATTCGCCACACGCTGCCGCTGTAATGTCGGCAGCCGGCTGGTTTATCGTGCTGTTGGCGTTCGTCTGCGCCAACCTGCCGTTCCTGAACCAACGCCTCTTCGCCGTCGTGCCGTTCGGCGCGACGAAGAAGGGCGGGTGGGTGCGGATCGGCGAGCTGATCGTGCTGTACTTCATCGTCGGCGCGCTCGGCTTCTGGCTCGAGTCGCGCGCCGGCAACCGCTTCGAACAGGGCTGGCAGTTCTACGCGATCACGTTCAGTCTTTTCGTCGTGTTCGCGTTTCCCGGCTTCACGTTCCAGTATCTCGTCAAACGACGCTGACGGCTTCGGCCGTCGCGCTCATTCCCGGAGCCGCCGATGGCCGAACTACCCAATCACGACGCCGCACTGACCGAAACCTGCCTCGAGAGCGAGGCGATTTTCGACGGCGCGTTCCTCAAGCTCAAGCGCGATATCGTCCGCCTGCCGGATGGCAAGAAGGCCACGCGCGAATACGTCCAGCATCCGGGCGCGGTGATGGTGATCCCGCTGTTCGACGACGGCCGCGTGCTGATGGAAAACCAGTTTCGCTACCCGATCGGCAAGGTGATGGCCGAATTCCCGGCCGGCAAGCTCGACCCGAACGAAGGCGCGCTCGCCTGCGCGGTGCGCGAACTGCGCGAGGAAACGGGTTACACGGCACGCGAGTACGTGTTCCTGGCCCGCATTCATCCGATCATTTCCTACTCGACCGAATTCATCGACCTGTACCTGGCGCGCGGGCTGACGGCCGGCGAGCGCAAGCTCGATGAGGGCGAATTCCTCGAGACCTTCACCGCGACGCAGGCCGATCTGCAGGAATGGGTGCGCACGGGCCAGATTTCCGACGTGAAGACGATCATCGGTACGATGTGGCTCGACAAGGTGCTGTCCGGTACGTGGCCGCTCGGGCCGGTCCTGACGCCCTGAGTGCGGCGTCAGCGGGTGGGGCGCCGCGTTACAATCCGGTGACGCGACGCCTCCACGTCGCGCGATCGGTAATTAGCACGATCGTTCACAAAACCGCTTTTTGCGCTACACTCGCCACACGCCCTGATTCAGCATGAAGGTCCTCGATTTGCAGTGCCCGCACGGTCATCGGTTCGAAGGCTGGTTCGCTTCCGCCGATGAATTCGAAGCGCAGTTGTCCCGCAAGCTGGTCGAATGCCCGGTGTGCGGAACGACGGAGGTCAACCGTCTGCCGTCGGCGCCGCGCCTGAATCTGTCGGGTGCGACGCAGGCACAGCCGGCCGATCCGCGCGCAATGCAGGCGCAGGTGATGCGTGCACTGCGCGAGGTGCTGGAGAAAACCGAGAATGTGGGCGAGCGCTTCGCCGAGGAAGCGCGGCGCATCCATTACAACGAGGCGCCGGCACGCAGCATTCGCGGCGTCACGACGCCCGAAGATGCGCAATCCTTGGCCGAAGAAGGCATCGACGTGATGCCGCTGCCGATTCCTGCCGCGCTGAAAGAACCGCTGCAATGACGTATGCAGTGGGTCCTTGCCGGGCTGGACGGCTGCGGTCAGCCTTGCATGGGACCTGAGTAAGCGCTGAAGCGCAAACTCCGGTCGACAGGAGACACTGCGCATGGATCTGGATTATTCCCCCGCCGACGACGCGTTCCGCGTCGACGTCCGCGCCTGGCTCGAGGCCAACCTGCCTCACGCACTGCGCGCCAAAGTACTCGATCACAAACGACTCGACCGCGAGGATTTCGCGAGCTGGCACCGGATTCTCGGCCAGCGCGGCTGGTCCGCGCCCGCCTGGCCGGTTGAATACGGCGGGCCGGGCTGGAACGCGACGCAACGGCACATCTGGGATGAGGAGTGCGCGCGGATCGGCGCACCCACCGTGCTGCCGTTCGGCGTCTCGATGGTCGCGCCGGTGTTGATGAAATACGGCAGCGAAGCGCAGAAGCGTCATTATCTGCCGCGGATTCTCGACGGCTCGGACTGGTGGTGCCAGGGCTATTCGGAGCCGGGTTCGGGATCCGACCTCGCCTCGTTGCGCACGCGCGCCGAGCGCCAGGGCGATCACTATGTCGTCAATGGCCAGAAGACCTGGACGACGCTCGGCCAGTACGCCGACATGATGTTCTGCCTCGTGCGCACCGATCCGGCCGCGAAGAAGCAGGAGGGCATCTCGTTCCTGCTGATCGACATGAAGACGCCCGGCATCACTGTGCGGCCGATCGTCATGCTCGACGAGGATCACGAGGTCAACGAGGTGTTCTTCGAGGACGTGAAGGTGCCGGTCGAAAATCTCGTCGGCGACGAGAATCGCGGCTGGACCTACGCGAAATACCTGCTTGGCCATGAGCGCACCGGGATCGCGCGCGTCGGCGCGTCGAAGCGCGAGCTCGCGTTCCTGAAGCGCGTGGCGTCGAACCAGCGCAAGAACGGCAAGCCGTTGCTTGCCGATCCCGTGTTCGCCGCCAAGGTCGCGGCGCTCGAGGTCGAGCTGATGGCGCTCGAGGTGACGGTGCTGCGGGTCGTCAGCCGCGAGACGAGCGGGAAGGGGCCGGGCCCCGAGGCGTCCATGCTGAAGATCAAGGGCACGGAAGTGCAGCAGGCGCTCACCGAGCTGATGGTCGAAGCGATCGGCCCGCTCGCCGCACCGTTCGACGTTCCGTTCCTCGACGGCCAGCGCGAGCACAGCATCGCCGGCGACGACGACGCGGCGCCGCTGGCCGCGTACTACTTCAATTACCGGAAGACGTCGATCTACGGCGGTTCGAACGAGATCCAGAAGAACATCATCGCGCAGATGATTCTGGGGCTGTGATCAGGGAACGGAGACAACCATGGATTTCAGCTTTACCGATGAGCAGCAGCAGTTCGCCGACGCGCTGCGCCGTTATCTCGGCGAGCAATACGGCTTCGAAGCGCGCCAGGCCATCGTGCGCAGCGACGCGGGCGTGTCGGACACGCAATGGAGCGCGTTCGCCGAACTGGGGTTGACCGCGCTGCCCGTGCCGGACGCACAGGGCGGCTTCGGCGGCGGCCCGGTCGACATGCTGGTCGTGATGCAGGAACTCGGCCGCGCGCTCGTGATCGAGCCGTACTGGGCGACGGCGGTGGGCGTCGAGGCCTTGCGCATCGCCGGCTCCGGTGCCGGTGAGGATGCCGCGTTGCTGGAGGCGATCGCGCAGGGGCAGAAACGAGTCGCGGTTGCTTTCCACGAGCCGCATGCGCGCTACGACCTGTTCGAACTCGATACGCATGCGCGCGAGCAGGGCGGCACATACCGCCTGACGGGCACGAAGTCGGTCGTTCAGCACGGCGCGCAGGCGCATGCGTGGATCGTGCCTGCGCGCGTCGACGGCGGCGGCATCGGCCTGTTCGTCGTCGAACGGGATGCCGCGAATGCGAAGGTGGCCGACTACCGGACGATCGACGGCCAGCGTGCCGCGACTATCGGTTTCAATGAAACGCCGGCGCGACTGCTGACGGGCGGTGCGCGCGACGCCGCCGCCCTCGAGCAGGTTGCCGATTACGCGACGTTCCTGCTGTGCGCGGAGGCGGTCGGCGCGCTCGACGAACTTAACCGCGCCACGGTCGAATACACGAAGACGCGCGAACAGTTCGGAGTGCCGATCGCGCGTTTCCAGGCACTGCAGCACCGGATGGTCGACATGCTGATCCATGCCGAGCAGGCACGTTCGCTGACCTACCTGGCAGCCGTACGCTACGCGAGCGGCGATGCGGACGCGCGGCGCAAGGCGGTGTCAGCCGCGAAAGCGCGTGTCGGCGCAGCCGCGCGTTTCGTCGGCCAGCAGGCCGTTCAACTGCACGGCGGCATGGGCGTGACCAACGAGGTCGCCGCTGCGCACCTGTTCAAGCGGCTGACGATCATCGAGACGACGCTCGGCGACACCGATCACCATCTTGCGCGCATTGCGGCACTGCCCGATTTCGCGCAGGCCGACGCGGCATGACGGCGACGCGCGAGCGCGCCAGACAAGGAGACATCTAGTGGGCATCAGTTATGAAGACCTGGTGGTCGGCAGCACCACCGAAGTGGGCCGTTACACGTTCGAACCCGACGACATCAAGACGTTCGCGCAACGTTACGATCCGCAGCCGTTCCATCTCGACGAAGAAGCCGGGAAGGCATCGCATTTCGGTGGGCTGGTCGCGAGCGGCTGGCATACGTGTTCGGTGTTCATGAGCCTGCTCGTCAAGAAGCTCGGCCGGGACTCGACCAGCATGGGCTCGCCGGGCATCGACTCGATCCGCTGGCTCAAGCCGGTGCGTGCGGGCGATACGATCACGATGTACCAGAAGGTCCACGACAAGCGTGTGTCCGAGAGCAAGCCCGACCGCGGCATCGTGTCGACGGAATGGGTCGGCGTGAACGAGGCCGGCGAGACGGTGATTACCGTGCACACGAAAGTGATCTTCGGGCTGCGCCATCCGGGAGGCGTGCAGGCATGACGGAAATGACCTTGCCGCTGATCGCGTCGGCGCAGGCGCTGCAGGCACGCGTCGGCGCGGAGCCGCTCGCGAGCGACTGGATCGTGATCGATCAGAAGCGCGTCGACGGGTTTGCCGACGCGACCGGCGATCATCAATGGATTCACGTCGATCCCGAGCGCGCGCAACGCGAGTCGCCATTCGGCGGGCCGATCGCCCACGGGTTCCTGACGCTGTCGCTGATTCCGGCGTTGATGACCGACGCGATGCGTTTCGAGCAGAAGATGGGCGTGAACTACGGACTGAACCGCGTGCGGTTCCTGAAGCCGGTGCCGGTCGGCGCGCGCGTGCGTGCGCTGTTTGCGGTAAAGGAAACCGCCGAGGCCGCGCGGGACGGCGTGCAGGTGACGTGGTCGGTGACGATGCAGGTCGAGCGTCCCGATGCGCCACTGCCGGTTTGCGCGGCGGAATTCATCACGCTGCATTACTTCTGAAGCGGGGAGCGGCATGCGTGGATGCCGCTCCGCCCGTCACTTGCGTGTCAGTGCTTCGCGTATTGCGTTGCGCCGAACAGCACCTCGCGTGCCTTGTCGTCCTGCAGCGCCTTGCGCATCGACGCGAGCACTTCGACACCGCGCTGCACGGCCGGTCGAGCGGCGATCGTGTCGTACCAGCGCTTCACGTTCGGCAATTCGTCGAGCACGATGCCCTGGTTCTGCCATGAGCGCGTCCACGGGAACGTCGCAATGTCCGCGATCGTGTACGTGTCGCCCGCGAGATACTCGGATTCGCCGAGTCGCTTGTCCATCACGTTGTACAGGCGTTTCGCTTCGTTCGTGTAGCGGTTGACCGCATACTCGATCTTCTCCGGCGCATACAGGCGGAAGTGGTGCGCCTGCCCGAGCATCGGCCCGACGCCGCCCATCTGGAACATCAGCCATTCGAGCGTGGCATAGCGTGCGGCCGGATCGGTCGGCAGGAACTTGCCGGTCTTCTCCGCGAGGTAGATCAGGATCGCGCCCGATTCGAACAGCGAGATCGGCTTGCCGCCGGGGCCGTCCGGATCGACGATCGCGGGGATCTTGTTGTTCGGGCTGATCTTCAGGAATTCCGGCTTGAACTGGTCGCCTGCGCCGATATCGACCGGATGGACACGATAGGCGAGGCCCGTTTCCTCGAGCATGATGTGCACCTTGTGGCCGTTCGGGGTCGCCCAGCTATAGACGTCGATCATCGTGAACTCCTTTGTTGCGTGCGCGAAAACGGCGCTGGCAGCGCCGCGACAGGCGGTCATTAGAGCATGGATCGATGCGCGCTGCTGGCGACGCAAACGCGCGTGCCGATACGTGTGCGCGGGCGTGCGAGCGCTCGCCGCCGCCATCGCGCGCGGCGTTTCCTGGTGATGCGGTCAGGCAGGCGGAACGCAGGCGTGGCGGCTCAGCGCTTGTAGCGGGGCGGGCGCTTCTCGAGAAATGCGGTGATGCCCTCGAGCCCGTCCGCATGATGCAGCGACGCGACGAAATGATCGCGTTCGGTGCCGAGGTGCGCGTCGAGCGGTTGCGTCGTCGCGTCGTCGAGCAGCGACTTGATGCGCGTGAGCGCGTTCGGCGAGATACCGGCGAGTGCATCGGCCCATGCCAGCGCGTCGGTCAACGCCGCGCCCGGCACGGCGAGCCGGTTGACGACGCCGAGCGCGTGCAGACGTTCGGCCGCGACGGGTTTGCCTTCGAACAGGATTTCGGCCGCGAACGCGCGCGGCAGTGCGCGGGCGATGAACCACGAACCGCCCCCGTCGGGTGTCAGGCCGACACGCGCGTATGACATCACGAATTTCGCATCGTGCGCGGCGACGATCAGGTCGCACGCGAGCGCGAGCGAAAAGCCCGCGCCGGCCGCCGCGCCTTCGACCGCCGCGATCACCGGCTTCGTTGAAGCGTGGATCGCCGTTACCCATGCGGCGAGCTGATCGATGCTGTCGGCCTGGTAGGAAGGATCCTTCGAGCGGTTGTCGAGCAGCCGGTTCAGGTTGCCGCCCGCGCAGAAGAAGCGATCGGCACCGGTCAGCACGACAGCGCGAATCCCGGGATCGCGCTCGGCGGTGGCGAGCGCCTCGATGCCGGCTGCGTACATGTCGGGATGCAGCGCATTGCGTGCGCCGGGATTGGATAGCGTGAGGACGAGCGTCGAGTCGCTCTCGGGCGGGCGCGAGGCCAGCAGTTCAGCACTCATGCGAGCGTGTCTCCATCGGATGGCGGGGCTGCGGCGCCGTGCGCGCCGCGCACGCGGATGCGACCGATGCCCGCAGCGGATGTAATGTTGTCGTGACGAACGCAATACTTGCTTTAGACTAGCACGAACGTGCTTTTCGGCGCGATGAATCTCGCTGCGGCCGGCACCGTTGCGGCCGCGTTCCAGCAACGAAGGAGACTCCGATGCTACAGCTGTGCGGTATTCCGTTGTCCAACTATTACAACAAGGTGAAGTTCGTCCTGCTCGAGCACGACATTCCGTTCGAGGAGTCGGTGTGCGGTTTGCCGATCAGCGACCCGGCCCGGCTCGCCGATTCGCCGCTCGGCAAGATTCCGTTCCTGAAGACCGAAGAAGGCGCATTGTTCGAGTCGCAGGTGATCATCGAATACCTGGCGGCGCGTTATCCCGAGAAAGGCATTTTCCCGACGAGCCCGTTCGCGGCTGCGAAGGTGCGCGAACTGGTCGAGACGCTCGAGCTGTATCTCGAATGGATGGCGCGCGAAGTCTATACGGAAGCTTTTTTCGGCGGCAAGGTCAGCGACGGGACGAAGGCGCACGTCGAGAAGCGCCTGCCGCGCGCGATCGATGCGTTCAAACAGATGACGCAATTTTCGCCGTATGTGCTCGGCGAGTCGTTCGGCCTTGCCGACATCGCCGCATGGGTCCATCTGCCGGTCATCGGGATGGCGACGAAGGCCATTTTCGGACGCGATTTCCTGCTCGACGCGGGCATCGACTGGAAGGCGCACGCGAAGATCGTCGGCGAACGTCCGGCCGCGCAGCGCGTGGCAGCCGAGCGCAAGGCGTATATCGAGGCGACGAGCGTCGCGCGTTCGTAAGCGCGGTTCCTGCAGGGCGGCTTCAGGCCGCCCGTGCAGGACTTACAGGCGGGCGAGCCGTTCGAGCGCGGATGCGAGCGTGCTTTCCTGCTTCGCGAAGCAGAAGCGGACGACGCCCGATTCGTGCGGCTCGTGATAGAACGCCGACACCGGAATGGCGGCCACGCCGATCTCCGACGTGAGCCACTTCGAGAATTCCGCTTCCGGCAGGTCGCTGATCGCCGAATAATCGACGCACTGGAAGTACGTACCCGTGCAGGGCAGCAGCTTGAAGCGCGTGCGCTCGAGGCCGGCCCGGAAGAAGTCGCGCTTCTTCTGGTAGAAGTCGGCAAGCGTCAGGTACGGTGCCGGGTCGCGCAGGTAGTCGGCGAGCCCGACCTGCATCGGTGTGTTCACCGTGAACACGTTGAACTGGTGGACCTTGCGGAATTCCGCGGTCAGCGCGGCAGGGGCTGCGACATAACCGACCTTCCAGCCCGTCACGTGATAGGTCTTGCCGAAGCTCGACACGATGAAGCTGCGCGCGGCGAGTTCCGGATAACGCGCGACGCTCTCATGGCGCGCGCCGTCATAGACCATGTGCTCGTAGACCTCGTCGGACAGGATCAGCACGTTGGTGCCACGCACGATCTCTTCGAGCTTGCGCATGTCCGCCTCGCGCCACACGGTACCCGTCGGGTTATGCGGCGTGTTGATCAGGATCATGCGCGTTTTCGGCGTGATGGCGGCCGCCAGGCGGTCGAACGGAATCGCGTAGTCGGGCGCTTCCAGCGTGACGAACACCGGTGTGCCGCCCGCGAGTTCGATCGACGGCAGGTAGCTGTCGTAGGTCGGTTCGACGACGATCACCTCATCACCCGGATGCACCGTGCACAGGATCGCGGTCAGCAGTGCCTGCGTCGCGCCGGCCGTGACGGTGATTTCGGTCGCCGGATCGTAACGCCGGCCGTAGACCTGCGCGATCTTGTCTGCGATTGCCTCGCGCAGCGGCGCGACACCGGCCATCGGCGGATACTGGTTGTGCCCGTTGCGCATCGCGGCGGCAACTGCATCGACGATGCGCGGATCGCAGTCGAAATCCGGAAAGCCCTGGCCGAGGTTCACGGCGCCTTTTTCTGCTGCAAGCGCGCTCATGACCGTGAAGATCGTCGTGCCGACGTTCGGCAGGCGCGAAGGGAAAACGGGAGTCGTTGGCATGTCTGAAGGAGCGTTCATCGAGACGGTCGAAATCGGGTGGTGTTGCGTGCGTCAAGCCGGCGTGGCGTCGAGCGCGCAGGCCTCGGCAAAGGGGGCGGGTTGCGCGATCCGGAAGCCGAAATCGCGCGCGGTGCGCTTCGCGAGCTTCAGCAGCGCGCGGTCTTTCGACACGAGCCAATCGGCCTGGGCGGCGCGGGCGAGTTCAAGAAACTTCTGGTCGTCGCGGTCCTTGCACTTCGGCAGCGGCGGCGCGTCGGCGTCGACGGCCGGCGGCTCGACGAGGCTCGCCAGGCGGGCGACGGTTGCGAGCGCGGCCGCCTTGTCGACGGCGCGCGCCTGGAACTGCGGATAATCGAGCACGTACTCGAGTTCGGTCAGGCAGCGGCCGTCGATCACGGCGGCAAGCGTGCCGCGTTCGAGCGCGGCGCGGATCGGGCGCGTAGCGGGGTCGTCGAATACGAGGATGTCGATCCAGACGTTCGAGTCGAGCACGACGCGATGTGCGGCATGCGGGGCGGGAGAGCGGGTCATTCGTTACAATCGGTGGTTTTCGTCTGACCGCAAGGCACGGCGTGCCAGCGAGCCTCTATGATAATCGTTCTCTCTCCCGCCAAATCCCTCGACTACGATACGCCCGCGCACGTCCAGTCTTACACGAAGCCTGCATTCGTCGACGACGCGTCCGAGCTGATTGACGGCCTGCGCAAGCTTTCGCCGCAGGACATCGCGACGCTGATGGATATCTCCGATCCGCTTGCACGCCTGAATTTCCAGCGCTACGCGGACTGGTCGCCGACCTTTACGCCGGCCAACGCGAAGCAGGCCGTGCTCGCATTCAACGGCGACGTATATGAAGGATTCGACGCCAAATCGCTGTCGTCCGCCGATCTCGACTATGCGCAGCAGCACGTGCGCGTGCTGTCGGGGCTGTACGGGCTGCTGCGTCCCCTCGATCTGCTGCAGCCGTACCGTCTCGAGATGGGTACGCGTTTCGCGAACGCACGCGGCAAGGATCTGTACGCGTTCTGGGGCGACCGCATCACGCGGGCGCTGAACGAGCAGCTCGAAACGCGCAGCGGCGCGGCGCGCGTGCTCGTCAACTGCGCATCGACCGAATACTTCAAGTCGGTCAAGCCGAAACTGCTGGCCGCGCCCGTCGTCACGCCGGTGTTCGAGGACTGGAAGGGTGGCCGCTACAAGATCATCAGCTTCCATGCGAAGCGTGCGCGCGGCCTGATGGCGCGTTATATCGTCGAGAACAGGATTGCCGACCCGAAGGCGCTGAAGGAATTCGCGACGGAAGGCTATGCGTTCGATGCGGCTGCTTCGAACGATTCGACTTACGTATATCGCCGGCGAGTCGGCGAGTGACCCTGCCGGCCGTTCACGAGACGGCCGGCGCATGCATGAGGCCGGGCAAGCGCTACACCGCCTGTTCCGGTCGCCAGCTTTACATTAGACCGGTGTCAGCGCTAAAGCGCCAACTCCGGTCGACAAAGGAGAGACAGATGGCCCTTTCGATCACCAGCAATTTCGACGCAGGCGCAATCGACGTCGTGTCGTGCGACAGCCCCGATGCGATTCGGTTGCGCGTGCGCGGCGACAACCGCTCGGAATTCGCGCAATGGTTTTACTACCGCTTGACGGGCGCGCGCGGCGAGCGCTGCGTGATGACGTTCGAGAATGCGGCCGAATGCGCGTATCCGTCGGGCTGGCGCAATTACAGCGCGGTGGCGAGCTATGACCGGGTCGACTGGTTCCGCGTGCCGACGACGTTCGACGGCAAGACGATGACCATCGACCATACGCCGGAATTCGACAGCATCTACTACGCGTATTTCGAACCGTACTCGGAAGAGCGTCATGCGGCATTTCTCGGTGCGGTCCAGCAGTTGCCGCAGGCGAGCGTCGTCGAACTCGGTCGCACGGTCGAAGGTCGTCCGATGTCGCTGCTGACGCTCGGTACGCCGGAGACCGACGGCGCACCGAAGAAGAAGGTGTGGATCATCGCGCGCCAGCATCCCGGCGAGTCGATGGCCGAGTGGTTCGTCGAAGGTCTCGTCAAGCGGCTGGCCGGATGGGGCGACTGGGCCGGCGATCCGGTTGCGCGCAAGCTCTACGATCGCGTGACGTTCCACATCGTCCCGAACATGAATCCGGACGGCAGCGTGCATGGCAACCTGCGCACCAATGCGGCGGGCGCGAACCTGAACCGCGAGTGGATGGCGCCCGATGCCGAGCGCAGTCCCGAGGTGCTGGCCGTGCGCGATGCGATCCATGCGATCGGCTGCGACATGTTCTTCGACATTCATGGCGACGAGGATCTGCCGTACGTGTTCGTTGCCGGGTCGGAAATGCTGCCGAGCTTTACCGAGCAGCAGGGCAAGGAGCAGGCTGCGTTCATCGAGGCGTTCAAGGTTGCGAGCCCCGACTTCCAGACTGAGCATGGCTATGCGGCGAGCAAGTACAAGGAGGACGCGCTCAAGCTCGCGTCGAAGTACATCGGCCACCAGTTCGGCTGCCTGTCGCTGACGCTCGAGATGCCGTTCAAGGACAACGCGAACCTGCCCGACGAGCGAGTCGGCTGGAACGGCGAGCGAAGCGCGGCGCTTGGCGCGGCGATGCTGGCCGCGATCCTGGTGCACGTCGACACGTTCGCGTAAGCGCAGCGTCGCCGTATGAAAAAAGCCGGGGCATCTCAGGATGCTCCGGCTTTTTCGCTTCTGTCGAGGTCGCTTCGTCGAATCAGGACTTCTTCGCGCTCTTCTTCACGACCTTCTTCTGTCCGCTCGACTTTTTCGTTGCGGCGGCCTTCTTGCTGCCCGTGCGGCCCGATGCTTTCGCCTTGACCTTGCCTCGGTGCGACTTGCCCTTGAACTTCTTCGTCGAGGACGTGGAGCGCTCGACGCGCGGCTTCAGCGGCGGAACCGGGTCGTTCCAGCTGAACGCGAGCATTTGCTGACCGACATAGCCGCATCGGAATTTCAGCGGCGTCGGGTCGCTGCCGTCGCTGTGGATGCCGAGTCCGTCGACAGTGACGATATTGTCGACCTTCACACGCTGCTTGCCTTGGTCGAACGAGTCGTTCCATGGCGTGATTGTCGCGTTGCCGCTGTCGAATGTGTTCGGCGCGAAGTCGACGCGGTCGAACGCCGACGACGTGCTGGCGATGAAGCTGCCGTGCGCCGCACAATCGGCGGCGAGCGGATCGGCATGCATTTCGTTGACGAATTTGTTGATCAGTTCGGAGCGCTGGTCGAGCAGGTCGGCGAATGCCGGTGTCGGAAGCGCAAGCGACAGGCCCGCAATACAGGCTGCCAGCTTGCCGAGCGCCCGGAAAATCCGGAGCGACGCAGGAGAGCTGTCCATCTGGTTATTGGTGAGGAGCGAATGAGACATCGGGCACGTATAGATGCCCGATGAAGAACCGGAGTTCAATCTTAGCGTAAAAAAGTTGTGCGGCAGTAGATGTCGCATTCTGCCGCACCGCGCGATGCCCTGCCGGCGGGTGATGGCGGTGTCGCCGCCGGAGGGCGATTCAGGCGCGCGGGCCGCCGAGGCGATAGCGCCGGACGTCGAAGGTCGTGACCCACGCGGGACGATAGACCGCGATGAGTGCCGTTGCCATACCGGTGAACCACGCTTCGCCGAGTGCGAGCAGCGCAGTGTTCAGCAGGTAGCCGGCCGGAATCACGACAGGCACGCCGTCCGCCAGCGCGAGCTGGACCCCGGCCGCGGCAGCAGCGACTGCGATGATTGCGATGGCCGGCGACAGGAATCCCTGGCCGGTGATGAACGATGCGAGATTGTGCGGCAACCATGCGAGTGCGGCGCGCTGCAGCAATGCCGACACGGCGACCGGCAGCGCGCCGTAGATCAGATAGGTCAGGCCAATGCCCTGCCAGGGCGCGTCGAAAATGATCGCGGCAACCGCCGTGACGGCGCCCATCGCGATCAATGCGAGTGTCCAGTCGAACAGTGTGACGAGCAGCGTCGCGCCAAGCAGATGCATGACGATGCCGTCTTCGAGCCACGCATTCGAGGCCCAGAGAACCGTAATGGCGGTGACGAGCGCGAGCCACACGTGCTGGAGCGTGGCGTCCTGCAGGCGCACGAAGGGGCGATTCCAGATCGCGAGCGCGAGCAGGGCCACGGCGGCGATCCAGCCACCGATGCCAACCCAGAGCGGAAGCGGTGTGAAGAGAAAACCCATTCGTCCATATTACTCGTTGAGCATCAAAGGTGGGAATCCACACACGCCGACCGTCGCAATATCGAGACTGTCTGGCTAGCGTTCGCGCCGAAACCGCGCCGGCGGTTCGGCGGCGATCGGCAGGTCCTGTGTGCTGTCGATCGAGGCAGGCACCGGGTACGGGCGGTCCTTCCGTTGCGTACGCAGCGGAACCGGGCCCTGTTGGCCGATGGGCGGCTTGCGCGTGCGGTTGCGATTCGCCAGCAGCACCTCGAGGTGGGGCGACAGCCAGCCGTTGTAGATCGCGACCGCGGCGGCGCGGTTGGCGGCACCGAGTTGCTGGAAGATGCTGGCGAGGTGGATCTTGACGGTGCCTTCGCTGATGCCGAGCGTACGGGCGATCATCTTGTTGGTGCTGCCCATGTGGACGAAGCGCATGATCTGAGCTTGGCGTGGCGACAAGAGGCCGCTCGGCGGCCGGCGGGGAAGCGACCCGGCGAGTGTCTGGAAATGGGCATCGTAGCGCGCCGCAGCAGCGGAAGGCAGCAGACGGAGCGCGATCGGCGGGATGTAGTGCCCGCCCAGCAGGACGATCTCGAGCGCACGCACGATCAGGTGCGGCCGCGTGGAATGCGGGATCACGCCGGCGACACCATAGTTGAAGAAGCGCTGGATGGCTTCCGGCGATGTTTCGTCGACCAGGACGGCGACGGGTGTCGGCGAGCACGCGCTGCAGAGCGCCTGAAGCTCGCTGAGTCGGCCGACGTCGAGCCAGTCGATCGCGACGAGGTCGAAACGCTGGTTGCGCAGCAGCCTGCGCGCCTGAAAACTGTCGGGCGCATCGTTGATGCTGGCGTGACGGTCGATCTGTCGCAACAGGGCCTTCAGTCCGTCACGCCGCTCGGCGTCTGAATTGAGCATCAGGAACCGCATATTCAACCTCCGTAATGTGAGCCATTGATCTGCCGTCTGGCATGCCTTGGGTCTGATGATGACAAAGACCTTACACGATGTCTGCTTGGCTGAAAGGCTTAGGAAAAGTATGAAATTTCGGACGGAGGGATGGCGGACAAGAAAAAAGCCGCTCCGGCGGGAACCGTGAGCGGCTTCGGACGGGCAGGCCGTCAGGGTACTGCTGTGTGGGTCAGTGAAAGTGCGGTTGGGCGGGTGATGCGTCTTCCGGCATTTCCGCGTGGACGATTTCGCCGAGCGGGTCTGCGTAAAGCGGTACGCCGCAGTCGTCGCAGTATTCGGGTTCGAAGCGGCCTGCGTGCCGCCGGACGTCGGTTACACCGCATTCCTTCAGCAGGCTCACGATTTCCTCGAGCGGTCCTTCGATCGGCGCTTCGCCTTCGAGCGTCGCGCTGTCGATCGACACGTCGCCGTTTTCACGACCGTAGAGCGGCCATACGACGCCGTAGATTACGTCGTTGCTGGCACGCCGCGTGAAGCCGACACGATACTCGTCGATACGGCGTTCGCCGAAGCCGGCGACCACCGCGCGCAGCTCTTGCGGTGCCGCACCAAGTGTGTCGAAAAGATAACGAATGGCGGTTCGCACCGTGTGCGGACGCACCCGTTCGTCCGCATCCCGGCAAGCCGAATAGTACGCGTCCGGAAGCAGGCATTCGAACTCGCAGCCGGGCAGGGCGATCGACAGGTTCGGGCCGCCCTGGGCCGTCCATTGCTCGAGGCACTGGCCACGCTCGATCCGGCTGCCGTTTTCCTCTTCCTGCCATCGGAACAGCGGCGCGCCGGCGGGCGCGGCGACGACGGCGAGCAGGAAGCGCGGGTCGGCCAGGATCGGCGAAGTTTCAGGCAGGTCGCCGAAGCTGAGCTTGGGGGGGTGCTGGGTGATCGCTGCATGAGCGAGCTGCTGGGCCAGCCGGTAGGTCTCGACGTGGTGCCGCGGCAACTGGTCAATGCTGTAAAGGAACGGTGCAAGGCCGACGAGGGTGCCGTTCGCGAGGACGTGAGCCTGCAAGTGCGTTCGCAGCGCGTCGGCAACGTCACCCTTGAGCGGGCCGGACGGAATCATGTAGCGCGTCCATGCGAGAACCGGGACGGCGACCAGCAGCGCGTCGAACGGTTGGCCGTCGTGCTCGATCACCATCGACTCGCTGTGCGTCTCGGCCATGTCGGCGAGCGCGCCATAGGCGTCGGGATGATTCTGCTGAAGATGGTCGAGCGCTGCGTCGAGCGTGGTCTGGTTGCCGTTGCGGACAATCTTGGCGAGCAGCGCGTCGAGCTTCGCTTCCCAGAAGCGATCCTCGATGCGGCTGCCCGACGCGAAGAGCGCAAGCGACAGACCGACCAGTTTGTCGGCATCGGGGGGGAGGCGTTTGGCGATTCGCTGGCGCATATTAAAGACGTATATAGAAAGAGGCGAAGAACCTCACATTCTAGTCCGTTCTTTGCACCATAAGCGGTCTCGTGCCGAGGCATGGCAGATCGGCCGGATCGCAGCCTTTGTAAAAAAGTTGCGTCAAACCCCTTGCGCAGTTCGAAGAGGGTGCTTAGAATCACGCCTCTTTCGCGCTAACGGAAACGCGGCGCGGGAGAGGGAAGCAAAGCTGGTGGTGTGTTGCAGTCTTGGGCGCGCGGCTGGCGAAGAAAGTTGAACCCCGCAGTCGCAACGATGTAGTGTAAAAAGTTGTTGACGAGCTGCGAAACGCGGTTCATAATCTCGCTTCTCTGCTGCTGAAAACGCAGCGCTGCTGAGAAACACGAAGTTCCTCGCAGATTGCTCTTTAAAAATTAACAGCCGATAAGTGTGGGCGCTTGATGGACGCGAGCTGATCTTCGGATCAGATAGCAAAAGTATCA